>JBJSXF010000139.1:0-6758 GCA_046086225.1 Actinomycetota bacterium | reverse complement strand
CCGCGGCTGGCCGAGGGCCTCGTGTCCGGTGAGCCCTGCGCAGTGTGCGGGTCAATCGATCATCCCCGGCCGGCGTCTCCGGGCGAAGGGGCGCCGCTCGTTCGCCACGAGGAGGTCGAGGAGGCTGGAGGAATGCGCACCGCCGCCGAGCGCGAACTCGCAGCCCGCCATGCCGAGATCCAGGCGAAGGCTGAAGCACTCGGCTCGGCGGCCGACTCGTCACTCGAAGAGCTCGATGCCGCGGTGCGGGCGGCGCAAGATGCCGTGTTGGCCGCCGACGCAGCGGACGCTGCGCTCGCCGATGCCGAGGCAGCTGCCGCCGAAGCGGACCGTCAGCGGTCACTGGCAGTCGAGGCGTTCGGAAGTGTCGAGCAGGCATTGGCGGCGCTCGCCGGTCGCCTGGGGTCCGAGCGGAAGGTCGCTAGCGACACTCAGGCCGCGATCGTCGGGCTTGATTCCGATCGGATCAGACGCGTCGGAGCGACCCTCGATCGAATCGGTGACCTGGTCGGGCGCTACCAGGATGCCGTCGCCGCGGTGGCGAAGGCCGAGATCAATCGGAGTGCGGCCGTCGCGCGACTGACAGAGGTGCTGGGAGCGTCCCCGTTTGTCGACGCCGAGGCGGCGCGGGTCGAGTTGCTCGACCGGTCACGAGAGGAAGAACTCGCGACGCAGGTGAAAACGTGGCGCGATGGTCTGACGACGTCGACTGCGCAACTCGCAGAGTTGGAAGGGCTCGGTGTTCCCGAGGTGCGGCCCGACGCCGAGGCGCTCGCGGATCGGGCACAGGTCGCCGGGGGCGAGGCCGCGTCGATCGCGGACCGCGTCTCGAAGGTCGGCGTCCATCTCGGCAACGGGCGCACGGCGCTCGCCGAGGCCGAGGCCGAGGCCACCGGATCGGCCGACTCCCGGGCTGAGGCCGAGACCGCCCGGCTGGTCCACGCGACGTGCGCCGGGAAAGGCGGTCGGCTCAAGACCCCGCTCGATCGTTGGGTGCTCGCCGGGGAACTCGAACTGGTGGCCGACGCCGCCAACGTTCACCTCTCCCGCCTGACTGCTCACCGCTATCAGCTCCGCCGCGACTCCGAGAAGGAACTCGGCCTGGTGATCTTCGACGGGCACAGCGGACGCGAGCGGCCCACCGGATCGCTCTCGGGCGGCGAGAAATTCCAGGTGTCACTCGCCCTGGCTCTCGGACTCGCCGACGTGGTGAGCCGAGGCGGCAACGCATCGGGCCGGGTCTACGAGGCCTTGTTCGTCGACGAGGGCTTCGGCTCGCTCGACCCCGCGGCGCTCGATCAGGCGGTCGGCGCCTTGTCGTCCCTGCAAGCCGGGGGTCGGATGGTCGGTGCGATCACCCACGTCGAAGCCATGAAGCAGCAGCTCCACGTCGGCATCGAGGTGCGGCGGCGGAGCGAGGGCAGCGGCTCCACGCTGAGCGTCTACCCCTGACCGGCACCGCGCCGGGTCGGGCGCGTCGTGTGATCAGGCCGGCGGGATGATCGCGACCGGAAGGTGCGACTTTTCGGGCAATTGCCGGGCGACGCTGCCGAGCACGATTTCTCGCAGCGGGTTCCGGCCCCGGGTTCCGCACACGATCAGGTCGGCGCCGGCTTCCCGGGCGGCGTGCACGACCCCGGCCACGGGGAGATCCTCGACCACCCGGGCGTCGATTGTGACACCGCTCGCTGCGGCATCGGCAATCCACGAACGGAGATCAGCGAGCGCTTCCTCGTGGAGCTCGGCGAAGTTCGCCCGGTCGTGGTGGCGGCCGAGATCGGCGAGCGGTGACCAGGCGTGCACCACCACGATTCCCGCTCCGGTCTGCTGCGCCACTCCGACCGCCCAGTCGAACGCCCGGCCGGCCCCGGGCGATCCGTCGTGGGCCACCACGATCGTGTTCACCGTCACGGCTTCGCCTCCTCGGTGTCGGGACCGCTCGTTGCGGCGGCGTGGTCGCGGGCATCGGCACGTAGCGAGAGCACGACCGTGATCGTGAGCACCACGGCGATGACGCCGAGCGACAGGATCGTGGGTACGTGGTACCACTCGGACGCGATCATCTTGACGCCGACATACCCGAGGATCACGCCCAGCCCGATGTTGAGGTAGCGGAGCTTCCCGGCCGCCCCCGAGAGCAAGAAGTAGAGGGCACGGAGACCGAGGATGGCGAAGGCGTTCGAGGTGAAGACGATGAACTCCGACCGGGTCACGGCCAGGATCGCCGGGATCGAGTCGATGGCGAAGACCACGTCTGTCGCTTCGACCAGCACCAGGACGACCAAGAGAGGCGTGGCGAACCTGCGCCCGTCGACCTTCCACCAGAACTTCTGCCCGTGGTATTCGCTGGTGACCGGGACGACTCGGCGCATCACCCGGAGCACGGGGTTGCGTTCGGGGTGAATCTCAGCGTTGTCGTGGGTGGCAACCCGCCAGGCGGTGATCACGAGGAAGCCCCCGAAGACGAAGAGCATCCAATCGAAGGCGTCGAGGAGGGCGACTCCGGCGAAGACGAAGATCGCCCGGAGGACGAGCGCGCCGAAGATGCCCCAGAACAGCACGCGGTGCTGGTAGGCCTTCGGCACGGCGAAGTACGAGAAGATCACCGCCCACACGAACACGTTGTCGACCGACAGGCTCTTCTCGATGATGTACCCGGTGAGGTACTGGCCCGCGGCCGCCCCGCCGAGCAGCCACCAGATGACCAGCGAAAAGGCGACGCCGAGAGCGATCCAGAAGACGCTCGTCACTGTTGCCTCGCGCATCGAGATCTCGTGCGCTTCGCGGTGGAAGAGGAAGAGATCGGCGAGGAGCAGCACGGCGATGAGGCCGAGGAACGCGGCCCACATCCACGGTTCCACGGCGATGTCGGCGCCGGGGGTGTCGGCCGATTTCCCGGCGGCGAGGAGGAGGGTGCTCATGGTGTGGTCGGAACTCCTGTCCGCCGCCGGTCGGAGGTCGACGCGGCTGCCGGGTCGGTCCTCACCGTAGTGGCGACGGGGGACCGGGGGTGCACGAGGAACCGGCCGTCTAGCGCTCTTCCCGCTCGTAGGGCAGTCCGAGTGCCGCCGGTGCGCCGAGGCGGCGTCGGGCCGCCGAGTTCGAGACGACCACGAGCACCACGATCGTCATCAGATACGGCAGGGCGTCGAGCAGAGCGGTGGGTACGTCGATCCCGCGGGCCTGGAGGGTGAAGCGGAGGCTGGAGAGGCCGCCGAAGAGGTAGGCCCCGACCAGCATGAGGTCGGGGCGCCAGAACCCGAAGATCACGAGCGCGAGGGCGATCCAGCCCTGCCCCGAGGTCATGCCGTTCACCCACTGGGGCACGATCGAGAGCGAGAAGCAGGCGCCGGCGATCCCGGCGAAGGCGCCACCGATGAGCACGTGTACGTACCGGGTGCGCACCACGTTCACCCCGACCGAGTCGGCGGTCTGCGGTGATTCGCCCACGGCCCGCAGCTGGAGGCCGAGTCGGGTGCGGAACAGGTAGATCGAGACGCCGATCACCGCCAGCCACGAGAGGTAGGTGAGCGCGGTCTGCTCGAACAGGATCGGACCGAGCACCGGGGTGCGAGCGAGTCCGAACAGGTTCAGGTCGTCGAACTGGTTGGGCACCGGACCCTGCCCGAGGTCCCAGATGCCGGCGAGGTAGGACGACACGCCCGCGATCCCGGCGAAGATCGTGAGCGCGAGGCCGGAGATGATCTGGTTGACCCGCAACGTGATCGTGAGGAACGCGTGGATGAGTGCTCCGGCTGCGGCGAAGAGCATGGCGACGATCAGCGCGACCGGCAGCACGACACCGGCCGGTCCCGAGACCTCGGTCGCGATCCAGCTCGCCCCCACTGCGCCGAGCAGCATCATGCCCTCGACCCCGAGGTTGATGACGCCGGACCGCTCGGCGAGGATCTCTCCGAGCGCGGCGAACACGAGCGGCGTGCCGTAGGCGATCGCCGCCGCGATCATCACGACGAAGAGGTTGTCGTTGACGCTCACGGCGTCACCTCGGCGGTCGGGGTGAGGGCCGGGCTGCGGCTCACCCGCACGACGCGGTAGCGGACGAGCACCTCGCCCCCGAGCGTGCAGAAGAGGATCAGCCCTTCGAGAATGCCGACCAGACCCGATGGGAAGTCGGCTCCCTGGAGCGAATACCCGGCGTTGGTGATACCGCCGATCAGCACCGAGACGAAGATCACGGCGATCGGATTGAGTCGGGCGAGTGCCGCGACGACGATGCCGGCGTAGCCGTAGCCCGACTGTTGCAGGCCCTTGGGGTCGAGCACGTGCCGGAAGTTGCCGACGCTGACCGAGCCGCCGAGTCCGGCCATGGCTCCGGAGAGCGCGGCGACGGCGACGATGATCCGACCGGGTCGCATCCCGGCGTAGCGAGCGGTGGTCGGGGCGCCGCCGACGACCCGCATCTCGTAGCCGAAACGGGTCCGCCGCTGGAGCACGGCGATCCAGATGGCGACGACGGCACCGAGCGCCAGCCCGGACGGCACGACGAGCGATCCGATCGACCACTCGGGCCAGAACGCCCCGTCCGGGATGATCCGGCCCTTCGGGAACAGCTTCCCGCTGCCTTCGAGGTCACGCCAGAACGAGTCGGACTCGAAGATCAGGTAGACGGCCAGGATGCCGGCGACGTAGTTGAGCATCAGCGACGTGATGATCTCGTTGGTCCGGAAGTAGGCGCGCAGCACTCCGGGTACGGCAGCCCACAGGGCACCGCCCGCGGCGCCGGCGACGACCATGACCGGCACGGCGATCGCCACCCGCGTATCTGCCCCCAGGGCCAGGGCGACACCCGACCCGGCGATGGCCCCGATGTAGAACTGGCCCTCGCCGCCGATGTTGAAGAAGCCGATCCGGAAGGCGACGGCGGCGCACAGCCCGGTGAAGAGGAGCGGGGTCGCGGCGACGAGTGTGCCGTTCAGGGCATCGGCCCCGAGGAATGCCCGTTGCACGATGCGCTGGTAGGTGGCGACCGGGTTCTGACCGGTGGCGAGCAGCAGCAGCGCCCCGGCTGCGAGCGCGACGAGGAACGAGCAGAGCGGCACGGTCCAGTTGATGAAGCGGGGCAGGTCGGTCCGACCTTCGAGCCGGAACCGGGGGAGGCGACCGATCATCCGATCGGCTCCCGGTGACCGCCCATGAGCTGGCCGACCGTGGCGAGGTCTGCGTCGGCGGCGTCGAGCACGGCGAGCACGTGACCCTCGTACATCACGGCAATCCGGTCGGAGAGGGCCATGACCTCGTCGAGGTCTTCGCTCACGAGCAGGATGCCGACACCGTCGGCGGTTGCGTCGAGCAGCAGTCGGTGCACCGTCGCCACGGCCCCGACGTCGAGGCCCTGGGTCGGCGAGGCGACGACGAGGACGCGGGGCGCGCTCGACAGCTCTCGGGCGAGGAGCACCTTCTGCACGTTGCCGCCCGAGAGCCGCCGGGTGGGGATCCCGGCCGATGCCGCTCGCACGTCGAAGCGGGTCATCAGCGTGTCGGCCTCGGCGTTCACGACCGCTTGCCGGATGAACGGAGGACGCGCCACCGGTGGGTGCCGGTAGCGCTTGAGCACCAGGTTCTCGGCGATGCTCAGGTCGGGTGCGAGGCCCGTGCCGAGGCGATCCTGGGGCACGTAGTAGACGCCGAGCCGGATCGGGTGGCGGGCGTCGTTCCGGACCACCGTCTCGCCTCCGACTTCGATGCGACCGCCGGTGCGGGTGCGCAGGCCGGCGATCACCTCGACGAGCTCGCGTTGCCCGTTGCCGGCGACTCCGGCGACGCCGACGATCTCGCCGGCCCGCACGTCGAGATCGATGCCGTGGAGCGCGACCCGGCCCCGGTCGCTGTCGGCGGTGAGCCCGGTGAGGCGGAGCACAGTCGGTGCGTCGACGGCGGCCGTGCCGGCGCGGCGTTCGACGCGTTCGACCTCCCGACCGACCATCAGCTCGGCGAGGCTCCGGCGGGTGGCACCCGCGGCGTCGACCGTGGCGATCGATCGCCCGTGACGGAGCACGGTGATGCGGTCGGCGACCGCAGCCACCTCGCCCAGCTTGTGGGAGATGAAGATGACGCTGCGCCCGTCGGCCACCATCGAGCGCAGGGTGGTGACGAGCACCTCGACTTCGGGCGGGGTGAGCACGGCGGTGGGCTCGTCCATGATGAGGACTCGGGCCCGGCGGTAGAGCGCCTTCACGATCTCGACTCGCTGCTGCTCACCGACCGAGAGCTGCCAGACGGTCGCCCGCGGGTCGACCGGGAGCGAGTAGCGCTCGGCGAGCATGGCGATGCGGTCCTCGGCGGCCCGGAGGTCGAGCAGGGGGCCGCGGCGCGGGGCATCGGAACCGAGGACGATGTTCTCGGCCACGGTGAAGGTGGGGATGAGCCGGAAGTGCTGGTGGACCATGGTGATCCCGGCGTCGATCGCCTCGCGTGGCGAGTCGAAGGTGGTCTCTCGGCCGTCGACCTCGAGTCGTCCTTCGTCGGGGCGGTAGAGGCCGGTCAGGACGTTGGAGAGCGTGGTCTTCCCTGCGCCGTTCTCGCCGAGGAGCGCGTGGACCTCTCCGGCCCGCACTTCGAAGGTGACGTCGTCGTTGGCGACGATGCCGGGGAATCGCTTGGTGACGCCGAGGGCGGCCCCCGCAAGCGCAGGGGCCACCCCAACTGTATTTGTCCCGGTCCGACCCCTGAACCGGGAGGAAGACCAGCCCCTCGGGTCGCCCTCTACGCCCCTCCAGAAACACACCACCGACTAGAGG
>JBJSXF010000138.1:0-4786 GCA_046086225.1 Actinomycetota bacterium | reverse complement strand
AGGGGAAACCTTCCGTGGGTTCGAATCCCACTCCCTCCGCCACCCCGCCCGCCGGAACCGCCATGATCTCCCGATGACGACCTCCGGGGGATCCACCGCACCGGCCGGGATCGATGCCGACCGGGCCCGCCGGGACCGCTGATCCCGCCTCGCAGGCAACTCGGCGGCCGCGCCCAGGAAACCCCGAGGTCGGGGGGTCAGAGTGTCGACGACGTCTCCGGGCTCCCCCCACCCCCGCAACGGTCCGGGTCCGGCGAGACGACGATGCCGGTGGCTCCGGCCGGGAACGGGAACCCCCTGCCCCGTGCCCGTCCGGAGCCGACTGGCATCATTCGCGTCCGGGCCCGAACATCACGGGCCGCATCCGCCCCTTCGGCCGTGGAGACGCGTCGTGACCGACGAGCACTGGATGGACGCCGCCCTCGCCGAAGCGGGCCTCGCCCCCGCGCACGGCGACGTGCCGGTCGGCGCGGTCGTGGTCGACCTCGATTCCGGCGAGATCGTCGCCCGGGCCCACAACACCCGTGAGCGAGACGGCGATCCGACCGCCCACGCCGAGATCCTCGCCCTGCGCGCCGCGGCGACGGTCGCGGGCAACTGGCGCCTCGACCACCACGCCCTCGTGGTCACGCTCGAGCCCTGCCCGATGTGCGCGGGCGCAGCCTGGGCGGCCCGGGTGCCGCGACTCGTCTTCGGGGCCGCCGATCCGAAGGCCGGGGCGGCCGGCACCTGCTACCACTTCGCCGCCGATCCCCGCCTCAACCACACGACCGAGGTGCGATCCGGAGTGCGCGCCGTCGAGTGCGCCGCCCTGCTCACCGACTTCTTCGCGGCCCGCCGCGCCGGGGCACCGGACTGAGCCCGTCCCGTAACATCGAGGACGGAGGGATGCGAGAGCGGCCGAATCGGATGGTCTCGAAAACCATTGTGGCGCAAGTCACCGTGGGTTCAAATCCCACTCCCTCCGCTCGCAGGGCCCGTTCGCTCCGAACGGGCCCTGCTCGTTCCCGGGTGTTCGCCCGAACGACGCGACGTCAGGGAATGCGCTGCATCCAGCGGACTCCGGCCGCCCCCGCGAGGAGCAGCAGGAGGAGCCCGGCCGCGAGCCACCACCGGGTGATGTCGCGCGTCACGGTCTCGTAGCCCACCGTCCGGCGGATCTGCTCGTAGACGGCGTCGAGCTCGTCACCCGACGCCGCGGTGAACGAACGTCCGTCGGTCCCGTCGGCGATCCGCGCCATCGTCGCCGGATCGACGGGCACGGGGATGGTCTCGCCCTCCCGCACGACCGTCCCGGCTGCGGTGCCGAACGCGATCGTGTTGATCGGCACGCCTGCATCCTCGGCGTCGGCGATCGCGCCCGTGAGCGACTCCTCCGGCGTTCCCGCACCGGTCCCGATCGTCGGCGCACCGTCGCTCATGAGGACGATCACCCCGGGGGGACCTTCGCCGTCGGTCGCCGGGTCGGCGGGCGCCGCCGCCTCGAGGGCAACGAGCGACCGGTCGATCGCCTCCGCGGTGGCGGTGCCACCCCCGATGGCGAGGGCGTCGATCGCACCGAGGGTCGGGGCCCGGTCGTCGGCAGGTGGGGCGAGCAGCCGGGCTTCCGAATCGAAGGAGAGGACACCGACCCGGATGCCCGACGGCAGACGCTCGACGAAGCGGCGGGCCGCGGTCTGCGCGGCGGCCAGCCGACTCGGGGCGACGTCGACCGCCTCCATCGAACCCGAGGTGTCGATGGCGAGGAGCACCGTGCCGCGATCGCGGGGCACCCGGTCGGTGACCGCCGGCCGGGCGAGCGCGACGACCATGGCCGCGGCGGCCGCCAGGACGAACCCGGCCGAGACGTGGCGCCGCCATCCCGGCTGCCGCGGCGCGACCGACGCGAGGAGGTCGACGCTCGTGAAGCGCACGGCGTACTCGCGGCGGCGCCGCTGACCGATGACGTACGCAGCCGCGAGGGCGAGCGGGGCGAGGCCGAGGAGGAGGAACCACGGGGCGAGGAGGGTCACGACACGCTCCTGAGGCGACGGACGACCGGACGCCGGATCGGGGGCCGACCGGCGAGCCGACGATGACCGACGAAGCGGACGAGGTCGACGAGCCAGTCGCGGTCGGTGGTGAGCTCGACCCGGTCGGCGCCCGCGCCGTGCAGGTCGGCGGCGATGCCGGCGTGCCTCGCCGCCGCCGCGGTCGCGTACCGCTCACGCAACCCCGGCGAGTCGGTCGGCACGTCGAGGAGCCGCCCCGATTCCGGATCGACGACCGTGATGACGCCCACGTCGGGGAGGCTCAGCTCCCGGGGGTCGACCACGTGTACCGCGACGACCTCGTGCGCGAGCGCGAGCCGGGCGAGCGGGCGGACCCAGCCCGCGTCGAGGAAGTCGGAGATCACGACGACGAGCCCCCGGGGGGTCGGCACCCGCTCCAGTACGCCGAGCGCGGCGCCGAGCCCGGAACCCGCCGGTCCGTCGGACGTCGGCGCGTCCCAGCACCGGGAGAGGAGCGCCAGCCGCGCCGAACGACCCGACACCGGACCGTGCCGCTCCGGATGGTCGCCACCCGCGACTACCACGCCGAAGCGGTTGCCGGGCCGGGCGGTGAGGAAGCCGAACGCGGCGAGAGCGGCCGAGGCCACCTCCGCCTTCTCGCGTTCGGCCGTACCGAAGCGCATGCTCGCCGAACGGTCGATCACCACCCACGTCGACAGCTCGCGGTCGGCATCGGTGGTGCGCACCTGGGGCGCGAGCGAGCGGGCGCTGAGGTTCCAGTCGATGCGGCGGGCGTCGTCGCCCGGGCCGTACGCGCGCGAGCCGGCCGGCTCGCTCCCCGGTCCGGGACTCCGGGCGAGCAGCTCGCCGTGGAGGAGCCCGTCGAGCCGACGGGTGACGAGCAACTCGAGGCGGGCCAACTCGGCCGCCCGACCGATCACCGGGGCGGCACCGGGCCGGTGATTCACGCCGACTCCCGCACGCCCTGCTGCTCACGTGTCGTCACCTGCGGCTCGGCGACGTTCGCAAGCAGCCGATCGACGATCGCGTCGGGTGTCACCCCGGTCGCCATCGCGTCATACGTGAGGATCAGGCGGTGCCGCAGCACCTCCGGCGCGACATCACGGACGTCCTCGGGCACGACGAAGCGGCGACCGCGTACGAGGGCGAGCGCCCGGGTGGCGGCGAGCAACCCGAGCGTGGCTCGCGGCCCCGCGCCCAACGCCACATGCTCGGCGATGCCCGGCACGCCCCACGCGTCGGGCTCACGGGTCGCCATCACGAGCCGCACCGCGTAGTCGGAGATCGCGTGGTGCACGAACACGCCGTCGGCGAGCCCCTGGAGCTCGACGAGCCGTTCGAGCGAGAGGGTCGGACGGGCTTCGGGCGGGTGCACGCTCATGCGGCGCGCGATCTCGGTCTCCTCGGTATACGTCGGCTGGGTGACGACGACCTGCATGAGGAAGCGGTCCCGCTGGGCCTCGGGCAGGGCGTAGACGCCCTCCGACTCGATCGGGTTCTGGGTCGCGAGCACGACGAACGGATCGGGCAGGTCGCGGGTCTGACCCGCGATCGAGACGTGCCGCTCGGCCATGACCTCGAGCAGTGCGGCCTGCACCTTCGCGGGCGCACGGTTGATCTCGTCGGCGAGCACGAAGTTCGCGAACACCGGCCCCCACTCGATGTCGAACTCCTCACGCGAAGGACGCCACACCCGGGTGCCGACGATGTCGGCGGGCACGAGGTCGGGAGTGAACTGCAGCCGGGTGAACGCGCCGCCCACCACCCGGGCGAGGGTCGACACGGTGAGGGTCTTGGCCAGCCCGGGCACACCCTCGATGAGGCAATGCCCGCGGGCGAGCAGGCAGACCATCGCCCGCTCGACCATGCGGTCCTGACCGACGATGACGCGCTTCACCTCGAACAACGCGTCCTCGAGCGCGGCGGCCTGGCGGGCGTACTCGTCGGCGGGAGCGGGGGGCTCGCTCATCGGGGGTTCTCCTCGTCGCGTGGGCCGGTGCGGCTGCGATGTTGGCAGCCGACCGCCGCGATGTCAGCGCGCCCCCGCGACAGCGCCCGGACCCGCCCCCCCCCGCAGGCTGTCAGCGGGGTAGGAGACCGAGGTTCGTGCAGATCTCGCGCGTCGCCGAGGAGCGATTCAGCGTGTAGAAGTGGAACGAGGGAACGCCGCCCGCGATGAGCGTCCGGCAGAGCTCCGAAGCAGCTTCGATGCCCACCTGCCGCATCGCCTCCGGGTCGTCGGCGTGCTCCTGGAGGCGGGCCTCAAGCGCCGCCGGGAACCCGGCACCCGACATCTCGGCCATGCGCTTCACCGAACGCACGTCGAGCACCGGCATGATCCCGGGAATGACCGGGGTGGTCACGCCGTGACCGGCCAGGTCGTCGAGGAACGCGAACCACACCTCGGGCTCGAAGAAGAACTGCGACACCCCGAAGTCGGCCCGGGCGAGCTTCTCGGCCTGCCGCCGCCGATCGAGCGCCCGGTCGCCCGATGCCGGATGCCCCTCGGGATGCACCGCCACCCCCACCGAGAAGTCGCCGACGCCCCGCACGAGTTCGACGAGCTCGATCGCGTGGGCCAGCTCGCCGGGCGGGAGCCCCAACTCCTTGGGCGGGTCACCGCCGAGGGCGAGGATGTTGTGCACCCCTGCGGCCGCGTACCGACCGACGATGCCCTCCAGCTCGGCCCGGGTGTGGGCGGCGCAGGTGAGGTGGGCCATCGCGGTGAGCGCGGTCTCGCGCTCGATCCGCACGACGAGCTCGTGGGTCTTCTC
>JBJSXF010000137.1:0-26121 GCA_046086225.1 Actinomycetota bacterium | reverse complement strand
GTTGCGGCCGGACGGCCGGCCATGCGCCCGTAACCGTCGGCCGCACCGGTCGCCACCCCCTCGAAGAGGGTGAGCACGGCCCGCATGCCCGGCACGTCGTCGAGCGCGGCGACGAAGTGCATCTCCGACGTACCCGGGTTGGTGAAGCACGTGTCCACCCCCGAGGCGAGCAGCGTGCGCAGCAGCGCCTCAGCACCGATCACGGCATCAGCTCGGTCATCGTGCGCAGGGTCTCGACGTCGCCGGAGAGGATGATCGTCGTGACCGGGCTCGCCTCCCACGCCTGGAGCCGCTCGCGGATGCGCGCTTTCGGCCCCACGAGCGAGATCTCGTCGGCGAACGCCGTCGGCACGAGCGGGATCGCCTCGTCGCGCTTGCCCGCGAAGAACAGCTCCTGGATCTTCGTGGCCTCCGCCTCGAAGCCCATGCGGCTCATCAGCTCCATGTGGAAGTTGCGGCTCTGGGCGCCCATGCCGCCGATGTAGAACGCGAGCGCGGCCTTGGTGGGCATGAGCGCTTCCTCGATGTCGTCGGAGATCGCGCAACCCATGACGTTGACCGGGATCTCGAAGTCGGGCTTGCCCGCCGCGGCCTGCAGCGAGTCGGCGTAGACCTCGGGCCGGAACGGCGAGTAGTAGAGCGGCATCCAGCCGTCGGCGATCTCGGCCGCGAGCGCCACGTTCTTCGGACCTTCGGCGCCGAGCAGGATCGGCAGGTCCGCGCGCCGCGGGTGGACGATCGACTTGAGCGGCTTGCCCAGACCCCACGACCCCGGCCCGTCGTAGGGCAGGCGGTAGTGCTCGCCCGCGAAGGCGACCGGCTCCTCGCGACGCAGGATGCGTCGGATGATCTCGACGTACTCGCGGGTGCGGCCGAGCGGCTTGGCGAAGGGCTGGCCGTACCAGCCCTCCACGACCTGCGGGCCCGAGACGCCGAGGCCGAGGGTGAAGCGACCCTCGGAGAGGTGGTCGAGGGTGATGGCGTGCATCGCGCAGGCGGCCGGGGTGCGGGCCGAGATCTGCACGACACCCGTGCACAGGCGGATCTTCGTGGTCTTGGCCGCGATCCACGCCGCCGCGGTGAAGGCGTCGGAGCCCCACGACTCGGCGGTCCACACCGAGTCGTAGCCGAGCTGCTCGGCCTCCTGGGCGAGGTACACGTGGAACGGGTTGGGCTGGGCGCCCCAGTACCCGAGCTGCAGTCCCAGCTTCACCGGCGTTCCCCTCTCGCGGTCGAGCCCGTCGGCGGGCCCGACGTCGGCTCCGGTTCTAGCGCGGGCCCGCTCGCGAGAGCACCTCCGTGCGCCCGGGATCGCGCCCCGGTCACCGTGCCAGACTCGCGGCGTGAGCGACTTCGGCGGCGTGATCGGCGACGACTGGCGGACCTCCACCCCGTGGTGGCCGCCCCAACCCGAGGCACCCGAGGGTGCGCCCAACGTGCTGCTCATCGTGCTCGACGACGTCGGGTTCGCCCAGCTCGGCTGCTACGGGTCCGACATCGACACCCCGGCCCTCGACGGCCTCGCGGCCCGGGGTCTGCGCCTCGTCAACTTCCACACGACCGCCCTGTGCTCGCCGACCCGTTCGTGTCTGCTCACCGGACGCAACCACCACCGCAACGGCATGGCCCGGGTCGCCGACCTCGCCGTGGGGTACCCCGGCTACTCGGCCCGCATCCCCCGCGAGAACGGGTTCCTCTCCGAGGTGCTGCGCGAGCGCGGCTACGCCACCTACGCGGTCGGCAAGTGGCACCTCACCCCAGACCACGACACCCACATGGCCGCGCCCCGCGCGTCGTGGCCGCTCGGCCGGGGCTTCGACCGGTGGTACGGGTTCCACGGCGGCGAGACGCACCAGTTCTCCCCCGCGCTGTACCACGACAACCATTCGGTCGCGCCGCCCGCGACCCCCGAGGACGGCTACCACCTGAGCGCCGATCTCGCCGACCGGGCCATCGGGTTCATCGGCGACCTGCGCAGTGTCGATGCCGACCGTCCCTTCCTCTGCTACCTCGCGACCGGCGCGTGTCACTCACCGCACCACGCGCCCCCCGAGTGGATCGAGCGCTACCGCGGGCGGTTCGACCTCGGCTGGGACGCCTGGCGCGAGCAGGTGTTCGCCGCCCAACAGGCCGCCGGACTGCTGCGCGACGGCGCGGTGCTGAGCGAACGTCCGGCGTGGGTGCCGGCCTGGGCAGACCTCGGCCCCGAGGACCGCGCGGTCGCGGCGCGCTTCATGGAGTGCTTCGCCGCCTACCTCTCCTACACCGACGCCCAGATCGGCCGGCTGCTCGCGTTCCTCGCCGAGACCGGCGACCTCGATCGCACCGTCGTGGTGGTCGTCTCCGACAACGGGGCGAGCGCCGAGGGGGGCGCGGTCGGCTCGATCAACGACGGTCGCCTCGTGAACGGCGCGCCGGCCGGACGCCGCGAGCTGCGGGCCCGCATCGACGAGATCGGCGGGCCGACCGCGCACAACAACTACCCGTGGGGCTGGACGATGGCGGGCAACACGCCGTTCCGCCGCTGGAAGCGCGAGGTGCACGAGGGGGGCATCGCCGACCCGTGCATCATCTCCTGGCCCGCCCGCTTCGGCGATCACGGCGGCATCCGGCGCCACTTCGCCCACGCGGTCGATGTGATGCCGACGATCCTCGACCTCATCGGGGTGAACGTGCCCGACGAGATCGAGCGGGTGCCCCAGTCGCACCTCGACGGCACCAGCCTCGTCGCCGCGCTCGACGACGCGTCCGCACCCGAGGCGCACGAGACCCAGTACTTCGAGATGCTCGGGTCACGGGCCATCTACCACCGCGGATGGAAGGCGGTGACGTTCCACCCGCTCGGCGCGATGTACGACGACGGCCTCGACCCCGATGCGCCGTTCGCCGACGACGTGTGGGAGCTCTACCACGTGGCCGTCGATCCGTCGGAGACCCGCGACCTTGCGGCCGAGGAGCCCGAACGCCTCCGCGAACTGGTCGAGCTGTGGTGGGCCGAGGCCCGCCGCAACCAGGTGCTCCCGCTCGACAACCGCCCGCTGTTCTCGATGCTCAACCCGCCGCCGCACGCGCAGGCGCGCGACCGCGGCATCTACACCTACTACCCGGGCGGCTCGGCGGTGCCCGAGAGCGCGGCCGTCAACGTACGCAACCGCTCCCACGCGATCCGGGCCGAGATCACCGTGCCCGACGACACGACCGCCGAAGGCACGCTGCTCGCCATGGGCTCGGCGCTCGGTGGGTACACGCTGCAGTGCTTCGCGGGGCGGCTGCGCTACGTGCACAACCTCTACGGCGCCCGGCGCGACGTGCTCACCGCCGACCGCGTGCTCGGACCCGGTGCCCACGAGTGCGAGTTCACGTTCGACCGCACCGCCGATTTCACCGGCACCGTCACCCTGCGGGTTGACGGCGAGGTGGTCGCCACCGGCGAGATCGCGCACTTCACCCCGATGTCGTTCTCGTACACCGGGGGCGGCATCACCTGCGGGTACGAGGCCGGGCCCGCGATCGGCGAGGGCTACGCGGCACCGTTCCCCGCCAACGTGGAGATCGCCCGCGTGGTCGTCGATGTGTCGGGCGACCCGTACCACGACCCGCTCGCCGCGTTCCGGGAGATCATGGCCAAGCAGTGACGGCGGTCGGGACCGACGCGCCGAGGGACGCGCCGCCGCGCCCGACGCCTGCGCTCAGGCCGGGTCGAACCAGTCCCACTCGCCGGGCACGACGGGCGCGAACGGCCCGGCCAGCTCGGCCCCCGCGGGCACGAGGTCACGTACCCGTTCGGCCACCGCGAGCGGATCGTCGTCGAGCCAAGCGAGGGTGATCGCGCGCTGCGCGTCGGCGAACGACCAGGCCCCGGCCACGCCGGGCACCGCGCACCACTCCCCGGGTTCGGCACCCGCCGTCGTCGCATCGTGCACCACCGCGTAGACACCGCGGTCGGGACGCCAGGGCACCGCGGCCGCCGACACCCGCACCCGCGGCGCCGCGGCACCGTCGACGAGCGGGAACGGACCGGAGAGCACGGCCCGCCGATCGTCGAACCAGCGCCCGGCCGCCCGCAGCTCCCCCGCCCGCGCGGCGAACTCCTCGAGCGTGCGGGTCACCGGCTCGGTCATGAGGTAGCAGGTGAGGTAGTGGATCGGGTCGAGCCGTTCGCCGCTCGCGGCCCGGGCCACCCGGTATTCCGGGGTCGCCACCCAACGCCGCCCGTAGGCCACGCCGTCGAGCGGGAACTGCTCGGGCATGTGGTCGAGCTGGTGCCACTCGTTGTAGGCCCGGTGGCGGGTCGGGTCGGTGATCTCGGTGAACGAGAAGAACCCGAGCCGGACCTTGCTCGCGAGGGTCACCGCTCGCGAACGGCGATCGTCACCCGCGAGGTCGCGCAGAGCCGGTCGGCGTCGTCGCGCAGCTCGACCTCCCACACCCAGGTGGTGCGGCCCCGGTGGATGGCCCGGGCGCTCGCGTGCACGGTGCCCTCGGAGACCGGACGCAGGAAGGTCGTGAGGTTCGACATGCCCATCGCGCCCTTGCGCTCGCGCATCACGACCCGCGCGGTGCCCATCGAGGCGAGGGTCTCGGCGAGCGCGGCGTACACGCCGCCGTGCACGATGCCCATCGGCTGGCACACGCCGGGGTGGATCGGGAGGTGCCCGCGCGCTCGGCCCGGCTCCTCGGCACCGTCGTCGTCGATGACGAACCCGATGAGGCCGTCGAGGGTCTCGGCGTGCTCGTAACGGGGCGTGACGGGCGGGTCGGCCACGGGAACGGACGCTACCCCACCGGTAGCCTGCGCTCCGTGGGCGCCGGGACGTGGGAGAGCCATCACGCGATCACCGCGCTCTGCTACCGCTACGCCGAGCTCATGGACGCGGCCGACTACGACGCCCTCGCCGAGCTGTTCGCCGACGCCGAGCTGAGCAACGACGGCTTCCCGGGCGCGTTGCGGGGCGGAGCGGCCATCGCCGACCTCTACCGGCGCACCAACCGCGTGCACCCCGACGGCACGCTGCGCACCCGGCACCTCACCACCAACCTTGCGATCGACATCGACGAGGCGGCCGACACCGCGACGGCGCGCGCCGCGTTCGTGGTGCTCCAGCAGACGCCCGCGCTCCCGCTCCAGCCGATCGTCACCGGCCGCTACCGCGACCGGTTCGCCCGGACCGACGGAGTCTGGCGGTTCGCGGCCCGCCACATCCTCGTCGATCACGTCGGCGACGTCTCCGAGCACCTCACCTTCGACCTCGGGCCCTCGCCGTCGGCCGGGGTGTGAGCGCCCCGCCGCGCCTCCTCGTCGTCGCCCACCCGCGGGCCGAGGCCATCGCAGCGCTCGTCGAGCACCTGGTCGCGGGCATCGCCGAGGGCGGCGGGATCGCCGACGTGCGGGAGCCGACCGCGGCCGGACCGGCCGAGGTGGAGGCCGCCGCCGCCATCGTGATCGCCGGCCCCGAGTACTTCGGGTACATGAGCGGTCTGGTGAAGGACTTCCTCGAGCGCATCTACCCGTGGACCCTCGAGACCGGAATCGTGCGGCCCTGCGTCCTCGTCGTGTCGGCGGGCAACGACGGCACCGGCGCGATCACGAGCATCGAACGGATCCTCACCGGCCTGCGCTGGTCGCAGCCGCTCCCGGCCCTCCTCGCCCGCATGCCGATCGACGACACCGACCTCGCTGCCGCGCACGAACTCGGGGCGACGCTCGCGGCCGGGCTCGAAGCGGGGATCTTCGGGTGAGCGGCATCACCTTCGGCACCCTCGCCCTCATCGGCGCGGTCGCCCTGCTCGGCCCCCTGCTCACGATGCTGCCGACCCGGGCCGCGCCGCCCTGAGCGGCCTCCCCCACCCGGGTCACACGCCACCCGAGCCCGCCTGAGCTCGGTCAGACCGCAGCGGCCTCGCGCGCCCGGGTCGTGCGGTGCACCGGGTCACGGTCGAACTGCGGCAGCACGTGGGTGCCGAACGTCTCGATCGTCTCGACCGCGAGCTCACGGTCCATCGTCGAGGACAAGAGGCCGAACACGAGCTGATCGACACCGGCCGCCTCGTACTCGGCGATCGAGAGGGCGACCTCGTCGGGCGTGCCGTAGGGCATCATCCGGAACGCGATGCCGAGGTCGAGCTCCTCGGGGGTCGGGTCGGGCACGAGCTCGGGCCACACCGGCGCGTCGGCCGGGCGCGGGAACGTGTCGAGGTACTTGAGCAGCAGGCTGCGGTGGTAGCCCATGCCGAGATCGGCCCCGACCCGGCGCACCCGGTCGCCGTCCTCGAGGCACAACAGCTGGGTGGTGACCATGATGTTGTCGTTCACGAAGCCGCCGACCGGCTCGGCGTGCTCGATCTCGCGCTTGTAGATCTCGACGAGCGGCTTCACCGTCTCGACCCCGCCCGTCGTGAAGCACAGGACGCCGAGGCCCATGCGGGCCGCCTTCGTGAAGGTGGCCGGGTTGCCCGCCGCGACCCACATCGGCGGGTGGGGTCGCGAGTAGGGCTTGGGCAGCACGGTGCGGGGCGGCATGGAGAAGAAGCGGCCGTCGTGGCCCGGGTACTCGCCCGCCGTCCACATGCGGGCGAGCTCGCCGATGACCTCGTCGAACATCTCGCGGGTGAGGTCGGGGTCTTCGATGCCGAAGCCGCGCTGCTCGGTGGTCGAGGAGCCCCGGCCCATGCCGAACTCGAAGCGGCCCTCGGAGAGGTGGTCGAGTAGCGCCACCCGCTCGGCGGTGCGGGCCGGGTGGTTGACCGGCGGGGTGATGTTGAAGATCCCCGAGCCGAGGTGGATGGTCGAGGTCGCCGCCGCGAGGTAACCGAGGAACACCTCGTTGGCCGAGAGGTGCGAGTACTCGGCGAGGAAGTGGTGCTCGGTCGCCCACGTGTACTTGAAGCCGACCCGCTCGGCCGCCTGCACGATCGCGACCTCGTCCATGATCCGCCGGTGCTCGTCGCCCGCGAACCCGGGGAGCACCGCCACGCTGTTGAACAGTCCAAACTCCACGGCGGGCGACGCTACCCGCCGTCCGCTCAGGCGGCGGCGAGGTGCGTCGGGGCTTCGACCTCGGCGAGTGGACCCGTGCGGGCGAGCGACCAGCCGGCCCACGCAGCCGCGAGGAGCGTGCCCGCCCCACCGACGACGAACCCGGCCCGGGGCCCGAAGGCCGCGCAGATCCACCCGACGAGCGGCGCCCCGATCGGCGTGGTGCCGAGGAACGCGATCGCGTAGAGCGCCATCACCCGGCCCCGCATGTCGGGTCGGCTCGTCAGCTGCAGCGTGGCGTTGGCCGTCGCCACGAACGCGAACGAGCAGACCCCGACCGTGAACAGCGCGAGCGCCTCGGTGCCGAGGGTGGGGGCGATTGCGGCCAGGAGGATGGATCCGCCCATCGCCGCGGCCAGGCCGACGAGCCGCCGGTAGGACACCCCCCGTCGTGACGCCGCGGCGAGCCCGCCCACGACCGCGCCGGTTCCGAGCGCCGAGGTGAGGCCACCGAAGCCACCCGCGCCGAGACCGAACTCGCCGGTCGCGATGAGCGGGATCACCACCTGCGCATTGAGGCCGAGGGTGCCGATGACGGCCATCATCAGCAGCGGCGTGCGCAGGCGCGGCTCCGACCACACGTAGCGCAGCCCGGCCCGGGTCTGACCCTTGGCCCGCGGCACCCGAGGTGCCGGCCGGAGCCGCGCGACGTCCATGGCGAGGAGGGCCACGACCACCGCCGCGTACGACGCCGCGTTCAGGAGGAAGCAGGGCACGAGCCCGACCACCTCGATGACGATGCCGCCGATCGCCGGACCGACGACCCGTGAGGTGTTCATCACCACGCTGTTGAGCGCGACCGCGTTCGGCAGATCCTCCCGGCCGACCATCTCCAGCACGAAGGTCTGGCGGGCCGGGTTGTCGAACACGTTCACGAGCCCGAGCCCGAGCGTGAAGGCGAACACGACCGGGAGGGTCGCGGCGTCGGCCCAGACCACGAGGCCGAGACCGGCCGCGAGGAGGCCGGGAACGATTTGGGTGACGATGAGGAGGCGGCGCTTGTCGAAGCGGTCGGCCACCACACCACCCCACGCGCCGAGCAGCAGCATCGGCACGAACTGCAACGCGGTCTCGATGCCGAGGGCGACGCCGCTGCCGTCGGTGAGGCGCAGCACGAGCCAGGCCTGGGCGAGGCGCTGCATCCAGGTGCCGCTCACCGAGACGATCTGGCCCACGAAGTAGCGCCGGTAGTTGGGGTTGCCGAGCGAAGCGAACGTGGCCCGGCCGAGACGCCGCACGCGGGTCACGACCCCTCCCCCAGCCGGTCGAGCAGGTCGGCCGCCCGGGCGAGCACGGCCCGCTCCTCGTCGGTGAGCGCGGCCAGGCGCGAGGCCAGGTACGCGTCGCGGCGGCGGCGGACGCCGTCGACGAGCTCGCGGCCGGCCGGCGTGGCCCGCAGCCGGGAGACCCGACGGTCGTCGGGGCACACCGAGCGCTCGACCAGGCCCTTGGCCACGAGCGCGTCGACGATGCGGGTCATCGTGGGCGGCTGCACCCGTTCGTGCTCGGCCAGGCCCGAGAGGGTGACCCCGACGTCGCGGCGCACCGCGGCCAGGGCCGAGAGCTGGGCGGGGGTGAGGTCGGCCGGGGCGTGGCGCCGCAGCCGCCGCCCGAGCCGCAGCACCGAGATGCGCAGGGCCGAGGCCAGGGCCGCCGACGGGACCGGGCGCTCCGGAGGGGCGTCCCGATCGCTTGCCATGACGAAAGGTTAGCCGAGCGAAGCAATAGGTCCCGAACCGGGCGGGATCAGTGGCCGGAATCGGGGACGCGGCCCGACCGGCACCGGATCTCGGGAATCTCGGGGCTGGGGGCCGCGCCTAGGATTGCATCTCTTGTGTCCGGATCGCACTTCCGGCCGGAGGAAGGACCGATGAGCACGGGGCGGGTCATCACGGACGGGAAGCACCTCCGGCTCGGCGACACCCGCTTCTCGGCCCGGGGCGTGACCTACGGGTCGTTCCTCCCGCGCGCCGATGGCGCCCGGTTCCCGCCCCCGGACCGGATCGCCCGCGACGTCGAGCACATGCACCGGCTGGGCCTCAACACCATCCGCGTCTACGACACTCCCCCGACCGACCTGCTCGACGCCGTCACCGCGCACGACCTGCGGCTCATCGTGGGGGCCGACTACCGCGACTGGCGCGACGCCGATCGTCCGGGCCGCGCCACCCATCGCGCCGTCCTCGACGCCGGCCGCCGGGCGCTCGACGAGCTGCTCGACCGGTGTGCCGGGCGACCCGAGGTGCTCGCGGTCACCGTCGGCAACGAGGTGCCCGCCGACGTGGCGCGGGTCCACGGCATCCATGCGGTGGAGGACGTGCTGTCGGCCCTCGTGCAGCACGTGCACGCCGCCGATCCGGCGCTGCCGACTACCTACACCAGCTTCCCGTCCACCGAGTACCTCACGGTCGACGGCATCGATCTCCACAGCTTCAACGTGTTCCTCGAAGACCCCGAGGCCTTCCGCCGCTACGTGCGCCACCTCCAGATCGTCAGCAGCGACCGCCCGCTCCTCATCACCGAGCTGGGCCTCGCGTCCGCGGTGCATGACCCCGAGGCCCAGGCCCGGCTGCTCGAGCATCAGCTGCGCATCATCGACGAGGAGGGCTGCGCCGGAGCGATGGTGTTCGCCTACACCGACGAGTGGGGCGTGAACGGCCGACCGGTCGAGGGCTGGGGCTTCGGGATCACGACCGCCGATCGTGCCGAGCGACCGGCCGCGGCGGCGGTTCGCGAGTGGGCCGGACGCCCGATGAAGGCGCTGCGCGACGAGTGGCCGCGGATCTCGGTGATCGTCTGCGCGCACAACGAGGAACGCACGCTGCTCGAGTGCCTCACCGCGCTCGCGGCCTGCGACTACCCCGACCTCGAGGTGATCGTCTGCGACGACGGATCGACCGACGCCACGGCCGAGATCGCCCGCGCTTTCCCGGCCGTCCTCCTCGAGCTCCCGCACGGGGGCCTGAGCCGAGCCCGCAATGCCGGCATCCAGCGGAGCACGGGCGCGATCGTCGCCTTCTGCGATGCCGACGCCGCGTGTCACCCCCAGTGGCCCTGGTACCTGGCCCTCGCGTTCGATCAGCCGTCGGTGCACGCCGCCGGTGGCCCCAATCTCCCGTTCGCCGAGGCGGGGGTCACCGAGCAGGCGGTGGCGCTGTCGCCCGGCTCGCCCTGCGAGGTGCTGCACGCCGACGATCGCGCCGAGCACGTGCCCGGGTGCAACATGGCCTTCCGCCGAGAGGTACTGCTCGCCGTCGGCGGCTTCGACCCCGTCTACACATCGGCGGGCGACGACGTCGACGTGTGCTGGAAGGTGCTGGAGCAGGGCGGCGAGATCGCGTTCGCCCCCGCCGCCCAGGTCTGCCACCACCGGCGAGCCACCGTGCGGGGCTACCTCCGCCAGCAGCGCGGCTACGGGCGCGCCGAGGCGATGCTGGCCCGGGCCCACCCCCACCGGTTCAACGGCCTCGGCCAGGCCCGCTGGTCCGGGGTGATCTACGGCGGCGTCGGCCTGCTGCCCCGCTTGCTCCGCCCGGTCGTCTACCACGGCTCGCAGGGCCTGGCGCCCTACCAGGGCATCACCCGGCGGCGATCGCCCGAGGCCGCGGCCTGGGCCGGGGCGTTGCTCCCGGCGGTTCCGGCCATCGCCGCGGTCCTCTTCACCCTGGCCTTCGCCTCGTCGTGGTTCGCAGCGGCCGCCGTCGGGGTGGCTGCGCTCGTTCCCGCCTTCGGCATCGCCATGGCGATCGCCACCCCCCGGACCGGAGCTCACGCCGGTCGCTTGCGCGCGACGGTGGGCTGGCTGCACGTGGCCCAGCCGTTCGTCCGCACGTGGGGGCGGCTCCGGGCACCTCGGCACGCCGCGCACGCCGTGACGGCCCGCCCCTGGTGGGGTGACCGGGCCGCGTGGCTCCTCGACCTCGAGCGCATGCTCCGCGCCGAGGGCCTCGGCGTCCGCATCGGCGGGCCGACCGACGAGTGGGACCTCGACGCCACCGCCGGGCCCGCCCTGCGCACCCGGATCACCCTCGCCGTGGCGTGGGGCTGGGTGCCCCGGGCCAAAGTGCGCACGCGGCCGCGGCGACGGTGGTGGGCACTCGTCGCGGCCGCGGCCGCGGCTGCCGCACTCTCGTGGTGGATCGTGACCATCGTCGCGCTCGTCGGGGCCGGGCTCGGCGTGATCCACGACTTCCTCGCCGGCCACCGCCTGGTCCGCACCGCCGTGCACCGGGCGGTCGAGCAGGCCGCCGCACCCTCGCCCTCGCCGTGAGTCGGCGCGCCGACCGCTCCCGGCCGTCGTGGCGCTACCCGCGTCGCGAAACCCGGCGACTCGTCGGCATCGGAGCGCTCACGCTCGTGTCGTCGGCGGCGGTGGCCCTCCAGCCGCTGCCGCTCAAGCTGCTCGTGGACAACGGCATCGGAGGGGCCGAGGTGCAGGGCGTCCCCGGACAGCTGCTCTCGGCGCTCGGGCTCGGCAACCTGGGGCAACGGGGCCTCGTCGTCCTCGCCGGGCTGCTCGCGCTCGCCACCGCCCTCGCTCGCCGCGGTGACCAACGGCATCAACTGGCAGTGGGAGTCGGCCGGCCAGCGGATGGTCGGGGCCGTGATGTCCGACCTGCACGCCGTGCTCGTGCGACTGTCACTGCGGTTCCACCAGAGCCACGAAGTCGGCGATCTGATGAGCCGCGTCCAGTGGGACAGCTCGGCCGTCTACACGGCCGCGAGCAGCGTGCTCATCGCACCGCTCATGGGCCTGCTGACGATCGCCGCGGTCACCTGGTCGGCGTGGAACCAGAGCCCGTCGCTGACCCTGGTGGTGCTGGCCGCGGCCCCGGTGCTGGCCGGCGTCGCCGCCTTCTTCGGGCCCCGCCTCGAGGCCCGGGCCGCCGCCTCGCGCACCGCGCAGTCGGAGATGATGTCGTTCGTCACCCAGGTCGTGCAGACCGTGCCCCTCGTGCAGTCGTACACGGCCGAGAGCCGCAACCTCGACACGTTCCGGACGCTCTCCGACCGGACGGTCGTCGCGACCCGGTGGTCGGCGTTCGTCGACGTCCTCGCCCAGTCGGTCGGGCTCCTCATCACCAATGCGGGCGTCGCCCTCGTGCTCGTCCTCGGCGGTCGGTCGGTCGCGAACGGCTCGATGAGCCTCGGCACGCTGCTCGTGTTCCTCGCCTACGTCACGACCCTGCAGGGGCAGGCCGAGACCCTGCTCGGCCTCCACCGCACCTACCGGTCCTCGGTCCCGTCGCTCGACCGGCTCGACCACGTTCTCGGGAACGACGACGCCGTGCCCGAGCCGACGACCCCGGTCGCCCGACCGAAGACCCCGACACCGCCCCGGATCGAGATCGAGAGCCTGACCGCGGAGTACGCCCCCGATCGGCCGGTCCTCCACGACCTCGACCTCGGCATCGCGCCGGGGGAGATCCTGGCGATCGTCGGTCCGACCGGCGCCGGCAAATCGACGCTCGTCGCCGCGATCACCCGGGTGATCGACCCCCGACAGGGTCGGATCCTCCTCGACAGCATCGACCTGCGCGACCTCGCCCTCGCCGACCTCCGCGCGACCGTCGCCGTGGTGCGCCAGGACCCGGTCATCATGCCGCTCACCATCGCCGACAACATCGCCTACGGGGCCCCGCACTCGACCCGGGCCGCGATCGAGGCCGCGGCCCGAGCCGCCGGAGCCGACGAGTTCATCCGCGACCTCCCCGACGGCTACGACACCGTCGTCGGGGAGCGCGGCGCCTCGCTCTCCGGGGGTCAACGGCAACGCCTCGCCATCGCCCGGGCGCTCTGCTCCCCGGCGTCGATGCTCGTGCTCGCCGAGCCGACGAGCGCGCTCGACGCGGCGTCCGAGCAGATCGTCGTCGATGTGCTGCGCTCGCTCGCCGGTCGGCGCACCGTCGTCGTGATCGCGCACCGACTGACGACCGTCCGCGCCGCCGATCGCATCGCGGTCCTCGAGCACGGCCGTGTCGTCGAGCAGGGCACGCACCAGGAGCTGATGGACCACCAGGGCACCTACGCGCGGTTCCGAACCCTGCAATTCACGGACGGCGACGATGCCTGACCGCAACGCCGGGCCGTGGTGGCGATCGATGCTCCGATACGCCCGGCCCTACCGGGCTCGGCTCGGCGGCCAGGTCGGCGTCGCGTTCCTCTCGGCGCTCGTCGCCGCGGCCATGCCCTGGACCACCAAGATCGCGATCGACGACGTGCTCCGGGAGGACCGACTCCCGACGTGGATGGCAGGCGCCGAGCGCATCCCCGGCGTGGACGGCACCACCGGCCGGCTCGTGCTGCTCGGTGTCCTCAGCCTCGCGCTCGTGGTCGTGGCCGCCGCTCTCACCGCCGTCCGCCAGGTCGGCCGCCAGACCATGGGGCAGCAGATGAGCATGGACGTCGCGGCCGACCTGCTCTCGGCCGTGCAGCAACGTTCGATCGCCCACACCGCCGGCAACGTCTCGGGTGACGACATCCGGCGGATCACGTTCGATTCCCGGGCCGCCCAGGTGCTCGTGGTGAGCGTCGGCCTCGGCGCCGTGGGCGCGTCGATGAACCTCGGGCTCATGATCGTCATCGCCTGGACGATCAACTGGCCGCTCGCCCTGCTCGCCTTCGGCGCGGCGCTGCCCATGCTGCTGCCGATGAAGCGATCGATGCGGCCGATGATGCACCGCTCGCTCGCCGCGGCCGACGCCGAAGGCGACCTCAGCACCGCGATCGAGCGCACGCTCACCGCGATCCCCGAGGTGCAGGGCTTCTCGGGCGAAGCCCGCGAGCAGCGCCGGTTCGACGCCGTGGTCGGCAACCGGTTCCGCACCCTGATGGATCTCCAGCGCTCGTACTTCGGCTACGCGATGTCGATCGCCGCCTTCACGGCGTTCGGGGTCACAGTGGTCATGGTCGTGGGCGGATGGGATGCCATCGCCGGTCGGACGACGGTCGGCGATCTCGTGCTGCTCTCGACGTACGTCGCCTCCCTCCTCGGGCCGGTCGCCGCGCTCGCCGCGCTGGCGCAGGGCGTCGCGATCTCGCGGGCGAGCGCCTCGCGGGTGCTCGCCGTCCTCGAGGCGGGCACGGCCCTGCCCGAGCCCACCCACCCGCGCACCCTGCCCCCCGCGGTCGGCGGCGCCGCAATCGACTTCGCCGGGGTGACCTTCGGGTACGAGCCCGAGCGTCCGGTGCTCCGGCAGATCGACCTGCGCATCGGGGCCGGCGAGATGGTGGCGCTGGTCGGCAGCACGGGTGCGGGCAAGAGCACCCTGATCGGGCTCGTGCAGCGCGCGTTCGACCCCTGGACCGGCCGCGTGACCATCGACGACATCGACCTGCGCGACCTGCGCGTCCGCGACGTCCGGGCGCACGTCGCGCTCGTCAGCCAGGAGACCCTGCTCCTCCCCGGCACGGTCGCCGCGAACATCGGGTACGGCCGGCCCGGTGCGGATCGGGCCGAGATCGAGGCCGCGGCCCGGGAAGCCGCCGCCGACGACTTCGTGAACGCGCTCCCCGACGGCTACGACACCGTGCTCGGGCCGGGGGGCACCCGGCTCTCCGGCGGCCAGCAGCAACGGCTTTCGATCGCCCGGGCCCTACTGAAGGGCGCACCCGTCCTCGTGCTCGACGAGCCCACCAGCGCGCTCGACGCAGTGTCCGAGGCCGCGGTGATGGAGAGCATCGACCGGCTCCGGGGGAAGCGTACGGTGGTGGTGATCGCCCACCGGCTGTCCACGGTGCAGCGGGCCGATCGCATCGTCGTGTTGGAGCAGGGACGCATCGTCGAGACGGGGAGCCACGCCGAGCTCATGGCCGCCGGCGGCGCCTACGCGACCTTCCATCGTGCGCACCTGATCGGGGCGGCCGACCCCGAGGCCGCACCGTCCTCCGCACGATCGACCGCCGAACCGGAGGCCTGACCCGATGACGCCCCGTCCCGACGCGATCGAACCGACCGACCTCACCTACCGGCCCCTGAAGGGCGACGGCGAGCTGCACCACATCAGCCGGCTCTACGACCTGGCCGGATGGGGTCCGGTCGCGCCCGAGACCCTCGGCCGATGGTTCCTGCACGGCCAGCTGGGGGGCGGCGTCATCATGGTGATCGCCGACGACCGCCGCGACGAGATCCTGGGCATGACCCTCTGGAGCCCGTACCGCATGTGGCTGCACGACCGCGTCGGCATCGCCGCTCGGGGTCGGGCCGCAGTCCTCGACCCCCGGCTCCGCCGATCGGGCCGGGGAACTACGGCCGTCGACGCGACGGATCCGCTCCGCCTGCTGTCGACAGCCGCCCTGCCGGTGCTGCGCGAGCGGGGCTGGGAGTTCACGTTCAGCCTCCCCAATCCGGTGATCGTCCGCCGCCGGGCGTTGCGCACCGTGGCCCCCCCCACCCCGGAGAGCAACATCGAGTACGGACCCGGGCTGGTTATCCCGATCGAGGACGCGTCCCACATCGAGCCGACCCTCGAGGTCCGTCGGGGTGGGGAGATCGGGCTCGAGTACGACGCGCTCTGGGAGGCGGCCCGCGACGGTCTCGGCCTCGAGTGCGCAGTGCTGCGCAACGCGGAAGGGCTCGGCCACGTGCGCAGCCGGAATCCGCGCCTCGAGTTCCGGCACCCCGGGTCCCCTGAGCTTCTGGGGTACGCCTGCATCTCGGATCACACGCTCTCCGACGTCCTCGCCGTCGATCGCGAGACGCTCGGGCTCGTGGTCCAGTCGACGGTCGCCTGGCTGCGCGCCCACCCGGACGAGATCGAGTGCGAGGAGCTGTTCACACTCCCGCACCCGATCGTGGAGGATGCCCTCCGGCAGTTCGAGCCCACGGAGAGCGACTGGGTCTTCTCGCTGTCGGTGGATTCCCTCGACCCCGCCACCGACCCGCCGTTCACCGCCGAGCGCTTCTACATGACGGCCGGCGACTGATGGGCGGGGAACCGACGCCGGTCGATCCGGCGACGCTCGTCTACCGGCCCCTCGACCAGGCGCGCGAACTCGGCGCGGTCGTGCGGCTGTTCGACCTCGCGGGATGGGGACCGGTCACCGAGGCCGACGTACGCTCGTGGGTCGCCGACGACCCCGAGGGCCCGTGGCTCGTGATGGGGGCGGTCCACGAGCCCGGCGGCGAGGTCCTCGGCATCGCCATGTACTCACCGCACCGCGTACAGTTCCTCGATCGGGTCGGCCGGGCGGGCCGGGCCCGCTCGGTCGTGCTCGATCCGCGCGTCCGCCGAGCCGAGCGCGGCGTCGTCACGGTCGACGAGGGCGATCCGCTGCGCCGCATGATCGTGGCGTCGAGACCCGAGCGCACCCGGCACGGCTGGGAGCTCGTGTTCAGCCTGCCCAACCCGAAGATGGTCCGCCGTTCGGAGTTGCGCACCTACCCGGACGACACCTCCGGGTCCCGGGTCACGCTCGGCAACGGCCTCCGCCTCGACCTCCGGCACGGCGCCACGGCGAACGGACGGGTCGCGCCCGCCGACGACCCGCCCGGTCCCGAGTACGACGATCTGTGGCCTGCGGCGCGGGAGGGACTCGGCATCGAGTGCGCAGTCGTGCGGGACGCCTCGAGCGTCGCCCGCCGACCCGGCCTGCGCCTCGAGCTGCGGGCGCCGGGCACCGGCCACCTGCTCGGCTACACGGTCTTCAGCGACGACGCGGGCGGCAAGTTGGAGGATCTGCTCGCTGTCGATGCCGCCGCCCTGGAGGAGCTCCTCGTCGGCTCGCTCGGCTGGCTGCGCGCGAACCCGGGCGCCCACGACCTCGAGTTCGCGAACAGCACCCCCCATCCCGTCTACGGCGAGCACCTGCGCGCGGTCGGCGCCACGGAGATCGATTGGCTGTTCGCGTTCTCGGTGACGGCCTTCCCGCCCCGGGAGGCCCCCGAGCTCGATGCATCGAGGTGGTATGTCACCGTCGGCGATTGAGGTGCAGGGCACGGTGGCCCCCGGGTTCGAAGCGGTCCGGGCCGCGTTCGCCCGGAACTTCGCCGACCACGGCGAGATGGGCGCGTCGTTCGCCGTGAGCGTCGGCGAGGAGCTGGTCGTCGACATCTGGGGAGGCTGGGCCGACGCCGAGCACACCCGCCCGTGGCAGCGCGACACCATCACCCACCTGTTCTCGACCACGAAGGGCCTCACCGCCCTGATGGCCCACATGGCAATCGAACGCGGCCTGCTCGAGCTCGACGCGCCGGTGATGCGCTACTGGCCCGAGTTCGCCCAGCAGGGCAAGGAGCACGTCCTCGTCCGCCACGTGCTCGACCACCGGGCCGGCCTCGTGTGGCTCGCGCCCGGCCGCGATGCCCGGCGGCTACTCGACTGGGACGCGGCGTGCGCGCGCCTGGCGGAGACGGCGCCGATGTACGCGCCGGGCACGACGACCATGTACCACCCGTTGAGCTTCGGGTTCCTGGTCGGTGAGCTGATCCGCCGGGTGACGGGCCGCACCCCGGGCGCCTTCCTCACCGAGGAGATCACCGGACCGCTCGGCGTCGATGCGTGGATCGGGCTCCCCGCCACGCAGCACGGCCGGTGCGCCGACGTGATCCTGCCGTCCTGGGTCGACGACGAGCATCCCCTGCTCCCCGGCCTCCACCGCGCCGACCGCCTGTTCAACAGCCCGGCCTGGCGGTCGGCCGAGATCCCGTCGGTGAACGGCCACGGGAACGCCCGGGCCGTCGCCACCGTCTACGGGACCTTGGCCGCCGGAGGGACGCGCAACGGGGTGCGCCTCGTCGACGCGGCAACCGTTCACCGGATGGCGCAACGGTCCGGCGCCGAACCCGGCGACGGCGGCTTCGGAGACCCGAACTGGGCCGTCGGCTTCATGCCCAACTGGGGCTCGTTCGGACCCAGCCCGACGGCGTTCGGCCACACCGGCTTCGGCGGTTCGTTCGGCATGGCCGACCCCGAGCACCGGGTCGCCGCGGCCTACGTGATGAACCGGATGAACGAAGGCGAGGAGTACGACGCCCGCGCCTTCGCGCTGGTGGACGCCACCTACCGCAGTCTGCCCGCATCGCGAACGGTGGCCCGGTGAGCGCGCGGCGCCTGGTGGTGCTGGGTACCGCGGCCTCCAACCCGTACGCGGGCATGGCCTGGATGCACATGCAGATCACCGCCGGGCTCGCGCGCCTGGGCCACGACGTCGTGTACCTGGAGACCACGTCGAGCTGGCCCTACGACCCCGAGCGTCAGTACAAGGTCTGCGACTCCGACTACGCAGCGCCGTACCTCGCGCGGATCTGCGACGACTTCGGGCTGGGTGACCGGTGGGCCTACCGGCAGAGCTTCTCCGACGGGGCCTGGCTCGGGCCGCAAGCGCACCGGGCCGACGAGATCCTCCGGGACGCCGACGCCGTGCTCAACGTGGCCGGCGCCACCCACCCCGGCCCCGATCAGCCCGACTTCGGCGACAACCTCGTGTACCTCGGCACCGACCCCGTGTACCCGGAGATCAACGTGTTCAACGGCGACGCCATGTCGGTCGCCGCCATCGGTCGCCACCGGGCCGCGGTCACCTACGGCGAGAACATCGGCACCCCGGCCAGCCCCGTGCCACCGCTGCCCAATCTCGTCGGGCGCACGCGCCAGCCGATCCTCGTCGATCTCTGGGATCCGACACAGCCCGCGGGACCCAACTACACGACGGTCGCCAACTGGAAGCAGGACGGCTGCGAGGTGGACTTCCGGGGCGAGCGCTACCTCTGGAGCAAGGACATCGAGTTCCTGCGCTTCGTCGACGTGCCCCGACGGGCGCCGGCGCCGATCGAGCTCGCGACCAATCTCGCGCCACCCGAGTCGATCGTCTACGGCGAGGGCGAGCCGGTGAAGACCCGCGGCGTCGACGACGATGCCCGGAGCCGCCTGATCGACAACCGGTGGATCCTGACCGCCGCCGAATCCTTCACCCTCGACCCGTGGTCGTACCGCGACTTCATCCAGGGGAGCCGGGCCGAGTTCGCCGTCGCCCGCGACCTCAACGTCCGTCTCAGCAGCGGATGGTTCAGCGAGCGCAGCGCGTGCTACCTGGCGGCCGGCCGCCCCGTCATCACCCAGGACACCGGGTTCGGCGCGGTCCTCCCGACCGGCGAGGGTCTCTTCGCGTTCCGCACAAGCGACGAGGCACTCGCCGCGATCGAGACGGTCGAACACGACTACCTGCGCCACAGCCGGGCCGCCCGGGAGATCGCCGTCGAGTACTTCCGGGCCGAGACGGTGCTGGCCCGCATGCTCGACGACCTGGGGCTGTGATGCGCACGGTGATCGTCAACGCCGACGACTTCGGGCTGAGCGCCGGGGTGAACGCGGGCATCATCCGCGCCCACGAGCACGGCATCGTGACCTCGACGACGATGATGGTGCGGCAGCCGTTCGCCGACGAGGCCGCGCGCTGCGCCCGGACCTGCCCGACCCTGGCGGTGGGCCTGCACGTCGATCTCGGCGAGTGGGCGTTCGCCGACGGGGCCTGGGCGCCCGTGTACCAGCGCGTCGATCTCTCCGACGCGAGCGCAGTCGCCGACGAGGTGACCGCCCAGGTGACGCGCTTCGTCGAGCTGGTCGGCCGTCCGCCGACGCACCTCGACTCGCACCAGCACGTACACACCGACGACCCGGTGCGTACGGTCGTCATCGGACTCGCCGAGCAACTGCACGTGCCCCTGCGGCACCACACGCCGGGCATCCGCTACGAGGGTGGCTTCTACGGACAGACCGAGACCGGGGAGCCGTTCCCCGAGCTCGTCTCCGCCCCCCACCTCCGGGCGCTGCTCCGCGATCTGCCCGACGGCATCACCGAGCTGGCCTGCCACCCGGCCGCCGCCGCCGACGTGACGACCGCGTACATCGATGAGCGTTTACTCGAGCTCGACGCGCTCTGCGACCCGTCGGTGCGGGCCACGCTCACCGACCACGAGATCCGCCTCGGCAGCTTCGCCGACCTGGGCGGCTGAGCCGACGCGCCGGCGGAGGCCCGACCGTTCAGGGACCGACGGTCTCGGCCGCGGCCGTGAGCTCGGCCCGGAAGTCGGGGTGGGCGATCGCGGCGAGGGCTCGGGCCCGCTCCCGCGTGGTGGCCCCCCGCAGCTCGGCCGCCCCGTACTCGGTGATCACGACATCAACCTGGTGGCGCGGGGTGGTGACGGTGGACCCGGCCGGCAGCGCGTTCACGATCCGCGAGACCGTGCGCCCGTCGATCTCGGCGGTGGCGGGCAGGCAGATCAGCGAGCGGTCCTCGAGTTGGAGCCCCGAGGCGGCAACGAAGTCCTCGTGGCCGCCGATGCCCGAGAACTGCCGACCACCGACCCGGTCGGCCGACACCTGCCCGAAGAGATCGATGGCCAGGGCGCCGTTGATCGAGACGACCTGGTGGTTGCGGGCGATGGTGTGCGGGGCGTTCACCACCTCGACCGGCAGGAACCGCACGGCCTCGTTGCCGTCGAGCCAGGTGTAGAGCTCGGGGGTGCCGAGCGCGAAGGTCGTGACCGAGAAGCCGCGGAACTGGCCTTTGCGCTCGTTGGTCACCTTGCCCGACTCGTGGAGCCGCATGAGCCCGGTCGTGAACATCTCGGAGTGCACCCCGTAGTCGCCCCCCGACCCTTCGGTGAGCAGCGAGACGACCATCGACGGCACTGCGCCGATGCCGGTCTGGAGCGTGCAGCCGTCGTCGATGTAGGCACGGGCGTGCTCGGCGATCGCGGTCTCGACCGCGGTCGGCGGCGGATCGTCGAGCACGAACGGGGGTGTGTCGCCGACGACGAGCACATCGACCTCGTCGACGTGCAGCGTGTGCGGGTGCTCGGGCGACAAGCCGACCGTGCGCGGGTAGTGCTCGTTGACCTCCACGATGACGATCCGGTCGGGATCGGCAATCGCCCGGCGCAGCTCGCGCACCGTGGCCCCCGCGTGGAGCGACAGGCTCATGCGGCCCTGCGCGTCCGGTGGCGTGGCGACGGTGGTCATGACGCGTGGGCAGAAGCGCTCGGCGAGGATGACGAAGCGGCGGAAATCCGCGGGGAGCATCTCGATGTTCGCTCCCGAGTCGAGCAGCAGCCGCTCGGCCGGACCGAAGAACCCGCTCAGGTAGCGCACGCCGGGACGGGTGAAGAGCACGGGCAGGTCGAGCAGCAGCGCCCCGAAGACCTCGAGCGCCTCCCAGTCGTCACGTTCGCCGAGCGCGGCGAGCAGCGTCATCGGCGCACCCGGCCCGAGCGGCACCGCGATCGAGTCGGTCGGGCGCACGAGCGCCGCGGCCTCGGCCGGGAGCAGCTCCCGGGCGGTCACGGCCCCGAGGGCGGCACGACCGACTGCACGATCCGCCCCGCTGCCGCCAGCCGTTCGAGCACACCGCCGAGCATTCCCAGGGCCTGGGCCGTGGACTCGAGGTTGCCCCGCATGGCCTGGGCCTGCTGCTCGCCCTGGGTCGCGGCCGCAGTGACCCCGTCGAGCGGGGCCCGGACGATCCGCTCGACCCCCCTGGCCCCGGGCACGCGCCGCGCGACGTCGAGCGCGCCGTTCGCGAGCGCCGAGGCGTTACGCACCACGTCGCCGAGCAACGAGGTCTCGCGGTCGGCCTGGCCGAGCACGGCCGTGACCTCGCGCTGGGCCTGGTTGGCGAGTCCGATCGCGTCGCGCAGCAGGCCGGCGACCGTCGGGTCCTCGGCGGCCTTCACCGCCTCGCGCAGCCGCCGCAGCGCATCGGCCACCACCTCCTGGGCGTCGGCGTAGCGACCGGTGCGCACCTGGGCGCGCACGAAGTCCTCGAGTTGGGACGGGAGGGTGACGTCCATCGGCGTCAGAGCTCGAGGACGCTGCGCAGGCCTCGCCCGGCGGTCAGATCGGCCATCGCCTCGTTGACCCCTTCGAGCGGGCGGCGGTCGGTGATCATGCCGTCGAGGTCGAGGCGACCGGCCCGCCAGAGCGCGAGCAGGCGGGGGATGTCGCGGCGGCCGTTGCAGCCACCGAGCAGTGAGCCCATGAGCTTGCGCTCGGTGAGGGTGAACATCGCGGGCACCCCGAGGTCGAGGGTCTCGTCGAGCCCGCCGACCCCGACCATCACCGTGGTGCCGCCGCTGCGGCTCGCGGCCAGGCAGGCCTCGACGAGCGCGGCCCGGCCCACCGCCTCGAACGCGTAGTCGACGCCGATGCCGCCGGTGCAGTCGTGCACTGCGGCGACGAGGTCGGTCGCGGTCGGGTCGACGACGTCGGTCGCGCCGAACTGCCGGGCCCGGTCGCGCCGCTCGGCGACCGGATCGGAGACGATGATGCGCGACGCGCCCGCGATGCGCGCGCCCTGGGCGATCGCGATGCCCACCCCGCCCGCTCCCACGACGAGCACGGTCGCCCCCTCGCCGACCCGGGCCGTGTTCAGCACCGCGCCGACGCCGGTCTGGACCGCGCAGCCGATGACGCACGCCACCTCGAGTGGCGTGTCCTCGGCGACCTTCACCGCGCCGCTCTCGGGCGTGATGACGTACTCGGCGAACGCGCCGAGCCCGACGCCCCGCAGCACCGGCGCGCCGCCGCGGGAGAGCGGTGTGCGCCCGTCGGCGAGGGTGCCGGTCATGATCGACGCCGCGTTCACGCAGCACCCGTACTCGCCCCGCAGGCACCAGTAGCAGGCATTGCACGGAGGCACGGGGGTGAGCACGACCTGGTCGCCCGGCGCGACCGTCGTGACCCCGACGCCGACCGCTGCCACCACCCCGGCCGCCTCGTGGCCGAGCACGACGGGCCCCATGAACGGGAACGTGCCGTTCACGAGCGACAGGTCGGAGTGGCAGACCCCGCAGTGGGACACCCGCACGAGCACCTCGCCGGCGCGGGGCTCGTCGATGTCGACGTCGTCGCGGACGACGAGGGGCTGGTCAGCGGCTTCGAGGAGGGCGGCGCGCACGGCGGCGACGCTACTAGCGTCCCCGGGCCATGGAGACCGGAGCGTCCGACATCATCGATCTGTGGGTCAACCTCGTGACCGAGGAGGGGGCCAAAGCCTTCACCGCCCAGGCCGGGTTCGAGCACGTCGCCGGCTACCTCGGCAGCAACACCGAGCCGGTCGATGCCGATTCCCTCGTCGCGCTGATGGACGAGCTGGGCGTCACCACCGGCGTGTTCACGAGCGGCCTTGACGGGTCGGGCGCCGAGCGCCACCTCGCGACCTGCGACGCCTACCCCGGACGCTTCCTCGTGGCCGCCGGGGTCGGCGATCCGTCGCGACCCGGCAAGCACGTCGCCCGCATCCGGGCGCTCGCCGAGCACCCCGCCCTCGCCATGGTGCGGATCATGCCCCTCGCCACCCAGGTACCGATCAACGACGCCCGCCACTACCCGATCTACCAGGTGTGCGAGGAGCTCGGCATTCCCGTCGGGATCAACGCCGGGATCCCCGGCCCCCGCGTGCGGTCGCGGGCGCAGCACCCCGAGCTGCTCGAGGACGTGCTCATCGACTTCCCGCGGCTCACCGTGGTCGTGGCGCACATGGGGCACCCCTACGAGGAGCTCCTCATGAACTACATGCGCAAGTGGCCGAACCTCTACCTCTCGTGCACCGCGTACGCGCCGCGCTACATGGACCCGGCGCTCGTCGCGTTCATGAACACGGGCACCTACCGGGGCCGGGTGTTGTGGGGCAGTGACGAGCCGTGGTTCCCGATGCGCCGCTCACTCGCCGAGGCCCGGGCCCTGCCCCTCGACGGCGAGGCGATGGCGCTCTTCCTCGGCGGCACCGCCCGGCGCCTGCTCACCCGCGCCGCCCGCTGACCTCCCGCCGGTCGGCCCGCGCCGACCGATCGAGCGCGTCGGTTCAGCTTCGGGGCGCCTTGGTCGCCTTCACCCGACGGGCCCGCTCCCCCGCATCGAGGATCGTCTTGCGCAGGCGCAGGGTCTTCGGCGTCACCTCCACACACTCGTCCTCGGCGATGAACTCCAGGCACTGCTCGAGCGCCATGGGCCGGGGCGGCACGAGCCGCACGAGGTCGTCGGACCCGGCGGCGCGCATGTTGGTGAGCTTCTTCTCCTTGGTGGGGTTGACGTCCATGTCGTCGGCCCGGGAGTTCTCGCCGACGATCATCCCCTCGTAGACCTCGGCGCCGGGACCCACGAGCATCGCGCCCCGCTCCTGCAGGTTCATCAGCGCGAATCCGGTCGCCGGACCGCGGCGGTCGGCCACCATCGAGCCGCTGCGCCGGGTGCGCAGCTCACCGAACCACGGGGCCCAGCCGTCGAACACGTGGTGGAGCATGCCGGTGCCGCGCGTCTCGGTGAGGAACTCGGTGCGGAACCCGATGAGCCCGCGGGCGGGCACCAGGAAGTCGAGCCGCACCCAGCCCGTGCCGTGGTTGATCATCTGCTCCATGCGGCCCTTGCGCAACGCGAGCAGCTGCGACACGACCCCGAGGTAGTCGTCGGGGATGTCGACCGTGAGCCGCTCGACCGGCTCGTGCAGCGTGCCGTCGATCTCGCGGGTGACGACCTGGGGCTTGCCGACCGTGAGCTCGAACCCCTCGCGGCGCATGGTCTCGACCAGCACCGCGAGTTGCAGCTCGCCCCGGCCCCGCACTTCCCAGGCGTCGGGCCGCTCGGTCGGCAGCACCCGCAGCGAGACGTTGCCGACGAGCTCCTGGCGCAGCCGCGACTCCAGCAGCCGGGCCGTGAGCTTGTCGCCCTCGGTGCCCGAGAGCGGCGAGGTGTTGATGCCGATCGTCATCGACAGGCTCGGCTCGTCGACGACGAGGGGCGGGAGCGGACGCGGGTCGTCGAGCGCGGCGAGGGTCTCGCCGATCGTGATCTCGGGGATGCCGGCCACCGCGATGATCTCGCCCGGGCCCGCCTCCTCCACCGGCACCCGGTCGAGCGCCTCGGTGCGCGAGAGCTCGGCGATCCGCACCCGCTCGATCGTGCCGTCGATCCGGCACCAGGCCACCTGCTCGTTGCGGCGCACCGTGCCGTTGCGCACCCGGCAGAGGGCGAGCCGCCCGACGTAGGGCGAGGCGTCGAGGTTGGTGACGAGGGCCTGGAACGGATGCCCCTCCTCGTACTCGGGGGCCGGGATGTGCTCGAGGACGAGGTCGCGGAGCGGCCGCAGGTCGGTGCCCTCCACCCCCTCCTCGAGCGAGGCCCAGCCCGCGCGGGCGTTGGCGTACACGATCGGGAACTCGATCTGGTCGGCGGTGGCACCCAGGTCGATGAACAGCTCGTAGACCTCGTCGAGCACCTCGGCGATGCGGGCGTCGGGGCGATCGACCTTGTTGACCACGAGGATGACGGGCAGGCGGGCCTCGAGCGTCTTGCGGAGCACGAACCGGGTCTGGGGCAGCGGCCCCTCGCTCGCGTCGACGAGGAGCAGCACGCCGTCGACCATGGCCAGGGCCCGCTCGACCTCGCACCCGAAGTCGGCGTGGCCGGGCGTGTCGACGATGTTGAGGGTCACGTCGCCGTACTGCACCGCCGTGTTCTTGGCGAGGATCGTGATGCCCTTCTCGCGCTCCAGGTCGTTGGAGTCCATGACCCGCTCGGCGACCTCCTGGTTCTCGCGGAAGGCGCCGGACTGCCAGAGGAGGGCGTCGACGAGGGTCGTCTTGCCGTGATCGACGTGGGCGACGATCGCCAGGTTGCGCAGATCATCGCGTACGGGCATCGGGGCATCCTACGGGTCGGCGCGTGACCCCCGGCTACCGTGTCCTCGTCCCCGAACACCCGGAGCGAGCCGCGTGAGCATCCCGGTCGCGATCGACGAGATCCGTGAAGCCGCCGACGGCCAGGCGCCCTTCGCGTACTTCCTCACGGTGGGCACGGACGGCCGACCCCACGCCGTCGCGATCCGACCCACCTTCGCGTCCGACGCTCTCGTGTGCACGGTCGGGCGCACTTCGGCCGCCAACGCCGTGGCCCGACCCGCGGTCTCTCTTTGGTACGGCGAAGCCGGTCCTCCTGCCGATGCACGCATCGGAAGTGTTCGCGCTGACCTTCTCCCCGGATGGTCGCACGCTGGCGACCGTGTCTTGTTCGTCGGCCCAGGCTGCATCTTGGGCCTTTTGCGTCAGCGTATGCAGGTTGGTCATCGGGGTGCTGTATCTCGATGCGCTGATC
>JBJSXF010000136.1:0-5223 GCA_046086225.1 Actinomycetota bacterium | reverse complement strand
CGACAACGGCCGGCTCCTCGTCTTCGACGCCAACGGGGTCTCGGGCTGCTCGGGAATTCCTCGCCGGTGCAATCCGCTCTGGACCGGCGTGACGGGCGGCCCCATCCAGTCCTCGCCGGCGGTGGTCAACGGCAGGGTGTTCGTTGGCTCGAGTGACCGCAACGTCTATGCGTTCGACGCCGCCGGAGCGAAGGGCTGCAGCGGCTCACCCCGGGTCTGCTCCCCGCTCTGGAAGGTCACGACGAGCGGCGCAGTGACGTCCTCCCCCGCAGTGATAGGCGGAGTCGTCTACGTCGCCACGAACGGAGGCTTCCTGCTCGCGATCTCAACGGATGGTCGCGTCCTCTGGAGGGGCAGCGTCACGCTGGCATCTGACTCCTCGCCCGCCGTCGCCGGTGAGACCGTCTACGTCGGCTCAAACGACGGGCGCCTCTACGCTTTCGACGCAAACGGTGTCACCGGCTGTTTCGGAACGCCACGTCAGTGCAATCCTCGCTGGACGGCTCCGACCGGCGACTCGATCACTGGCGCTCCCCTGGTGTTCGATGGCCGCGTCTACGTCGGGACCCGAAAGGGAATCTGGACCTACGACGCCGCCGGCCAGCTCGGCTGCGGAGGCCTCCCGAAGCAGTGCTACCCGATCTGGAGCGCAGCAACGGTGAGCGGAGTCGTGTCATCGCCGGCGATTGCCGGATCCACGGTGCTCATCGCCTCGCAGGACGGTACGCTCTATGCCTACGACCACGCAGGGACGAAGGGCTGCGGTGGCGTCCCGGTGCAATGCTCGCCAGTGTGGCGCGGCTACATGCCCCAACCGGTGAGCAGCTCCCCTGCAGTCGCGAACGGCGTCGTCTTCATCGGCGCCGGGAACGGCTACCTCTACGCGTTCTCCGCGGCCGGGGCGACCGGATGCGGCGGGAGCCCACGAACCTGTACGCCACTCCTCGGCGAACGAGCGAACGCTTGGGTCAAGACGAACTGTCCGACCGGAAACGCCTCCATCTACTCGTCTCCGGCGATCGCCGGACGCCGGGTGTTCATCGGCTCGGGCGACTGCGAGCTCCACGCGTTCACGCTCCCCTGAGCGGCCCGCCGCCGGGGGCTTGCCCGGGAATGAGAATCGTTCCTATTCTGGCCGCATGGGTCGTCGCCCCGCCGCCCGCCGCACCGCCACCGTCCTGATGGGCATCGGCCTGCTCGCCACCGCACTCCCCGGCTGCGGAGACTCCGAACCGCGGGCCGACGGGGTCACCGTGGCCGTCACCCAGCGACCGTGGGCCGCGATCACCCGGGCGATCGCCGGCGACCGAGCGACCGTCGTCGACGCCGGAGCGGCCCCGGGCGCCGATCCCCACCTCTTCGAACCCGACGCCCGAACCGCAGCAACGATCTCCAACGCCGACATCGTCGTGCTGAACGGGGCCGACCTCGATCACTGGGCCGAGGAGATCGTGACCGGGACGGACCGCGACCAGCGCGTGGTGACGGCGGCCGAGGAGCTCGGCATCGAAGAAGGCGTCGGTGACACCGATCCGCACCTCTGGTTCGCGCCCGACGGCGTCCCCGCGGTGGCCCGGGCGATCGCCGACGACCTCACCGCCGCCGATCCCGATGGCCGGGCTACCTACGAGCGCGGCTTGGCTCGGTTCCTCGCCGAGTGGGAGCCGGTAGCCGAGCGCGTCACTGCCGTTCGCCGGGACGTCGCCGGGACGCCCGTCGCCGTCACCGAACGGGTCGCCGACCGTCTGCTCCGCAGCCTGGGACTGCGCATCGAGTCGCCGAGCGGCTTCGCCATCGCAGTCGAGGAAGGCGAGGAGCCCGACGCGCGCGACACCGCCGCGATGAACGCCCTCGTTACGAGCGGTCGCATCGGCGCCCTCGTCTACAACGTCGATGCCGAGACGTCGGCAACCGCCCAGGTGCGGTCGCTCGCGAACGACGCCTCCGTGCCCGTCGTCGAGGTCACCGAAGCGATGCCGGCCACCGCCACCTCCTACCCGGCCTGGGTCGGGGGCCTCGTCGGCGAGATCGAGCGAGCGCTCCGGCCATCGCCGTGAGCCCCGTCGTCCGCATCCGCGCCGCCACCGTCCGCTTCGGCGGCCGCACCGTCCTCGACGGCCTCGACCTCGAGGTCGGCGCCGGCGAGTTCGTCGCCGTCCTCGGACCGAACGGAGCGGGCAAGACCACCCTGCTCGAGGTCATGCTCGGACGCCGACCCCTCGACGCGGGCACGGTGGAGATCGACGGCGCACCCCCCGGGCGGCGTACGCCCGGGATCGGCTACGTGCCCCAGCACCGCCGATTTCCCCCCGATCTGCCCCTCCGCGGCCGTGACCTCGTTCGTCTCGGCATCGACGGCGCCCGACCCGGCCTCCCCCTCGACCGCCGCGCGTCGCGACCGAGCGTCGACCGGGCCATTGCGCTCGTGGAGGCCGCCGAGTTCGCCGACCGCCCCCTCGGCCGCTGCTCGGGCGGCGAGCAGCAGCGCCTGCGCATCGCCCAGGCGCTCATCGGCGACCCGCACCTCCTCCTGTGCGACGAACCGCTGCTCTCGCTCGACCCCGCGCACCAGGCCGGCGTCACCGCGCTCATCGAACGCCAGCGGCGCGACCGGGGCGCGGCTGTGGTCTTCGTCACCCACGAGATCAACCCCGTCCTGCCCTTCGTCGACCGGGTCTGCTACCTCGTCGACGGACGGGCCGCAGTCGGCCCGCCCGAGACGGTGCTGACCGGCGCCCGGCTCTCCGAGCTCTACGGCGCACCGGTGGACGTGCTCGACGTTCACGGACGCATCGTCGTGCTCGGCGGCGAAGGGGCCACCGAGCCTCACGCCCACCACCACCACGAGGGCGAGCACCGGTGAACGGAGCCACCCTCTACCTGACCGAGCCGTTCGCCCAGCGGGCGCTCGTCGCCGGACTCCTGGTCGCGATCACCTGCGGGCTCGTGGCCCCCTTCGTCGTGATGCGCGGGCTCGCGTTCGCCGTGCACGGCACCAGCGAACTCGCATTCACGGGCGCGGCGGCCGGGCTCGTGCTCGCCGACGATCCGCTCCTCGGCGCGCTCGCGGGCGCCGTACTCGTGGCCGCCGTCATCGGCGCCCTCGGGGTGCAGGAACGGGAGCGCGACGCCGCCATCGGAGTGATCCTCGCCTTCGGCCTCGGCCTCGGCATCTGGATCCTGAGCGGCTACCGGGGGTTCTCGTCGGCCGCGACCAACATCCTCTTCGGCAACATCTTCGGCGTCGGATCCCGCCAGCTCGGTGTGCTCGCGCTCATCGCGATCGTGGTCGCCGCGGTCATGGGCGCTCTCGCCCGACCCCTCCTGTTCGCCTCGGTCGATCCCGAGGTGGCCCGGATCCGGGGGGTCCCCGAGCGGGCGCTCGGCATCGCGTTCCTGGTCGTGCTCGCACTCGCGGTGACCGCCGCCGCCCAGGTCGTGGGCACCCTGCTCGTGCTGAGCCTCGCCATCGCGCCCGCCGCATCGGCCCGCCGGTGGTCAGCGGTCCCGATGGTCGTGATCACCCTCTCGGTGGGGTTCGCCGTCGTGGCCGGCGTCGGCGGGATCCTTGCGGCGCTCGCCGTCGGCACCGTGAAGCCGAGCGTCTTCGTGACCTCGATCAGCTTCGCGATCTACCTGGTGTCCCGACTGCGCCGGGAGCGCTGACCGCGCTCACTCCTCGATGAAGCCGGTGGCCTCCGCCGACTCGGACTCCTGTCCTAAGAGGTGCTTCAACACCTTGCCTGCCGCGTTGTGCGGGAGCGCGTCGACGAACTCGACGTGCGCGGGCACTTTGTACGCGGCGAGCGTCGCGGCCGCGAACTCGCGCACATCCTCGTGGCTGATCACGCCGGTGGCCCGGGGCACCACGTAGGCCTTCACCTCCTGGCCGAGGGTCGCGTGCTCGACCCCGACCACCGCGACCTCGACGATCTCCGGATGCTCGATGAGCCGCACCTCGATCTCGGCCGGGTAGATGTTCTCGCCGCCCCGGATGATGAGGTCCTGGCGACGGCCCTCGAGGTAGACGAACTCGTCACGGACGTGGCCGAAGTCGCCGGTGCGATACCAGCGGTCGTCATCGAGCGCGGCGGCCGTGGCCTCCGGGTTGTCCCAGTACCCGAGGAACAGCGCAGCCGAGCGGATGCAGATCTCCCCGACCTCGCCCTCGCCCAGCACCGCACCCGTCGCCGGATCGCGCACCTCGAGCTCGACGGTCGGCGACACGTTGCCGATGCTGTCGGGCCGCTCATAGCTCGCGTCGGCCCGCAGCGACGTGCCCGCCCCGCTCGACTCGGTCATGCCCCAGCCGGTGCCGAGCCCGGCCCGAGCATGGGGAATCCGCTGCTCGAGGGTGCGCAGCAACTCGGGCGGCCACACCGCGCTGCCTCCACCGACGGTCTGGAGCGACGACAGGTCGTAGTCGCCGAGGTCGGGCCACTCGAGCAGACGCCACAGCTGGGTCGGCACGAGCGACCACATGGTGGCCCCGTGCCGCTGGGTGAGCTCGAGGTGGACGTCCTCGCGCCACTTCCCCGGCGGGGCGTAGACGATCGTCATCCCGCTCGCCGTCGCCATGACGAGCTGGCAGTTGAGCCCCGAGACGTGGAAGTAGGGCGAGGCCGAGATCGCGACCGGCGGCCCCGACGGGATCGGCGTCTCGCGACCGGCGGCCATCGCCCGGGCGAAGCGCTCGAAGCCACCGGCCATCGCCGTCCAGACGAAGTGGATGTTGCTGCGGTGCGAGAGCAGCGCGCCCTTCGGCCGACCTGTGGTGCCGCTCGTGAAGAGGATGAGGAAAGGGTCGTCTTCTTCGATCGCGACGTCAGGGAGCGGCGCCCCCGCACCCTCGGCCTCGAGCGCCGCGAACTCGTCCTCGAAGACCACAACCGGATGCGGTCGCGTGGCCTGATCGGCGAGCCGCTCGATGCGACGGCGGTCACCGAGCAGCACCTTGGGGCGGGTGAGGTCGAGCGCGTAGACCATCTCCGAGCCCGTCCACCAGCCGTTCATCGCGACCGTGACCGCCCCGAGCAAGGTCGTCGCCCAGAACGTGATCGCGTACTCGACGCAGTTGGCCGCGCAGATCGCCACGCGGTCACCCTTCGCGACGCCGTAGCGATCGGCCAGCACCCGGGCGAACGGAGCGGCCGGGGGGGGCACCCCGCCTTAGGGGACCTTGCGCTCGGGGAGAAACCGACAGTTGCGTTTGCCTTGCCGCTC
>JBJSXF010000135.1:0-5368 GCA_046086225.1 Actinomycetota bacterium | reverse complement strand
AGCCGGTCGCGAAGAAGGCCCCGGCCAAGCCGGTCGCGAAGAAGGCCCCGGCCAAGCCGGTCGCGAAGAAGGCCCCGGCCAAGCCGGTCGCGAAGAAGGCGGGAGCGGCCCGGGATGCCGAGCGACGAGCTCGGGAACGCGAGCAGGCCCGGAAGCAGTCCGAGCGGGAGAAGGTCCGGGCGGCAGCCGAGAAGGAGCGAGCTCGGAAGCAAGCCGCGCGCGACAAGCTCGCGGCTCAGCGCGCCCGGGAGAAGGAGCGGGCGCGGGTCGCGGCTGAGAACGAGCGAGCCCGCAAACAAGCCGAGCGGGAGAAGCTTGCGGTCAAGCGGGCGCAGGAGAAGGAGCGGGCTCGGCTCCGGGCCGAACGCGAGAAGGCCCGCAAGGCGGTCGAGCGCGAGAAGGCCCGCCAACGGGCCGAGAAGGAGAAGGAGCGGGCCCGCGAACGGGCCGAGAAGGAGAAGGAGCGGGCCCGGCTCGCCGCCGAGAAGGCAGCCGAGGAGGAGCGCAAGGCCGCCGAACGGGCGGCCGAGGAGGCCCGCCGGGCCGCCGCCGCCCGCCCGCTCGCGCCGGCGCCCCGCCCCCCGGCCAAGAAGAACCTCCAGCCCCGGATCGCCCCGGCCACCCTCGAGAAGCTCGTCGAGCTGCTCGGCGAGGAGGAGGCACGCCACGTTCGTCGGGACGAGGAGCTTCGGGCCGAGGCCGAGCAGCTCGCCAACGAGCGCGAGCAGGGTGACACCCAGTTCGACGAGGAGTCGGGTGAGGGCGACACGGTGAACGTCGAGCGCGAGCGTGACCTCGCGCTCTCAGCGGCGCAACGCCAGATCGTCGAGGCCATCGGTGAGGCTCGGGCTCGGGTGGCGGCGGGCACCTACGGCCTCTGCACGACCTGCGGCGACCGCATTCCGGTCGCCCGGCTCGAGGTGATCCCGTGGACCGATCAGTGCGTCACCTGCCGAGCGCGTGGGGAGCGCCGGCGCTGACCGGCGGCGCGCGGCGATCGTCGTCGCCGCCGTCATCACGATCGTCGTCGTCGATCAGTTGACGAAGGTCTGGGCCGTGGCCGCGTTGGCAGACGGTCCGCGGCCGATCGTCGGCGACCTCGTCGAGTTCCGGCTCATCCGCAATCCCGGCGGGGCGTTCGGGCGGTTCCCGGGCTTCACGCCGCTTCTGGCCGTGCTGGCCGCGGTGATCACGGTCGTGATCGTCCGGCTCATGCGGCGGACCGACGACCGCATCCTGCTCACGGGCCTCGTGCTCGTGCTCGGCGGCGCGCTCGGCAATCTCGCCGATCGGTTCTTTCGCGCTCCGGGATTCCTCCGCGGGCACGTCGTCGACTTCGTCTCAGTGGGCTGGTGGCCGGTGTTCAACGTCGCCGATGCCTGCATCACCGTCGGAGCCGTGTTGATCGTCGTACGTATGCTCCGCCCGGCGGCGAGCATCGGGGACGCCTCGTGACCGACTCGGACGAGGGACGGGACCCGGGGCGGGACTTCGGGCCCGACGAGGGCGACGAGGTCGAGCCGGTCATCGTCCCGGCCGCGCTCGACGGTGAGCGCATCGACCGGACGGTGGCGCTCCTGACCGGCTGGTCGCGAGCCGTGGTCCAGACCGTCCTCGCCGAAGGGGGCGTGCTGGTCGACGGTGAGGCCGCGGCGAAGAGCCTCCGTCTGCGGGCGGGTCAGGAGGTGCTGCTCGTCGGTGCGCCGGCGTCCGAGGCGCTGCCGACTCCCGACCCCGACCTCGAACTCGAGGTCCGCTACGAGGACGACGACCTCGCGGTCGTCGCCAAGCCTGCGGGTCTGGTGACCCACCCCGGGGCCGGTCACCCCGACGGGACGCTCGTCAACGGCGCTCTGGCTCGTTGGCCGCGGATCGCATCGGTCGGTGAGCCGGCCCGCCCGGGCATCGTGCACCGACTCGACCGCGACACGAGCGGACTGCTGATCGTGGCCCTCTCGGAGCGGGCCCGGTCCGCCCTCGTCGACGCCCTCGCCCGGCGAGCCATCGAACGCCGGTACGTGGCCCTGGTATGGGGCGTCCCCGCGGCGCGGCGGGGGGTGATCGACGCGCCGATCGGTCGCTCGACGGGTCGGCGGACCCGGATGGCGGTTCGCGACGCGGGCAAGCCCGCCCGCACGACCTACGAGGTGGTCGAGCAGTTCACCGAACCCGTCGCGGCTCGGCTCGACTGCCGGCTCGAGACCGGCCGCACGCACCAGATCCGGGTGCATCTCGCGGCGATCGGTCATCCGGTGGTCGGTGACCGCACCTACGGAGGTGCGCGTTCGGGGATCGAGTGTCCCCGGACCTTCCTCCACGCCGCGGCGCTGGCCTTCGACCACCCGGTCACCGGAAACCGGATCGAGCTGACCGAGCCGCTCCCCGCCGAGCTCGCCGCGGTGCTCGCGACCTTGCGAGCCGCGGGCGCGGCCTAGATCCCGGTCGTCGGCCCGCTCGCGTCGGGGTGACCGACGCGCGTCCGATCGACGAGTTCGCGGAGTGTGACGCCCCCGAGCATCCGCAGGGTCTCGCGGTCGACGCCGTGCCAGACCTCCTGGAGCACACAGTGCCCCTCGCAGTGGTCGGGATGCTCGTCGACGGGGAGCCGGGGACCCTCGACCGCGCCGACGATCTCGGCGAGGGTGATCTCCTCGGGGGGGCGAGCCAGCACGTAGCCGCCGCCGACGCCGCGCTTCGAACGCACGAGTCCGGCGCCCTTCACCGAGAGGAGGATCTGCTCGAGGTAGGGCTGGGGCAGGTTGGTCCGCTCGGCGATCTCCTTCACCGACGTCGGCCGCTCGCTGCCGTGGAGCGCGAGCGACAGGAGGGCCCGGGCCGCGTAGTCGCTGCGGGTGGAGACCTTCACCCCGCCATCGTCGCGCGTGGACCCCGATCCCCGCCCTACGCTCGACCCGTGGCGCCGCCCGCCGGGCAACCGGTCGTTCCCGATTACGGCGGTGCCTGCGTGAGCCGGGTCGTCCCCGCCCTCCTCGGCCGGATCGACGGGACCTGGCTGCCCGCGCCGGTGGCGGGAGCCGAGCAGGCGGTGCTCCTCGTCCTCGACGGACTCGGCTGGGAGGACCTCGGCGAGCAGGCCGAGGCCGCCCCGGTGCTCCACGGGATGGTCGGCGGTCCGATCACCACCGTGGCCCCGTCGACGACGGCCGCCGCCCTCACCTCGCTCACGACCGGCCTGGCCCCGGCCGAGCACGGGATCGTCGGGTACCGGATGCGCGTCGACGGCCGGGTACTGAACGTGCTGCGCTGGTCGGCGGGCGGCGGCCGTCCGCCCGATCCGCTGGCGGTGCAGCGCCATGCGCCGTTCGGGGGTCGGGAGGTCACGGTGGTGACCCGGGCCGACTACGCACGCAGCGGGTTCACCGAGGCGCACCTCCGGGGCGCCACCTTCGTGGGCTGGCACACCGACGCCACGCTCGCCGAGCACGTGGTGCGCCTCGTCGGTGCCGGCGACCGGTTCGTCTACGCCTCCTCGCCGGGAATCGACTCGGTCGCGCACGAGTTCGGCACGCGGAGCGGCGTGTTCCGCCGCGAGGTCGCCGCTGCCGACCGGCTCGTCGGCGAGCTCCTCGACCGTTTGCCCGCGCACTGCGCCCTCGTGGTGACCTCCGACCACGGCCAGGCCGAAGCGGGTCCCGACCATCTCGTCGAGCTGCCCGCGACCGCGGCCGCGTGCGCCGCGATGGCGGGCGACGCACGCTTCCGGTACCTCTACGCCCGGCCGGGGGAGGCCGATCGGCTGCTCGGGCTCGCCCGGTCGGAAGCGGGGGAACGGGCCTGGGTGTGGTCGCGATCCGAGCTGCTCGCCACCGGGATCCTCGGCCCGGCCGTGCCGGGCTCGGTTCCGGGCCGCATCGGCGACGTCGTGGTCGCGGCCCGGGGGGCCGACGGATTCGCCGACCCGGCCCAGCCCCACGAAGCCCACCTGCGCTCGGCGCACGGCTCGCTCACCTCGGCCGAGATGCTGGTGCCCCTGGTCGCGGCCCGGGGGCAGCGATGAGCGGCTCGGGCCCTGGTGTGGCCGCCCGGGGCGGCGGTATGGTGAATCACACCCTTGTCATTCCCCACGGACCGGGTCGCCCGGCCGTGGACGACCGAGCGGGGCGGAGGACCTGAGCACAACGCGAAACGCGAGTTCGTCCGCGGGCTCGTTCGTCCATCTCCATCTCCACACCGAGTACTCGATGCTCGACGGCGCGTCCCGGGTCGAGCAGGCGGTGGCCGCCGTCGCGTCCGACGGTCAGCCCGCGATCGCGATCACCGATCACGGCAACATGTACGGCGCCATCCCGATGTACCACGCGGCCCGGGCGGCCGGGGTGAAGCCGATCATCGGCATGGAGGGGTACTTCACGAACACCTCGCGGCTCGAGCGACCGAAGCGGTCCGAGCACGAGATGTTCCACCTGACCCTGCTCGCCGAGAGCGATGCCGGTTACCGCAACCTCATGAAGCTGTCGAGCTCGGCGTTTCTCGAGGGCTATTACTACAAGCCCCGTACGGACTGGGAGCTGCTCGAACGGCACGCCGAGGGGGTCATCGCCACGAGCGGCTGCCTGGGCGGGCTCCTGCCCCAGCTCGTCCTGAAGGGGGAGGAGCGGGCGGCGCTCGCGGCGGCGGGCCGGTTCCAGGAGATCTTCGGTCGGGACGGGTTCTTCATCGAACTCCAGGACCACGGCCAGGACGATGACGCCCGCGTCGTGCGGCCGCTCCTCGACATCGCCCGCGCGCTGCGGGCGCCGGTGGTGGCGACCAACGACAGCCACTACACCCACCAGCACGAGGCCGAGGCGCACGATGCCCTCCTGTGCGTCCAGACCGGCTCGCTGCAGACCGACGCCAATCGCCTGCGCTTCGAGGGCGACGAGTTCTACATCAAGCGCGCGGTCGAGATGCGCCACATCTTCCGCGAGCTCCCCGAGGCGTGTGACAACACCCTCCTGATCGCTGAACGGGCGAACGTCGAGATCGAGTTCGGACGCTCGGTGCTGCCGTCGTTCCCGGTTCCCGAGGGCCACACCGACGACTCCTATCTACGCGAACTGACCCTGGCGGGCGCCCGGGAGCGGTACGGGGCGAAGCTCCGACCCGAAGTCGTCGAGCGCCTCGACTTCGAGCTCGGCGTCATCTCGTCGATGGGCTTCCCCGCGTACTTCCTCGTCGTCTGGGACCTCGTCCGCTACGCGAAGACCCGGGGCATCCGGGTCGGTCCCGGCCGGGGCAGCGCGGCCGGCTCGTGCGTCGCCTACTGCCTGCAGATCGTCGATGTCGATCCGATCCAGTACGACCTGCTCTTCGAGCGCATGCTCAACCCGGGTCGCCAGCAGATGCCCGATATCGACATGGACTT
>JBJSXF010000134.1:0-12866 GCA_046086225.1 Actinomycetota bacterium | reverse complement strand
TTCACGTCGTCGAAGTCGACCTCGCGGAACAGGTCGAGCTCGTGCATGGCCGACGCCACGAGCGCCTCGGGCGTGATGCCGCCGTGCGCTTCGGCCATGGCCGGATCCAGCGAACCGGCGTTCACCCCGATGCGGATCGGCAGGCCCCGGTCGCGCGCCTCGCTCGCCACCGCCTTGATGTGGGCCGGGTTGCGGATGTTGCCCGGGTTCAGCCGCAGGCCCTGCACCCCGGCCTCCATCGCCGCGAGCGCGAGCCGGTGCTGGAAGTGGATGTCGGCGACGATCGGAATCGGCGACCGGGGCACGATGCGGGCGAGACCCTCCGCCGCCGCCTCGTCGTTGCACGTGCAGCGGACGATGTCGCACCCCTTGGCGGCCAACGCGTAGATCTGGGCGAGGGTGCCATCGACGTCGGCGGTCTTCGTCGTCGTCATGGACTGGACACTCACCGGCGCCCCACCGCCGACGGCCACCCCACCGACGTTCACCTGGCGGGTCTCACGGCGGGTCATCACGGACCCGATCCTACGGCCCGGCGCAGCGCGGCCCGGGCCGGGAGACGCAGCGGCGGCGTACGGGCCGCGCCGCTCAGAACGGGTTCTGGACCGGTCGGGTGATGTCGAGGAACAGGCTCGACAGGAAGATGAATCCGAGTACCGCCACCACCGCGACCGTCACCGGCAGCAGCTTCGCCGCGTCGACCTGCACTCGCCGCCGCCGCACGAGCGAAGCCAGCTTCTCGTAGGTCGCGATCGCGATGTGGCCGCCGTCGAACGGGAGGAGGGGGAGCAGGTTGAAGAGGCCGACGAAGATGTTGATAGCGATGAGCAGCCCGAGGGCGTCGACCCAGCCCGCCCGCACCGCATTGTTCGCGAGTTGACCGAAGCCGACCGGCGAGACGAACCGCTGGGCCTCGTTCGTCTGCGGCCCGGTGTCGCCCGTGAGGAGCCGGAAGTAGTTGGTGATGCCCGCCGGCGAGAACATGCTGCCGAGCGCCTTCACCGACTCCCAGGTGAACTGCGCGACCCGCACCGGTGCCAGCGCAATCGCCCCCACGACACCCGGCTGCGGCACCTCGATCCGGGAGCCGATTCCGGCCACGGCACGTCGGAGCTCGGGATCGCCGCTATCGCGCAGGGTGACCGGCACGGAGATGTCGGCACCCTCCCGCTCGACGGTGATGCGCACGACCGAGCCCGCGGGCCGGGGGTCGGCCGGGGTGCCGCTCACCAGCGCGGGAACCTGCGACCAATCGGTGACCGGGGTGCCGTCGATCGCGACCAACACGTCGCCGGCGCGCAGGCCCGCTGCGGCCGCGCCGAGCGTGACCTCGCCGAGCGTCGTCGTCGCCCGCCGCGACTGCAGGTCGCCGGCCCCGAGGAGGACGACCGCCATGAGGACGACAGCGAGCACGAAGTGCACCGACGGCCCCGCTACGGCCATGAGCACCTTGTCGTGCCAGGACTTCGACCGGTAGACACGCGGCTCGTCTTCGGGCGCGACCTCCTCGAGGTTCGTCATGCCGATGACCCGGCAGTACCCACCGAGCGGGATGGCCTTCACGCCGTACTCGGTCTCGCCCCGTTGTACCGACCAGAGCCGCGGTCCGAACCCCACGAAGAACTCGGTGACCTTCATGCCCGCCCGCTTCGCCATGGCGAGATGGCCGGCCTCGTGGAGCAGGATAATGAACAAGAACGCGATGATCATCCCGAAGAGCGCGGCCTGCCGGGGTTGGAACACCGCCCAGACCACGACCGCGGCCACGAGCGCGAGCGTCACCGCAAAGGCGCGGCGCGGGTTGACGTCGATGTCCTCGAACGGATCCTTCACCCTCACGTGATACTCCTCCGGTTCACGGCGAGCGCCGCGGCTACCCGGGCCCGGCGGTCGGCCTCCAGCACATCCTCGACGACATCGGCCGGGCCCGACCCTGCCCCGAGCACATCCTCGACGACCGCGGCGATGTCGAGCCAGGCGAGACGGCCGGCGAGGAAGGCCTCGACCGCCACCTCGTTGGCCGCCGAGATGATCGCCGGTGCGGTGCCGCCCGACCGCCCGGCTTCGTACGCCAGCGAGAGGCAGCGGAACGTCTCCCGGTCGGGCTCCTCGAAGGTGAGCTCGCGCACCGCGGCCCAATCCATCGCTCCGAACGGCTCGGGGTGACGGTCGGGTGCACCGAGCGCCAAGCCGATCGGCAGCCGCATGTCGGGATGCGAGAGCTGAGCGATCGTCGCGCCGTCGCAGAACTCGACCATCGAATGGATGATCGATTGCGGGTGCACGAGCACGTCGATGCGATCGAAGCCGACCCCGAACAGCTCGTTGGCCTCGATGACCTCGAGCCCCTTGTTCATCAACGTCGAGCTGTCGACCGTGATCTTGGCGCCCATGTCCCAGGTGGGATGAGCGAGCGCGTCGACCGGCGCGACCGTCGCCAGCTCGGACCGGGTACGACCGCGGAACGGCCCGCCGCTCGCGGTGAGCACGATCCGCCGAACCTCCGACGGCCGTCCCGACCGCAGGCACTGGTAGACGGCCGAGTGCTCCGAGTCGACCGGCACGATCTCCCCGCCGCCCGCGGCTCGGGCCTTGGCCACGACCGGGCCGGCGGCGATCAGGCTCTCCTTGTTGGCGAGGGCGAGGCGTTTGCCCGCCGCAAGCGCCGAGAGCGTCGCCGGCAGCCCGGCGAAGCCGACGACCGCGTTGAGGACGACATCGACCTCGGGCAGCGCGGCCAGCTCGGCCAGCGCGTCGGGATCGTCGGCACCGACCCGGACCCGATCGGCCGGCACCCCGAACTCGGTGGCCTGGCGATCGAGCAACTCGGAGCGGCGGCCGGCGGCGAGGGCAACCACCTCGTAGGCGTCGCCCGCCCGGGCGATGACGTCGAGGGCCTGGGTGCCGATCGATCCGGTCGACCCGAGGATTGCCACCCGTCGGGTGGTCGCGGCCCGTTGCACGGCCGCGAGGTTACGGCTCAGACGTAGCCGAGTCCGCGCGCCAGGAAGTAGGCGACGGGGAGGCAGAACAGCAGCGCGTCGAACCGATCGAGCACCCCGCCGTGGCCGGGCAGCAGCACGCCGAAGTCCTTCACGTCGAGGTCGCGCTTCAGCATCGACTCGGCGAGGTCGCCTACGAACGCCGCGAACGCAACGAGAACGCCGAGGAAGAAGCCCGACTTCCAGTCCCACGGTCCGATCATGCCCACGAGGATCATTCCGGCCAGCACCGAGGCGGCCATGCCCCCGGCGGTGCCCGCCACCGTCTTGTTCGGGGACCAAACCGGGGCGATCCGCTCCCGGCCCATCTGGGAACCGACGAAGAAGGCGGCCACGTCGTCGGCCACGACGCAGATGACGACCCCGAGCACCAAGCCGATGCCGTCGGGCGACGAGAGGAGCAGGCCCGCGAAGCCACCCAGACCGCCGACGTAGAGGAAGGCGAAGAGCGTGGTGGCCACGCCGAGCACCGGTCGACCCGGCGTCACCCGCCACAGGAACCAGCCGAAGGCTGTGGCCGTCACGAGGGCCAGGTAGACGGGGTAGGCACCCTCGCCCACCTGCTGGGCCGCCACCGGGAAGGTGAACGCCGCCAGGAGCGCCACGACCGTCGCCGGACGCATGCCCTTCGTCCGCAAGGTCGCGCAGAGTTCGGCCGTGGCGAGGGCCAGGATCACGCCGGCGAAGAGGGCCGTCACCACCCGGCCGAGCTGGAAGCAGACGAGTCCGACGACGATGACGATTGCCGCCGTCATGATCGCCGTGGGCAGATCGCGGGATGAGGTGGCGCCGGGCGGCATGATCCCGGGATCGCCGGGCTCCCCCGGGCCGCTCGGGGTCACCGGAAGCGGGGCCGTGACCGGCGGCGTGAGCGCAGCCGGTCGGGAGGCCCGGCGCCGACCGCGTCGTCGGGCCTCGACCTCCTCGGCGAAGACCGCCTCCTCATCGACGGGCGTCGGCGCCGAGATGGCGCCCAGATCCATATCGTCTTCCGCGGCAGCGGCAACGGGTTCGGCCAGCTCAGCGGCGACATCGACATCGGCCCAATCGGCTTCGCCGCCCCGGAAGCGATGGCCGCCAGCCGCCCCCGCCCAAGCCTCGAGGTCGTCCTCGACGACCGGTTGCTCGCCCGTATCGTCGGTGAAGATGGCGGGGACGGCACCGGTCGGCGCCTCGGCCCAGTGCTGCAGCGCCGGTACCTCGCCCGAGGGCGGCTCCGACACGACGTGAGCGGCCTCGTCGGCCTCACCCGACGCCGACCACGACGCGCCGCGGTCGCCTGCCACCGTCCGGGCCTCCTCGGCACCGAGGATCCGGACCCCCTCGATCGGGGTCGCAGCCGCCTTCTCGTCGCGTTCGTCTCGGTCGTACACGTGGTCCTCCCGCCCCATTTCCGGGGCCCGGGCAGGCTAGGGGCAAGGCTCCGAGGCCCGCCACCGGGTCATTTCGGCCCGACTGCCCCACCGAAGGCTCCCGTCGCTGCGATCCCGCGCTGGGGGCGGGATCGCGGCGAACTCAGCCCTCGAGGAGCTCTTTCTCCTTGTGGCCGAGCAGGGTGTCGATCTCGGTGACGACGTCGGCCGTCAGCTTGTCGAGCTCCTTCTCGATCCGGGTCAGCTCGTCGTCGGGGACCTCGCCCTCGCGCTCGAGCTCCTGCCGGACGGCGCGCCGCACGTTGCGGACCGCGACGCGGGCCTCCTCAGCCTGCTTCTTCACGACCTTCACGAGCTCCTTGCGGCGGTCGCCGGTCAGCTCGGGGAACACCAGCCGGATCACCGCGCCGTCGTTGCCCGGGGTGACCCCCAGATCGCTCGCCTGGATCGCCTTCTCGATCGACTTCAACGCACCCTTGTCATAGGGGGCCACGACGAGGACCCTCGGCTCGGGGACCGAGAAACCGGCGAGTTGCTGCAGGGGGACCTCACTGCCGTAGTAGTCGACCCTCAGCTTCTCGACGAGCGCCGGCGTGGCGCGACCGGTGCGAATCGCGCCGAAGGACTCCTGGAGGTGCAACACCGCCTTGTGCATGCGGTCACGGGCCGCCTCGACCTGAGCGTGCGTCATCGGTCCTCCCTCGAGCTGACGAGCGTGCCGATCGGCTCGCCGGTGAGCGCCTTGATGATGTTCCCGGGCTGCGTCACGTCGAACACGATGATCGGCAGTGAGTTGTCCATGCAGAACGTGATAGCCGTCGAATCCATGACCTGCAGGCCCCGCTGCAGCACCTCGAAGTGGCTTACCGCATCGAGCTTGACCGCCTCGGGATCGATCCGGGGATCGGCGCTGTAGATGCCGTCGACGCCGGAGTGCGTGCCCTTCAGCACCGCTTCGGCGTCGATCTCGGCGGCACGCAGCGCGGCCGTCGTGTCGGTGGTGAAATAGGGATTGCCGGTCCCGGCCGCGAAGATGACGAGACGGCCCTTCTCCATGTGCCGGATGGCCCGGAGCGGGATGTAGGGCTCTGCGACCTGCGCCATCGTGATCGCGGTCTGCACCCGCGTCGGCTGACCGAGCGACTCGAGCGCGTCCTGGATTGCCAGCGCGTTGATGACCGTCGCCAGCATGCCCATGTAGTCGGCGCGGGCCCGATCCATGCCCTCGCCGGCGCCACTCAGACCCCGGAAGATGTTGCCGCCTCCGACGACGATCGCGATCTCGACGCCGAGGTCGGCCCGGGCGCGGGTGACCTCTCCGGCGATCCGCTGCACGACTTCGGGATCGATGCCGTACCCGATCGACCGATCGGCGAAGGCCTCACCCGAGAGCTTCAACACGACCCGGCGGTACCTGCTGCTGCTCATCGGTGGGGCCTCCGGCTCCGATCGGTGGTTCGGGCGGTCGGAGTCAGTCCTGGCCGATCTCGATACGGACGAAACGCCGCACGTGCGCGTCGCCGCCGAGGGTGGCCACGAGGGCCGCGATCGTCATCTTGTTGTCCTTGACGAACGACTGCTCGAGGAGCGCACCGCCTTCGCCCTTGAAGAAGCCGGTGAGCTTGCCCTCGATGATCTTGGGCCAGGCCGCCTCGGGCTTGCCCTCCTCGGCCGTCTGCTTCTCGAAGATCGCCCGCTCGCGCTCGATGATGTCGGCGGGCACCTCGTCGCGGGTGACGTAGCGCGGCGCCGTGCTGCGGTTCGCGATGTGGAGCGCGATGTCGTGCGCCACCTCGCGAGCCTTGGCATCGGCCGGATCGACGCCGCCGAGCTCGACGAGCACGCCGATCGTGCCCCGCTCGTTCTGGACGTGCTTGTAGGTGTCGAGCAGCCCGTCGGCGCTCTCGAAACGGTGCACGCGGCCGAGCTCGATCTTCTCGCCGAGCTTGCCCGACAGCCCCTTCACGAAGTCGTCGACGGACTCGCCGGCGACCTGCTTCGACGCGAGATCATCGGCTCCCTCGGCGAGCACGACGGCGGCGAGCGCAGTCAGCGCCTGGGCGAACACGTCACCCTTGGCCACGAAGTCGGTCTCGCAGTTGAGCTCGACCACGACGCCCGAGGCACCGTCGACCGCCACCTCGACCGCACCTTGGTCGGCGTCCCGACCGGCGCGCTTCGCCGCACCGGCGATGCCCTTCTCCCGCAGCCAGTTCTTGGCCGCTTCGACATCGCCGCCGCACTCTTCGAGCGCCTTCTTGCAATCCATCATCCCGGCGCCGGTGGTCTTGCGCAGCGCCGCGACGTCCTTCGCCGAGATGTCAGGCATCGGTGCCCTCCGCGGCTTCGCTGCCCTCCGCGGCTTCGGTACCCTCCGCGGCTTCGCTGCCCTCCGCCGGAGCCGCTGACGCGTCGGCTGCCGCTTCGGCCGCCGCCCGCTTCTGCTCGGCCTTCTGCTCGGCCAGTCGGGCCTCGCGCTCCTGCTGAGCGGCCGCCGCCGCAGCCCGGGCCTCGGCCTGGCGCCGCTGGTGCTCGGCTTCTTCCTCCGGTGTGCGCTGGGGCTTCGCCGGCTCCGCGGCCACGTCCTCGGCTCGTGTGCCGGGCCGAGCGCCCCGGCGGCGGGCGATCTCGCGACCCTCGTTGACCGCCTCGGCGATCACGCGACCCATGAGGTTGGCGGAGCGGATCGCGTCGTCGTTACCCGGGATCACATAGTCGATGACGTCGGGATCGCAGTTGGTGTCGACCACGGCGACGACGGGAATGCGGAGCCGGTTGGCCTCGGTGACTGCGATGTGCTCCTTCTTCGTGTCGATCACGAAGATGACGGTCGGCGCCTTCTCGAGGTTCTTGATGCCCCCGAGGTTGCGCTCGAGCTTCGCGAGGTCGCGGCGAACCTTCAGCCCTTCTTTCTTCGGCATCTGCTCGACCTCACCCGAGTCGACCTGGCGCTGGAGTTCGCGCAGCTTGGCCACGCGGGCGTGCACCGTCTGGAAGTTGGTGAGCATGCCCCCGAGCCAACGGAAGTTGACGTACGGCATGCCGCACGAGCGGGCACTCTGCTCGATCGGCTCCTGGGCCTGCTTCTTGGTGCCCACGAAGAGCACGGTGCCGCCGTCGGCGACGTTGTCGCGGACGAAACGGTAGGCGGTGTCGATGCGCTCCAGGGTCTGGTGGAGATCGACGATGTAGATCCCGTTGCGCTCGCCGAAGATGAAACGACGCATCTTCGGGTTCCAGCGCCGGGTCTGATGACCGAAATGGACTCCGGCCTCCAGCAACTGCTTCATGGTCACGACGGCCACGGCCGCGCCTCCCTCGGTTCTCGACTTCCGCCCGCGCGAGCGCCGATCGGTCGGGACCGTCGGCACCACCTCGGGTTCACGGGCGTGAGTGTGGGTGTGGATGCGGAATCCGGGATCGGCCCGGGCACCGGAGGGGAGTGTAGCGGTCGCTTCCCTGCCTCCGGCCGGGGCCTCGGCGCCCCCGGCAGCCGATCGGGCGATCGCGAGCGGGGCCAGACCGACGGTCGCCCGGGGCGGTCGGAGGAGCTCCGCAGGATCGCGGTACCCCGTTGCGGTCCGCAGCCCGAGGTGCCAGGAGTTCCCGGCGTGATTCGGACCGCGACCCCCGGCCCGCCCGATCGCAGTGCCCGTGGAGACCCTGACCCCGACGCGGACCAGCACCGTCGCGAGGTAGCCGTAGGTGACCAACCGACCGTCGCCGAGGCGGACGACGACGTGACGCGTGGTCCCGACCCGACCGGCGAAGGTGACGATGCCGGACCGCAGCGCACGGACCACGGACCCGGGCCGGGCGGCGAGGTCGACCCCGAGATGACCCCGGCCGAACCGGGACGTCGGGGGCTCGTAGCCCCGCACCACCGCGCCGGTGGCGGATGCCCCTCGGACCGCGATCGAGGCGGCGACCGGTCGCACCACAGCCGGGGCGAGCAGCACGACGGTCGACACGAGCACGATCACCCGCCCGGCCATCCGGTCGAACACCGGAACGGCCTTCCGTCGTGGCCCTGGAGACAACTGCAACCGTCGCACGACACCACCCCGTCTCGAACGAGCGCGTCACCGACGCGCCGGGCGGGGGAAGCGCGGACCGCGAGGTCAGGCGCCGGCTTCGGTGAGCCGGGACCGCAACTGGATGATCGACTTCGTGTGGATCTGGCACACCCGGCTCTCGGTCACCCCGATCGTGCGACCGATCTCCGCGAGCGTGAGGCCCTCGTAGTAGTAGAGCGTCAGGATGAGACGCTCACGTTCGGGGAGCTGTGCGATCGCATCGGCGAGCATCTCGCGCATCTCCTGCGACTCGAACGTCGCGACCGGATCGTCGTCGCCCGCGATCGTGTCGGCCACCGTCGTCCCCGAGGAACGCTCCGCCCCCGCCGACAGCAGGTCGTCGAGCGCGACCACGCCGACCATGCTGATCTGCCCGAGCGTGGACGCCAGCTCGGGTTCCGAAACGCCGAGCTCGGCCGCAACCTCCGCGTCCTCGGGGCTGCGCTTCAGCTCGTTCTCGAGCTTCGAGTAGGCCTGCTCGATCGCTCGGGCTTTCGCCCGCACCGAGCGCGGCACCCAGTCCATCGAACGCAGCTCGTCGATGATCGCGCCCTTGATCCGGGAGATCGCGTAGGTCTCGAACTTGAAGCCGCGGTCGGGTTCGAACTTCTCGATCGCATCGATGAGCCCGAAGATGCCGTAGCTCACGAGGTCGGACTGGTCGACGTTCTGGGGGAGGCCGGAGGCGACGCGGCCGGCCACGAACTTCACGAGCGGCGAGTAGTTGAGGATGAGACGCTCACGGGCGTCCGGGACCGTGCCGTCCTTGAACCCGCGCCAGAGCTCGGCGATCACCGCCGTGTCCTGCTCCACGTCGCTCCCCTGCTCCCTCACGCCCTCGGATGGGTCTGCTCGTAAACCGACCGCAGACGCTCGCGCGTGACGTGCGTGTACACCTGCGTGGTGCCGACGTCGGCATGACCGAGCAGCTCCTGGACCGCCCGGAGATCGGCCCCGCCCTCGAGGAGATGGGTGGCGTACGCGTGCCGCAGCGAATGCGGATGCAAGCGGCGCCCGTCGGTCAGCGGATGCCGGTCGAGCACCCGGCGCACGTCCCGGGGCGACATGCGCCGCCCCCGGGCATTGACGAAGAGGGGTACACCCTCACCCGACCCCGGCTCGCCCGCCACGAGCCGCGGGCGACCGTGGGCGACGTAGTCGACGATGGCGGCGCATGCGGGCTCACCGAGCGGGACCCGCCGGACCTTGGCCCCCTTGCCGAGCACGGTCACCATGGCCCGGGCGGGATCGGCATCACCGACATCGAGGCCGCAGCACTCGCTCACCCGCAGCCCGGCCCCGTAGAGGATCTCGAGGATCGCCCGGTCACGGAGCGCCCGGGGCTCGCCCGCCTCGGCCCCGGCCGCGGCGCCGTCGAGCAGGGCGACGGCTTCGGTCGCCCGGGGCATCCGGGGCAGCCGCTGCGGACCCCGCGGCGCCCGCACCGAGGCCGCGACCTCCCGCTCCAGCACCCCCCGGCGGCGGAGATAGCGGAGGTAGGAGCGGACGGACGCCGCCTTCCGGGAGACCGTCGACCGGGCGAAGCCGCGGGTCTGGAGCGAGGCGAGGTAGCGCCGCACGACCCGATGGTCGATGGCGCCCGGGTCGGGGCATCCGCCCCGTTCGCACCAGACCGTGAACTCGCGCGCATCGTGCGCGTAGGCCCGCCGCGTGTGCTCGCTCGCCGCAGTGAGCGACGCCTCGAAACCGTCGACGTCGTGGGCCATCGCCCGAAACGGTAGCCCCGCACGGGAGGAACCCCGGGCCGTCACCGTCGCACCCGACCCCTAGGTTCCGCACCGATCCGTTGCGGCCGCGGTCCCGGCCCGCCCTCAACCGGCACGTCCGGGGCTCGACCCCCGGCTACGAGGAGGTGCGGCGGTGCTCGCAGCGGTGAAGAGCGCAGTGCTCGACGGGGTCGACGGCCGGATCGTCACGGTCGAGGTGCACGTCGCGAACGGCCTGCCCGGCTACACGGTGGTCGGCCTTCCCGATGCTGCCGGTCGGGAATCCCGCGAGCGGGTGCGGGCCGCCCTGCTCTCCTCCGGACTCGAGTATCCGATGCGGCGGGTCACCGTGAACCTGGCTCCCGCCACGGTGCGCAAGACCGGATCGGGGCTCGAGCTCGCCGTCGCGCTCGGCCTCGTCGGAGCCTCGGGAGCGCTCCCTCCCGACGGGCTCGGCACGCTCGGCGTACTGGGCGAGCTCGGGCTCGACGGTCGGGTGCGGCCGGTTCCCGGCACGCTCGCGCTCGTCCACGCCCTCGTCGGGTCGGGAGCGACCGCGGTCATCGTCCCCGAGGCCAACGCCGCCGAGGCCGCCCTCGTCCCGGGCGCATCCGTTCGGGTCGCCCGCAGCCTCGGCGAGCTGCACGCCTGCCTCACGGGAACAGCCCCGTGGCCCGATCCGCCCGCACCGGCACCGCCCGACCCCGGCGACGCATTCGACGGAACAGCAGGCGAGCCGCTCGACCTCGACGACGTGCGCGGCCTCGCGCCGGCCCGACTGGCCCTCGCCGCCGCCGCAGCCGGCGCCCACCACGCCTTGTTCGTCGGTCCGCCCGGGGTCGGCAAGACGATGCTCGCCCGCCGGCTGCCCACGATCATGGCGCCCCTCGACCGGGACGAGGCGCTCGAGGTCGCCAAGATCCATTCGGCGGCGGCAACCGCACGCGGCGGCCGTCTCGTCACGGCACCACCGTTCCGGGCTCCTCACCACGGCGCCTCCGCCGTCGCGCTCGTCGGCGGGGGCGCCGCCCGACCCCGACCCGGGGAGATCAGCCTCGCCCACCGGGGCGCCCTCTTCCTCGACGAGATGCCCGAGTTCCCGGGTCCGGCCCTCGAGGCGCTGCGGCAGCCGCTCGAGGAGCGGGTTGTGCGGGTGAGCCGGGCGGGTGGCGCGACCACCTTCCCGGCCGACTTCATCCTCGTCGCCTGCGCGAACCCGTGCCCGTGCGGCCGCCCACCCGACGACTGCCGGTGCGGCGATGTGCAACGGGCCCGCTACGCCCGGCGGCTCTCGGCGCCCCTCCTCGACCGTTTCGACCTCCGGCTCCACATCGCCCGGGCCGGCGACGCGCCGGGCGAATCCTCCGCCGACGTCGCGGCCCGGGTCGCGTCGGCCGTCGCCCGCCAGCGCTCGCGTCTCGGGGGCACGCCCTGGCGACGGAACGCTCACGTTCCGGCCGGTGCGCTCCGAATCGGCGCGCCGCTCCCCCCGACGGCCGAGGCGGCCTGGCGGGAGATCATCGAGGACCGCGGACTCACCGGGCGGGGAGCAGCCCGGGTACGGCGCGTCGCCCGCACGCTGGCCGACCTCGACGACCGCAACGACGTCGAGCCCGCCGACGTCGAACGCGCCTGCTGGCTCCGAGAGGACGTCTGGTGAACCCGCACCACGAGTGGCGGCTCTCCGACACCGCGCATCCGATCCGCGACGCGCCGTTCCTCGAAGCGACCCATCCCGGCTCGATGCCGACCGTTCTCTACGGCCGCGGAGCCCGACCCGACGCGTTCGCCGCGTCCCGAGTCGCCGTCGTCGGCACCCGGAGCGCAACGCCGATGGGCCTCGCCGACGCCCGGGAGCTCGGGCGCTTCTGTGCCCGGTCCGGGATCACCCTCGTGAGCGGGCTCGCCATCGGGATCGACGCCGCCGCTCACGAGGGCGCCCTCGATGCCGGCGGACTCACCGTCGGCGTCGTCGCGACCGGACTCGACGTCGTCTACCCCCGCCGGCACGAGCGTCTCTTCGCCCGGGTGCGCGACGCCGGCCTCATCGTGGGCGAGCACCCCGACGGTACGCCGCCCACCGCCTGGCGCTTCCCGATCCGCAATCGGATCATCGCGGCGATCGCCGATGTCGTCGTGGTGGTCGAGGCCGCCACCCGCGGCGGCGCGCTCCACACCGCCCGGTATGCAGCCCAGTACGGACGCGACGTGCTCGCCCTACCCGCATCGCGGCGCAACCCCGTCGGCAATGGCACGAACCGGCTCCTCGCCGACGGGGCCGTCATGCTGCTCGACCCGACCGATCTCCTCGTCGCACTGCAGCAGGGTCGGGCGGGCGAAGCGGGTTGGGGCTGCGACCGCCCACCGCCCGCCGACCCCGATCAACTCTCGGTGTTTCACGCGTTCGGCGGCGACGGCGCAACCACCGAGGAGCTCGAGCACCGCAGTGCGCTCCCCCCGGAGCGGCTCGGACCGGCTCTCCGTGCCCTCGAACGCACCGGGCGCGCCGAACGTCGGCGCGGCATGTGGTGGCCGGCTACGAGCCGGTGAATCGCGGGGTGCGTCAGTTCCGAATGGCCGGGCGCCGAGACCGACGAAAGATGCGCGCGGCGAGGTAGCTCCGCCGTTGCGACTCGAGCGGTTCGTGGCGGGCGAGTGCGGCGTCGGCGATGAGGCCGTAGATCAAGG
>JBJSXF010000133.1:0-19978 GCA_046086225.1 Actinomycetota bacterium | reverse complement strand
GACCCGAAGGAGCGCGGCGACGGCCGTGTGCAAGACGATCTGGACGATGAGGAACGGGAGGTAATCGAGCCCGAAAACCGTGAAGAGCACCCGATAGCCAACAAAGGGAACTGCCATCCAGTGCATGAGGTGAGGCGTGAGGAGGTCGTCAAGATTCCACAATTGCCGGGCCGCGAGGAAGTCCCAGTCGTCGAAAGCGAACCAGCGGCGTGATCCGGCGCGGAGGAAGAGGCCGAAGGAAAGGCACTCGATGAGTACGAAGGTCGCGAGGGCGAGTCGGGAGGAGCGGGCGCTACGTTCGGACGCCGGAAGATCCGAGCTCGCCAGGTCGCGCCCGTCCACCGCGTAGATGGTAGGGGGCGGGCTAGGGTGCCGCTCTCATGGACGTCGCCGACCACCGCCGGAATGCGCTCGTCACCGCTCGGGCCCGAGCGGTGCTCGGCCTCGTGATGCTCGTCTTCCCGGGACTCGTGGCCCGGCTCACGTTCGGTGCGCCGGGTCGGGGCCCGGCGATGCGACTCGTCTTCCGCCTCGTGGGCGTGCGCGATCTCGTGCTCGGGATCGGCGCGATCACGACGCTGAAGGAGCAGACGATGGACGCCGAATGGGTCGGTATGGGTGCGCTCGCCGATGCCGTCGACGGTGCGGCGGCGCTGCTCACTCCCGGATTGCGTCTGCGGTCTCGCGTGCTCGCGTTGACCGGCGGCGGTGCCGCGGCGGTCGGACTCGCCGCGGCGCGGGCGATCGCCGATGCTCGCGAGGTCGAATCGGCGTCAGAAGTCGATCCCCGATAGCTCGGGGATCCAGGCCGTCGATCGCGCAACGGCATCCCGCCAGCGATCCCGGTCGAGCGTGCGGGTCGGCTCGATGCGGGCCCGGGGCGCCCAGGTCGCCGCGAGATCGTCGATCGAGTCGTGCAGCCCGACGGCGAGCGCCGCGAGGAGCGCAGCACCCTTGGCGGTCGCCTCGCGGACCGGCGAGACCTCGACCGGCCGTTGGGCCGCGTCGGCCAGAGCCTGCACGAAGGTCGGGTTGTCGGTCATGCCTCCGTCGACGCGCAGCACCGGGATCGCCCGGCCGGCGTCGGTTTCGGCGGCCTCGACGAGGTCGGCTCCGCGGTGGGCGACGCCTTCGAGGACGGCCCGGACGATCTCGGCCCGGCCCGAGCCCCGGGTGAGCCCGAGGAGGGTGCCCCGGGCGCCGTAGTCCCAGTGCGGGGTGCCGAGGCCGAGCAGGGCGGGCACGAACACGACACCGCCCGTATCGGCACAGGCGGCGGCGAGCTCGTGGGTCTCCGCCGGTGATGCGGCGAGACCCAGGTCGTCGCACAGCCACTGCACGTTGGTGCCGGCCGCGAGCATGATCGCCTCGACGCCCCACGTGAGCTCGCCGGCGACGCGGCGGGCGACGATGGGGAACGTGCCCGCCGAGCCCCGGCCCGCGAAGGTCGGACGGTCGTCGACCACGAGGTCGAGCATGCCGCCGGTCCCGAAGGTGATCTTGGCCGGTCCGGGCCGCACGCACCCCTGACCGACGAGCGAGGCCTGCTGGTCGCCGACGATCGCGGCGATCGGCGGTGCGCCGGGGAGGGCCCGGGCCTCGGCCACGATCCCGGCCGAGTCGACCACGGTCGGCATCATCGTCGGCGGGACACCGACCGCGGCGAGGGCGGTGGCGTCCCACCCGGTGTCGGCGTCGGTCGCGAGGAGACCGGTGATGGCCGCGTTGCTCGCGTCGGTGACGTGCGCCGAGCCTCCGGACAATGCGTGCACGATCCACGCGTCGACGGTGCCGACGCACAGGTCGCGGTCGCGGGCGTCGGGGCCCGCCTGGTCGAGCAGCCACTTGGCCTTCGTCGCCGACTGGTTGGGGGCGACGCGCAGTCCCTCGCCCCGGAGCACGAGGCAGTCGCCCACGGTCCGCAGGTCCTGCCAGCCGAGACCCGGTCCGACCGGTCGTCCGGTGGCGCGGTCCCAGACGACCGTCGAGCCCCGCTGGTTGCTCACGCCGACGGCGGCGACCGGGCCGACGGCCTCGAGCGCGGTGATCGCGAGCTCGAGGCATGTGGTGGCCATCAGGGCGGCGTCGAACTCGACGAGCCCGTCGGCCGGGGTGTCGGGCGCGAGGGGACGGCCGACCCGGTGGATTGCCGTGCCGTCGGCGTCGTGCACGACGGCCCGCACGCTGCTCGTGCCGACGTCGACGACGAGGATCCGCCCGGTGTCGCTCACGGCCAGCCCGGGCTCCCGAACGGGCTCGTGAGCCCGAGCTTGCCGGGGTTGAGGATCCCGTGGGGGTCGAGCGCGTCCTTCACCGATTGGAGCACTCCGAGACCCGAGCCGAGCGCCTCGGCCGCGAACCGGGAGCGGTTGAGCCCGACGCCGTGGTGGTGGGAGAGCGCGGCCCCGGCCCGCAGCGCGGCGCGCTGGCCGGCATCCCACACGGCGCGGTAGTAGGCCTCGCGCGCCTCGGCGGGCGGTCGGCCCGCGAAGGTGAAGTAGAGGCAGGCGCCGTCGGGGTACGAGTGGCTCTGGTGGGCCGAGGCGGCCACCGTGTGCTCCACCGAGCGCAGCCCCTCGGTCACCGCGTCGTAGACGCCGGGGACGGCCCGCCACGGGGCCGACACCTCCATGGTGTCGACGACGAAGCCGCGGGAGATGAGTGCCTCGAGGGCCGAGGCGTCGTTCCGGTGCGAGAACCAGCGCTCGACGAGTCCGTCGTCGAGCCTTTCGGCCCCGCCACGGTCGACCTCCTCCTCGACGACGATCCGCGTCGCATCGACGATGACGGCATCGGCTTCGTCGTGCACGAGGAGCACGGCGGCGTCGATCTCGTAGCTCCGGGCCGCCTCGATGGGGTCGTAGGCCCGCAGCACGGCCGGGGTGGCGCCCCGCTGGACGATGCGGCGCATGGTGTCGAGCGCGGCGGCGAAGGTGGGGAACGACCACGCCGAGCGGGTGGTCGCGGCGGGGATGCGGTGGGCCCGGAGCACCGCCCCGACGATGATGCCGAGTGTGCCCTCCGATCCCACGAAGAGCTGGGTGAGATCGGGGCCGGCGGCGGCACGCGGATGGCCACCGGTGTGCACGAGGGTGCCGTCGGCGAGCACGACGTCGAGGCGCTCGACGATGTCCTCGATCTTGCCGTAGCGGGTGGAGAGTTGTCCGGCCCCCCGGCACGCGAGCCAGCCGCCGACCGTCGACAACGCGATCGACTGGGGCCAGTGCCCGCAGGTGAGGCCGTGCCGCTCGCGGAGCTCGTCCTCGAACACGTCGCCGAACGTCCCGGGTGCGACCTCGACGAGGAGCGACTCCTCGTCGACGGCGATGATCCCGGCGAGCGCGGTGAGGTCGAGCAGGACGCCGCCGAACACCGGCACGCTCGCCCCGCACACCCCGCTGCGACCCGCGGCGGCGGTGACCGGGACCCGGGCCTCGTGACAGGTCCGCAGGACGGCGGCGACCTCGTCGCGGTCGTGCGGACGGACGACGACCGCGGCCCGGGCCGCGACCCGGGCGTCGAGCGCCCAGATCATGGCGAGCGGCCACCAGTCGCGGCTCGCCTCGTCGAGGACGGCGGGGGTGTCGACCACCTCGGCGCCCGTCGCGGCGAGGCGGGCGCGCAGCGCATCGTCGACGGGGACTCGCGGGCCGTCGAGGCGTTCCTCCACCGGCCCGGCCCCGAACGCGATCGGTGGGGTCGGCTCGCCCCGGCGGATCAGCACGGTGCGCTCACGCGGGTGGCTCGGCGAGCGCGTCGAGCGCGTGCTCCGGGAGGCCACCGGCCCGCCGCTCGGCCGCAATCGCCGAGCGGTACTCGTCGGCCCGGCGCTGCTGCTCGGCCGCCGACCATCCGAGCTCGGCTCCGAGGAGCGCGGCGACGGCGGCGGCGGCGCCCGCCGAGGCATCGCGGGCGACGATCCGGGCCCGGGTGCGCCGCGAGAGCACGTCGTCGACGGTGCGGGCCATCTCGGTCCGGGCGATGTGCACGATCTCGGCGCGCGAGTACGGCACACCGATGCCGATCGGCGCCGCCAGGGTCGGGTCGTCCTGCTCGAGCCCGGCGACCGATCGGGCGTCGCTCCCGTAGCGCTCGGCCAGGTGGGCGGGGATGCCCGCCGCGTCCCATCCGGTTGCGCCGTGGAGCGGGAGGCCCTTGGTGCGGCTGCGGCCCGAACGCCCGAGCGCGTCCATGATCTCGTCGACCGCATCGGCGGCCATACGCCGGTACGTGGTGAGCTTGCCGCCGGTGACGGTGACGACGCCGCCCGGCGACCGGTTGACGGCGTGGCGGCGGGAGAGGTCGGCGGTGCGGGCGCTCTTGGCGGCACTCACGAGCGGGCGCAACCCGGCCCAGGTGCCGATCACGTCGGCTTCGGTGATCGTGGTGGTGACTGCGTTGTTGATTGCGCCGAGCACGTAGGCGATGTCCTCGGGGGTCGCCTGCGGATCCTCGACCGGCCCGTCGTAGTCGGTGTCGGTGGTGCCGATGTACGTGTACCGGAAGCCGTCGCCGTCGGCGCCCCAGGGCACCACGAAGACCGAGCGCCGATCCTTGGGCACGGGCACGACTGCGGCGATGTCGTTGCGGACGAGCTCCCACGGCACCGTGATGTGGATGCCCTTCGCCGGTCGGATGGTCGGCTCGGCTCCGGGCTGGTCGAGGGCCCGGATGCCGTCGGCCCAGACACCGGTGGCGTTGACGATCGTCTTGGTGCGCACCTCGATCTCCTCGCCGTCGGCGAGGATGCGGGCGACGCGGACCCGGCCGGCTGCGTCCTTGTCGATGCCGGTCAGCGTCGCGTAGTTCGCGACCGCGGCGCCGAGGTCGGCGGCCGTGCGGGCCGCGGCGAGGGTGAGCCGGGCGTCGTCGGTGCGCGCGTCGTAGTAGATGTACGACGCGGCGACGTTGTCGGCGGGGAGCGTCGGCATGTGGGCGAGCGCCTCGTCCCGGGAGATGCGCTTGTGGAGCTTGCCGATCCGCGCGCCCCCGGTGAGGTCGTACATCCACATCGTGGTGCCGAGCAGTCGGGCCAGCCGGCGGGGGAGCAGGCCGTCCCGGGTGAAGACCGGGAGCAGGAAGGGCAGGATCCGCACCAGGTGCGGCGCCGTGTGCCGGAGCACCTGGCGCTCGGCGAGGGCTTCGTAGACGAGGCCGATCTCGCGTTGCTGGAGGTAGCGGATGCCGCCGTGCACGAGCTTCGAGGACTTCGACGAGGTGCCGGAGGCGAAGTCGCCCTTGTCGACGAGGGCCGTGCGCAGCCCGCGCTGGGCGGCGTCGACGGCGGTGCCCGCGCCGGTGATCCCGGCCCCGACCACGAGGACGTCGAACTCCTCGTCGGCGAGGCGGGTGAGCGCAGTGGCGCGATCGAACGTCACGGGCGGGCAGGCTACCGACCGGAGCGGGCGGGCCCCGAGGCGGAGACGGCCGCGCCTCGAGTCGGACGACGGGCCGGATGACGGGTCAGATGACGGGTCAGATGACGGTGCCGGGGGTGCCGTCGTCGCGGACCACGGGCAGGCCCCGGGCCTGCCATTCGACCATGCCCCCGGTGAGGTTCACGGCGTCGAAGCCCATCTGCGCGAGGACGGCGGCGGCCCGGGCCGAGCGTTCACCGATCCGGCACACGCAGACGATCCGGCGGTTGATCGGGAGTTCGAAGCGGGCGCTCTCGACCCGACCGAGCGGCATCCACACGGCGTTGGGTGCATGGCCCGCTTCCCACTCGTCGGCCCAGCGGACGTCGAGCAACACGTTCGGCGTGCGGCCCGCGCTCGCCTCCTCGGCCGTGACCTCCGGGATCCGGGGCCCCTGCCACATGCTCATCGGACGTCCTCCCCGGCGAGCCGGTCCCGGGCGATGCCCCGGAGCAGGGTGTAGTCGGCCTTGCCCGCGGGCGAGCGCTGGAGCGAGTCGAGGACGAGGAACCGCTTCGGCACCTTGTAGCCGGCGAGGCTCGTCCGGCAGTGGGCGCCGAGCGCATCGGGATCGATTGCGTCGCCGGCCGGTTCGACGAGGGCGACGACCATCTCGCCCCAGCGGTCGTCGGGCACGCCGACGACGACGCAGTCGAACACGGTCGGATGGGCCCGCAGCGCGAGCTCGACCTCCTCCGGGTACACCTTCTCGCCGCCGGTGTTGATGCAGGCCGAGCCGCGGCCGAGCAGGGTGATCGTGCCGTCGGCCCCGACCGTGGCGTAGTCGCCGGGGATCGAGTAGCGGCGGTCACCGACGGTGCGGAACGTGGCGGCGGTCTTCTCCGGGTCTTTGTAGTAGCCGAGCGGAATCGGGCCCCCGACGCCGAGCAGCCCGATGCGGCCGTCACCCGGTCGGGCGACCTCCCCCTCGTCGGTGACGACGACGAGGCGATCGCTCGCCCGGAAGCGGGCGGGCGCGATGTCGTCGTCGGCCTTCGTCTCGGTCCGGCTCATGAGCCCCTCCGACGCGCCGAGCGAGTCGATGAGGGTGACCCCCGGGAGCGCGTCGAGCAGGCCGCGCTTCGTCTCCGGGCTCCACGTCACGCCCGACGAGGTGATCACCCGCAGGGACGACAGGTCGGGGCGCTCGGGCGCGGCGACGAGCGCGGCGAGGAGCGGGCGGGCGAAGGCGTCCCCCACGATCGTGCAGACCCGTACGCGCTCCCGGGCGATTGCTTCCCACACGGCGTCGGCGTCGAGCCGGGGGGTGTCGATGAGTACGACGGTGCCGCCGCCCGAGAGGGTCGACAGCGTGATGAAGAGCCCGGTGCCGTGCATGAGGGGGCAGGCCGGCAGCAGCGTGGCGGCCTGTTTGCCGGCCCGGATCGCGTCGTCAACCGGCGGTGGCGTGCTCCCGGGCCGGGCCATCTGCCAGAGCGCGACGGCGAGGTCGCCGCTGCGCCACATGACGGCCTTGGGCCAGCCGGTCGTGCCGCCGGTGTAGAGGAACACCAGGTCGTCGCCGGAGGGTTCGTGGCCGAGGTCGGCCGTCGGATCGGCGGCGGCGAGCACGGCCTCGTAGTCGCGGGTACCGGGCGGGAGCGTGCCGTCGCCGGTGTGCGCGACCTGCACCAGCACGGGCCCGGGCCCGGTGCCGGGGCCGGGGCCGAGCGCCTCGGTGACGACCGGGGCGAACTCGTCGTGGAAGACGAGGGCCGCGGCATCGGAGTTGTCGAGGAGGTAAGCGAGCTCGGCGCCCACGTACCGGTAGTTGACGTTGACCGGCACGCAACCGAGCAGCTGGGCGGCGAGGAACGCTTCCATGTACTCGGGCGAGTTGACGCACATGATCGCGACCTTGTCGCCCGCGCGTAGTCCGGAGTCGCGGAGTGCGGCGGCGAGACGTCGGGCCCGCGTCGCGAACTCGGCGTAGGTGACGCGGCGCGCTCCGCACACGAGCGCGATGCGCTCGGGGGCGAGGCGGGCGACCGTCATCCAGTCGCGGGCGAAGGACGGTTCTCCGGGGCCGGTCACGACTGCTCCTTGCGGCGGCGGTGCCAGCGGAGCCCACCCTCCAGCGCGGCGAGGATCGCGTCGTTGTCGCGGGAGATCCGCCGGTGCACGGCGCGTTCGAGGAACCGACGCGAGATCGGGTTGAACGCCTCGTACTCCTCGGTGAACTCGACCCGGGTGCGTCCGCCGGGGAGCGGGATCAGTCGGGTGTGGCCGGTGGCTCGTGACCAGAGCGGCTTCCCGACGGCGTCGTAGCGCCATGACTCGTGAGGAACGACTTCGGTGAGCCACTCCCACGAGACGCCGACGCCGCCGGTGCCCAGCCAGCGCGGGACCGGGAAGCGGCAGTGGCGCACGAGCCCGTTCCCGATCGCGTCGCCGGGATGGAGGATGTCGATGCGGGTGCGACCGTCGCGCGGCTGGGGCCGGTCGGGTTCCCGGTACCAGAACACCTCCCATACCGCTTCGGGTGCGGCCGCGAGCTCGACGGAGAAGTGGTGGTGTTGCACGGTCGGGCCCGATCGGCTCAGGCGGCCAGCAGTTGCTGCACGGACGCGGCGAGGCCGTCTTCGAACCGCCAATCGGTGGTGAAGTGACGGTTGCCCTCGGTCATGACGTCGTACTGCCACCAGAAGACGTACAGCCCGCAGGTGAGGAGCGACACGATGATGCGCGCCGCGTCATTGTGCGGGGCCCGGGCGGGTTGCGGGGCGGGCGAGGCCAGCGGCGCGCCGAGGCGCGTGTAGATGGCGGCCAGGGCCGTCTCCGCCTCGCGTTCGGCGGCCTCGTGGCGGAGCAGATCACCGTCGTCGAGGACGAAGACCGCGGCGGCGGCCACGTTGCCGAGGAGCGAGGCGATGACCGCCCAGCCGACCGGATCGCGGAAGCGGGTGGCGTCGAGCCGCATTCGGGCGAGCGCGCCCGCGACCCGCTCGAACTCGGGGCGCAGGCCCTCGGCGAAGCCGCGCCGCCACGCCTGCTCCCAGGCGAACGAGTTGGCCGCGTCGAGCAGCTCGATGCGGCGGAGGTTGTGATCGCGTGTGCGACGGACGAGCTGGTACACGATGTAGATCAGGAAGAGCCCGCAGGTGAGGATCGTCCAGCCCACCGCGCTCCAGAAGTCGAAGAAGTAGTCGCTCTCGGCCCGGCGCTGCCAGGCCATCCGCACCCGGTCGGCGGCCGGGGCCTGCGGCGCCGCCGGCGGATGCGGCATCGGGGTCGGCATCGGGGTCGGCATCGGGGCCGGGGTCGGGGCCGGGGTCGGACCTGTGGTCGGCTCGTCCGGATCGGCGGGCGGGATCTCGCTCACCGGGTCATTCTTGCCCAAATCGACTCGCGGGAGCCGGGGTAGGTTCACCGGCGATGGAGTATGCGGAGTCGGTCCTCGACCTCGTCGGTGACACCCCCCTCGTGCGGCTCGCCCGCCTCTCGGAAGCCGAGGGCATCCGGGCGACGCTGCTGGCCAAGGTCGAGATGGTCAACCCGGGCGGCAGCGTGAAGGACCGGGCCGCGATCGCGATGATCGACGAGGCCGAGCGGGCCGGGCTCCTGCAGCCGGGTGGCACCATCGTCGAGCCGACCTCCGGGAACACCGGTGCGGGGCTCGCGATCGTCGCCGCCCAGCGGGGCTACAAGTGCATCTTCGTCATGAGCGACAAGATGAGCGACGAGAAGGTCGCGTTGCTGCGGGCGTACGGCGCCGAGGTGGTGGTCTGCCCGACCGCCGTGGCGCCCGAGGATCCGCGTTCCTACTACTCGACCGCCGAGCGGCTCGTGCGCGAGACCCCGGGCGCCTTCCGGCCCGACCAGTACTCGAACCCGGCGAACCCGGCGGCGCACGAGGCGACGACCGGCCCCGAGATCTGGCGGCAGACCGACGGCCGCATCACCCACTTCGTCGCCGGCATCGGCACGGGCGGCACCATCACCGGGGTCGCGAGAGCGCTGAAGGCCCACAACCCCGCGGTGCAGGTCGTCGGCGCCGACCCGGCCGGCTCCGTCTACTCGGGGGGCACCGGTCGGCCGTACCTCACCGAGGGCGTGGGCGAGGACTTCTGGCCGACGACCTTCGATCCGGCGCTCGTCGACCGGGTGATCGAGGTGAGCGACGCCGACGCTTTCGCCACCGCCCGGCGGGTCACCCGCGAGGAGGGCCTGCTCATCGGCGGCTCGTGCGGCACGGCCGTGCACGCGGCGTTGACCGTGGCGCGTGAGGCCGGGCCCGACGATGTGGTCGTCGTGCTGTTGCCCGACTCGGGTCGCAACTACCTGTCGAAGATCTACGACGACCAGTGGATGGCCGACATGGGCTTCCTGCGGTCCGCGTCACCCGTCGCCGGTGACGTGCTCGCGACCAAGGACGGCGAGGTGCCCGACCTCGTGCTCATCACCCCCGAGGAGCCCGTGCGCGACGCCATCGCGCTGATGCACGGCAACGGCGTGTCCCAACTCGTGGTGAGCGTGACGAAGGAGCTACCCCTCGCCGCGAAGGAGGTCGTCGGCTGCCTGCGCGAGCTCGAGCTCATGGACCTCGCGTTCCGGTCGGACGACGTCCTCGACCGACCGGTCGCCGAGGTCATGAGTGCGCCGATGCCGATGATCGGGATCGGGGAGCCGGTGGCCCGGGTCGTCACCGCGCTCGAAGCCGGTCCCTCGGTGCTGGTGCTCGAGGGCGGTCATCCGATCGGCGTGCTCGCCCGTTCCGACGTGCTCGGCTTCCTCGCGGCGCGGGCCGGGTCGTGAGCGGCGACGGCTTCGAGACCCGGGCGATCCACGCCGGGCAGGCGCCCGATCCGCACACCGGCGCGGTCGTGCCGCCGATCAGCCTGGCCACCACCTTCGCCCAGCACGGCGTCGGCGAGCACCGGGGCTACGAGTACGCCCGCTCGGGCAACCCGACCCGCTCGGCGCTCGAGGAGTGCGTCGCCTCGCTCGAGGGCACGACCCACGGACTCGCCTTCGCGAGCGGGCTCGCGGCCGAGGATGTCGTGTTGCGCACGCTCGATCCGGGCGACCACGTGATCATCCCCGACGACGCGTACGGCGGCACCTTCCGGCTCTTCGCCCGCGTCCACGAGCGGTTCGGCGTGGCCTGGACGGCGTGCGATCTCCGGGATCCCGATGCCGTGGCCCGGGCCTGGCGCGACGAGACCCGCATGGTGTGGGTCGAGACGCCCACCAACCCGATGCTGCGCGTCGTCGACATCGCTGCGCTCGCGACGACGAGCCGCGAACGCGGTGCCCGGCTCGTGGTCGACAACACCTTCGCCACGCCTTACCTCCAACAGCCGCTGGCGCTCGGCGCCGACGCCGTCGTGCACTCCTCCACGAAGTACCTCGGCGGGCACTCCGACGTCGTGGGTGGGTTCGTGGCGGTGCGGGACGCGGCGTGGGCCGAGGAGTTGCGCTACCTCCAGAACGCGGCGGGCGCGGTGCCGGCCCCCTTCGACTGCTACCTCGTGCTGCGGGGTGTGAAGACCCTGGCGGTGCGCATGCGGGCCCATTGCGAGAACGCGCGGGCGGTCGTGGCGATGCTCCGCGAGCACCCGGCCGTGGTCGAGGTCTGCTACCCCGACACCTCGGAGGTGGCGGCCCGGCAGATGCGCGACTTCGGCGGCATGGTGAGCTTCCTCGTGCGGGACGAAGCCACCGCGATCGACGTCGTCGGCCGCACCCGCATCTTCACCCTCGCCGAGTCGCTCGGCGCGGTCGAGTCGCTCATCGAGCACCCGGCCCGCATGACGCACCTCTCGGCCGTGGGCTCGCCGCTCGAGGTCGACCGACGGCTCGTGCGCTGCTCGGTCGGGATCGAGACGACCGACGATCTCGTCGCCGATCTGCGTCGAGCACTCGACGGCGTCAGCTGAAGGTCTGACCGGCGAGGCGCCGCTGCTTGAGCTGCGCCTTCACGTAGTCGCGGTTCATCAGCGCGATGAAGTCGATCGAGATCTCCTTCGGGCACGCCGCCTCGCACTCGCGGTGGTTCGTGCACGACCCGAAGTAGTCCTCCATGGTCTCCACCATCGCCACCGTGCGGTCCCAGCGCTCGGTCTGGCCCTGGGGCAGCAGGTTGAGGTGGGACAGCTTCGCCGAGGTGAACAGCTGGGCGGCGCCGTTCGGGCAGGCGGCCACGCAGGCTCCGCAGCCGATGCAGGCCGCCGCGTCCATCGCCGCGTCGGCGACCGCCTTCGGGATCGGGATCTCGTTGCCGTCGGGCGCGCCGCCGGTGCCGACCCCGATGTAGCCGCCCGACTCGATGATGCGGTCGAATGCGGTGCGGTCGACGATGAGGTCGCGGATGAGCGGGAACGCGGCGGCCCGCCAGGGCTCGAGGGTGAGGTGGGCGCCGCTCTGGAACTTCCGCATGTGGAGCTGGCACACGGCGGTGCCCTGCTCGGGCCCGTGGGCCACCCCGTTGATCATGAAGCCGCACGAGCCGCAGATGCCCTCGCGGCAGTCGTGGTCGAACGCGACCGGCTCCTCGCCGGAGCGGATGAGGCGCTCGTTGAGCTCGTCGAGCAGCTCGAGGAACGACATGTCGGGGCTGACGCCGTCGACCTCGTAGCTGCGGAAGCCACCGGGCTGCTCGGGCCCGGGCTGACGCCAGACCTCGAGGGTGACCTTCATGTCCTTGGCCATCGCGCGCCCCCTACTTGTAGGAACGGGTGGACGGGTGGGCGTACTCGAAGTCGAGCGACTCCTTGTGGAGCACCGGCTCGTTGCCGGCCCCGGTGAACTCCCACGCGGCGACGTAGGCGTAGTTGTCGTCGTCGCGCAGCGCCTCGCCCTCCTCGGTCTGGTACTCCTCGCGGAAGTGCCCGCCGCACGACTCGTTGCGCTGCAGGGCGTCGAAGCACATGAGCTCGGCGAACTCGAGGAAGTCGGCGACCCGGCCGGCCTTCTCGAGGGCCTGGTTGCGGGTCTCGCTGCCGCCGAGCACCCGCACGTTGCTCCAGAACTCCTCGCGGATCGCCGGGATCTCCGAGAGCGCCTTCGTGAGCGACTGCTCGGAGCGGGCCATGCCGCAGTTGTCCCAGACGACGTGCCCGAGCTCGCGGTGGATGTCGTCGACCGTGCGCTTGCCGTTGATCGACAGGAGGCGGCGGACCTGCTCGTCGACCTCCTGCTCGGCGGCCCGGAACACCGGGTCGTCGGCGGGCACCGGGTCCTGGCCGAGCATCGGGGCGAGGTAGCCGCCGATGGTGGCGGGGAGCACGAAGTAGCCGTCGGCGAGGCCCTGCATGAGCGCCGATGCACCGAGGCGGTTGGCGCCGTGGTCGGAGAAGTTGGCCTCACCGAGCACGAAGAGCCCGTCGACGTTGCTCATGAGGTTGTAGTCGACCCAGAGCCCACCCATCGTGTAGTGGATGGCCGGGTAGATGCGCATCGGCTGGGTGTACGGGTCCTCGCCGGTGATGCGTTCGTACATGTCGAAGAGGTTGCCGTAGCGCTCCTCCACGACCGGCCGGCCCAGTCGGCTGATCGAGTCGCCGAAGTCGAGGAACACGCCGTTGTGCAGCGGTCCGACGCCCCGGCCCGCGTCGACCTCGCGCTTGAGCGCCCGGGACGCTACGTCGCGGGGCACGAGGTTGCCGAAGGCGGGGTAGCGGCGCTCGAGGAAGTAGTCGCGCTCCTCGACCGGGATCTGCGCCGCGGGACGGCCGTCGTCCATCTGCTTGGGCACCCAGACCCGGCCGTCGTTGCGGAGGGACTCCGACATCAGCGTGAGCTTGCTCTGGAACTCGTCGCTGGCCGGGATGCAGGTCGGGTGGATCTGCGTGTAGCAGGGGTTGGCGAAGAAGGCACCCCGGCGCGCGGCCCGCCAGGCGGCGGTGACGTTGGAGTTCTTCGCGTTGGTCGAGAGGTAGAAGACGTTGCCGTAGCCGCCGGTGGCGAGGACCACGGCGTGGCCCGACATGGAGAACACGTCGCCGCTGTTGAGGTCGCGACACACGATGCCCGCCGCCCGCCCGTCCTTCACGACGAGGTCGAGCATCTCGGTGCGCGGGTACAGCGTCACGCTGCCGGTGTGAACCTGGCGCATGAGCGCCTGGTAGGCGCCGAGCAGCAGTTGCTGGCCGGTCTGACCCCGGGCGTAGAAGGTGCGGGACACCTGGGCGCCGCCGAAGGAGCGGTTGTCGAGCAGGCCGCCGTACTCGCGGGCGAAGGGCACGCCTTGGGCGACGCACTGGTCGATGATGTCGACCGAGAGCTGGGCGAGCCGGTAGACGTTCGCCTCCCGGGCTCGGTAGTCGCCGCCCTTGATCGTGTCGTAGAACAGGCGCATCACGCTGTCGCCGTCGTTCTTGTAGTTCTTGGCCGCGTTGATGCCGCCCTGGGCGGCAATGGAGTGGGCCCGGCGGGGCGAGTCGTGGAAGGTGATGACCTTCACGCTGTACCCGAGCTCGGCGAGGCTCGCCGCCGCGCTGGCGCCGGCGAGGCCGGTGCCGACGACGATGACCTCGAACCGGCGCTTGTTCGCCGGGTTGACGAGCTTGGTCTCGAAGCGGTGGCGGTCCCACTTGTCTTCGATGGGACCCTCGGGGATGTGGGCGTCGAGCGTCATGGTCAGGCCTCGCAGGGGGCTTCGATGTCCGTCGCGTCGGGGCACTGCAACTTCACGATGCCGGTCTGGACGGCGATCGGGAATGACAGATTGCCGATCACGATGATGGCCGCGAATCCGGTGGCGAAGTTCCGCCGGAGCCGGTTGTACCGCGGGTTGGTGATGCCGAGGCTCTGGAAGAGCGACCAGGCTCCGTGCATCAGGTGGATCCCGAGCGCCAGCATGGCGACCATGTAGGCGACGGCGACGACCGGTCGTTGGAGCGAGTAGACGATGTTGTTGTACGCATCGCCTCGCACCCATTCGGCGCCGCCCTTGCCCCACGTGAGGTCGGCCAGGTGGAACACGATGAAGGCGGCGACGATGATCCCCGTCCAGCGCATCGTGCGCGAGGCGAAACTCGCGGCCACGTAGTCACGCTTGGACTGGTAGCCCTGGGGTCGGGCCTTGCGGTTGATCACCGTGAGCCCGTACGCCGAGTGGATGTGCAGCGCGAAGGCGCCGATGAGCACCAGCCGGATCGTCCACAGGAGGAACGTTCGGGGGAGGAGGTGACCCGGGATCTCGCGGAGGGCCTCGGCGTAGAGGTTGAGCTCCTCCTTCGATAGGTAGAGCTTGAGGTTGCCGATCAGGTGCGTGAGCACGAAGCCCATGAGGATCACGCCGGTGATGCCCATGACCCACTTCTTGCCCACGGCGCTCCGGTAGAAGCGGACGGGCAGCGGTCCACCCGCCTTCCGGTCCCGGATCGGCCGCCCGCCCCGGGATCGGGGGGGAGCGGGGGAGATCGTCGTCGCCATGTGTTCGCTCCGGTGTGGTCCGGCGGGGCTCGTCGATCCGGTGCTCCGGCCGACGGGTTCGCGCCCTTGTGAAGCGGACTCTACGCTCGCGGATCGACGGCTCGGCGAATCGTGGGGGAGGCCGCATGCGGTGCACGGAGGTCCTGGAACGGGGGCTCGCGGACGGCGACCACGTCGGCGCCCAGTGTTATGTCTCGCACCGGGGCGAGACGGTCCTGGACGTGGCGCTCGGCGAGGCCCGGGCCGGCGTGCCGATGACCCCCGACACGATGATGATCTGTTTCTCGATGACGAAGGCGGTGACCGCCGTCGCCTTGGCGCGCGAGTGGGAGCGGGGCCGCCTCGACGTCGAGGCGCCGGTGGCCCGGTACCTCCCCGCCTTCGCCGCGAACGGCAAGGAGACCGTCACCCTCCGGCACCTCCTCACCCACACGGCGGGGATCCCCGACGCCGACGGCATGCTCGCCGGACTCCCGTGGCGGGAGTCGAGCGAGGAGAACCTCGCCCGGATCTGCGCGGCGCCGCTCGAGTACCCGCCCGGCACCCGGGCCGGCTACCACCCGGCGGCGGGCATGACCGTGCTCGGGGCGGTCATCGGGGAGGTCTCGGGGACGCCCTATCCCGACTACGTCCGCACCGAGATCTTCGGTCCGCTCGGCATGGACGACTGCTGGGTGGGCATGCCGGTCGCCGTGCAGGAGGGCTACGGCGACCGCATCGGCCGGATGCACGCCTCGCACCGACGTCCGGCCCGACCGCTGCGCGGCGTCGACGAGCCGGAGACGATCGCCCGGTCGCTGCCCGGAGCGGGAGGTCGGGGGCCGATGCGCCGGCTGGCCCGGCTCTACGAGGCGCTGCTGCACGGCGGGATCCTCGAGCCCGTCACGGTCGCCGCGATCTCGGCCCGCCATCGCACCGGGATGGTCGACGAGACCTTCGGCGTCGTCTCCGATTGGGGGCTCGGGTTCGCGATCGACACGACGGGCATGGGGCCGCACTGCTCGCGGCGCGCGTTCGGGCACGGCGGGCACCTGTCGTCGGTGGCGTTCTGCGACCCCGAGCACGACGTCGTGGTGGCGGTCGTCTGCAACGGGATGCCCGAGCGCGAACGGCACGAGGCGCGCATGCACGCGTTCGCCGCCGCCGTCTACGTCGACCTCGTCTCGCCGCGCCCGACGCGCCCGGCCGGGCCAAGGAGTTCGCCACCAAGGGCCTGTAGGGTGAGGCCATGAGCCGCCCCGCAACCCTCGGTGAGCTGCGTGCGAGCGGCTGGGTCTCCCGCCCGGTCAAGGAGGAGCTGCGGGCCAACGCGGTCGCGGCTCTCGCCTCCGGTCGCCCGCTCGTGGAGGGCGTGCTCGGCTACGACGACACGGTGCTGCCCCAGCTCGCGAACGCGCTCCTCGCCGGGCACGACGTCATCTTCCTCGGCGAGCGCGGCCAGGCGAAGACCCGCATGATCCGCGGGCTCGTGGGGCTGCTCGACGAGTGGATGCCGATCATCGCGGGCAGCGAGATCAACGACGATCCGTACCACCCGGTCTCGACCCACGCCCGGGTGCTCGTGGCCGAGCAGGGCGACGACGCCCCGATCGACTGGGTCCACCGCGAGCGTCGCTTCGGCGAGAAGCTCGCCACCCCCGACACCTCGATCGCCGATCTCATCGGCGAGGTCGACCCGATCAAGGTGGCCGAGGGCCGCTACCTGTCCGACGAGCTCACGATCCACTATGGCCTGGTGCCGCGCACGAACCGCGGGATCTTCGCCATCAACGAGCTCCCCGACCTCTCGGAGCGGATCCAGGTCGGTCTCCTCAACGTGCTCGAGGAGCGTGACGTCCAGATCCGGGGCTACAAGATCCGGCTCCCGCTCGACGTCGTGCTCGTGGCGTCGGCCAACCCGGAGGACTACACGAACCGCGGCCGGATCATCACCCCGCTGAAGGACCGCTTCGGGTCCCAGATCCGCACGCACTACCCGCTCGAGACGGGGCTCGAGGTGGCGGTCATCGAGCAGGAGGCGCGACCGCTCGCCGCCGAGGGCTTGCAGGTGACGGTGCCCGGGTTCATGACCGAGATCGTCGCCGAGGTGAGCCAGCTCGCCCGGCGCTCGCCCCACGTCAACCAGCGATCGGGCGTCTCGGCCCGGCTGTCGATCGCGAACTACGAGACCCTCGTCGCCAACGCGGCCCGGCGGGCGCTCGTGCACGGCGAGACCGCCGTCGTCCCCCGGGTCTGCGACCTCGACGCGCTCGTGGCCTCGACCTCGGGCAAGATCGAGATCGAGACGCTCGACGACGGTCGTGAGTCGCAGGTGCTCGAGCGGATCGTGAAGGCGGCGGTGCTCGAGGTGTTCCGGGCCCGGGTCCGGCCCGAGGGGCTCGGTGCCGTGGTCGCGGCCTTCGAGGACGGCACCGTCGTGCACACCGGCGAGGACGTTCCGGCCGCCGATCTCGCCGCCCTCGCCGGTCGGGTCGAGGGGCTGCCCGAGCTGCTCACGGCCCTCGACGTCGGTTCGGCGCCGGCCGAGATCGCGAGCGGAGTCGAGTTCGTCCTCGAGGGTCTGCACCTCACGAAGCGACTGAACAAGGACGCCGTGGGCGGTCGCGCCTCGTACCGCGGTCGGGGCTGACCGCCCCGGCGGTCGGTGACGGCCGCCCGCCGGGTACCGTGGCCCCATGGCGTCGGGTCGATTCGAGTACTCGCGCTGGGACGGCACCCAGGTCGGATTCGATCTCGATGCCGACGCCCTGCTCGAGGAGATGACCGACGACCTCCTCTACCACGGCGACGTGAACGCCGCCCTGCGGCGGATGATGCAGCAGGGGTTCCGCGATCGCCAGGGCCGCGACGTCCAGGGAACGCGCGAGATGCTCGAGCGTCTGCGCGAGCGGCGGCGCGAGCGGCTCGACCGCTACGACCCCGACGGTGTCTTCGCCGACGTGGCCGAGCGCCTCGAGGAGATCCTGGAATCCGAGCGGGCGGGCATCGAGCGGCGGCTGGCCGAGGCCCGGGAGTCGGGCGATCGCCGACGGGAGGAGCTGCTCGAGAAGCTCGCCCGCGAGCGGCGGGAACGGCTCGACACGCTGCCGCCCGATCTGGCCGGCCGGGTGAGCGATCTGCAGTCGTACGACTGGATGGACGACGACGCCCGCCAGGCGTTCGAGGAGCTCACTGAGGAGCTGCGGCGCCAACTGCTCGACTCGATGTTCTCGCAGCTGCAGCAGGGGCTCTCGCAGATGAGCCCCGAGGAGCTCGCCCGCACGAAGGACATGCTCGCCGAGCTCAACGACATGCTGGAGCAGCGCGAGCGCGGCGAGGAGCCCGACTTCGAGGGGTTCATGGAGCGCTACGGCGACATGTTCCCCGGCAATCCGCAGACCCTCGACGAGCTGCTCGAGCAGATGGCCGCCTCCATGGCCCGCATGCAGCAGATGCTGAACGCCATGAGCCCCGAGCAGCGGGCCCAGCTGCAGGAGCTGGCGAATGCGCTGCTCGATGACATGGACCTGAGCTGGCAGGTCGACCGGCTCGGGCGCAACCTCCGCGACGCCTTCCCCCGCATGGGCTGGGATCGCGGGATGCCGTTCAACGGCGACGAGCCGATGCCGCTCGAGGCGATGGGCGGGGTGCTCGACGAGCTCGCCGACCTCGACGCGCTCGAGAACCTGCTGCGCGACGCGACGAACCCCGGTCCGCTCGCCGAGGTGGATCTCGACAAGGTGCGCGACCTGCTCGGTGACGACGCGGCCCGGTCGCTCGAGCAGCTCGCCGAGCTCGCCCGGCAGCTCGAGGAGGCGGGGCTCATCGAGCAGCGCGACGGCCGCATGGAACTCACCCCGCACGGACTCCGGCGCATCGGTCAGCGGGCGCTCGGCGATCTCTACACCCGGCTCCTGCGCGACCGGGCCGGAGGCCACCGCATCGAGCGATCCGGTGCGGGGCACGAACGGGCCGATGAGCACAAGCCCTACGAGTTCGGTGATCCGTTCCACCTCGACGTCGGCCGGACCCTGCGCAACGCGGTGGCCCGGCAGGGCTCGGGCACCCCGGTCGTCATGACCCCCGACGACTTCGAGATCGAACGCACCGAGCAGCTCACCCGGAGCGCCACGGTCCTGATGCTCGACGTCTCGATGTCGATGGAGATGCGGGGCCGGTTCCTGGCCGCGAAGAAGGTCGCCATGGCCCTCCATTCGCTCATCACCTCGCAGTACCCCCGCGACTACTTCGGGATGGTGAGCTTCGGCCGGGTCGCCCGCGAGGTGCGGCCCGAACGGCTCCCCGAGGCCACCTGGGACTTCGAGTGGGGCACCAACATGCAGCACGCGATGATGCTCGCCCGGCGGATGCTCGCCCGGGAGACCGGTCGCAAGCAGATCATCATGATCACCGACGGCGAGCCGACCGCGCACATCACCGAGCACGGCGACGCGTTCTTCGACTACCCGCCCGATCCGCTCACCGTCGAGCTCACGTTGCGCGAGGTGCAGCGCTGCACACGCGACGGCATCCGGATCAATACCTTCATGCTGGAGGACAACCCGTACCTGCGCGAGTTCGTCGCCCGCATGATGCGGATGAACCGGGGTCGCGCCTTCTACACGTCACCCGAAACGCTCGGCGACTACGTCCTCGAGGATTTCCTCGAGGACCGTCGTCACCGGCGCCGGGCCGGCTGAGCCGCGACCGTCCGCGACGAGAGGGAGCACGATGACGAGGATTCCCGACGAGGAGCTGCCCGCCTCCGACGCCGAGTGGCGCGATCGGCTCACCCCGGCCCAGTTCCAGGTGGCCCGCTGCTCGGGAACCGAGCGGGCGTTCACCGGCGAGTACTGGGACTGCCACGATTCCGGCACCTACGTCTGCGTCTGCTGCGGGGAGCCGCTCTTCACCTCCGAGGCCAAGTACGACTCGGGGACGGGCTGGCCCAGTTTCCACTCGCCGGTCGCCGAGGGTGTGGTCGCCGAAGCGGTCGACACGAGTCACGGGATGGTGCGCACCGAAGCTCGGTGCGCGCGCTGTGACGCGCACCTCGGGCACGTCTTCCCCGACGGGCCGCGTCCGACGGGACTCCGCTACTGCATGAACAGCGCGTCGCTCCGCCTCGACCGCGACGGGTGACGAGTCGGTCGCAACGGCTGCGATCCGCCTCCCACCGGGATTTCCCCTTGCATTCGGGCCCC
>JBJSXF010000132.1:0-6924 GCA_046086225.1 Actinomycetota bacterium | reverse complement strand
GGGTCCGCGCGGCACCAACCTGCTCGACGGCGGCTTCCACTTCTACAACGTCTACGAGACCGCCGACGGCGGCTACGTGTCGCTCGCCGCCCACGAGCCGCAGTTCTACGCGAACTTATGCGCGCTCGTCGCGCCGCTGGGCATCGACCTCGATCCGGCCGGGCAGATGGACGCCACGCGCTGGCCCGAGCACACCGCGACCCTCGCCGGGTTGTTCCGCACCCGCACCCGCGACGAGTGGGTGGCGTTCTTCGCCGGCCACGAGGTGTGCTTCGCGCCGGTGCTCCCGATGCGCGAGGCCCGCGAGCATCCGCACAACGTGGCGCGCGGCGCGTTCACCGAGATCGACGGCATCGCCCAGCCCGTGCCCGCGCCCCGCTTCTCCCGCACGGCGACCGCAGTGCAGGGGGCACCGGTTGCGGCCGGGGCCGACACCGAGACCGCACTCGCCGAATGGGGCCTCGCCCCCGCAGCCGTCGCCGCGTTGCTCGCGAGCGGCGCGATCAGCGGTCCGGCGTGACGGTGTCGGCCGCCCGCCAGCAGTACCAGGCCAGGAGCGATCGGTAGGGGCGGAACGGCTCCCCCGCGTCGGCCAGCGCCTTGGGTGCCAGCGGCGCGTCGAGATCGAAGAGCCGAGCGTGACCGACCCGCACGCCGTAGTCGAGCACCGGCCACACGTCGAGGCGACCGAGCCGGAACATCAGGAACATCTGAGCCGTCCACTCCCCGATCCCCCGCACCTCGGTGAGCGCGTCCACCACCTCGGCGTCGGGACGACGACCGATGCCGTGGAGGCGCAACCGCCCCGACACGACGTGCTCGGCCAGATCGGTGATCGATGCCGCTTTCGCCCCCGACAGGCCCGCGCTGCGCAACGCGCCGGGCGGCAGGGCGAGTACGCCCGCGGCGGTCGGCGGTCCGGCGAACAGCGCCTCGAACCGGGCGTGGATCGACGCCGCGGCCCGACCGGCCAGCTGCTGGAAGCAGATCGCCCGGGCGAGCGTCGCGAAGTGCGAACCCCGGCGGCCGGGCACGATCGGGGGCACGCCGTGTGCGGCGACCATCGCCCGCAGAGCGGGATCGCGCCGGGCCAGGATGCGGGCACCTCGTTCGGGTCCGTCGGGTACACCGGCCATCGGGTCAGTCTGCCGGGAACACGAGCACGGCGTCGGGGCTGACCGCGACGCTCACGGTCGCACCGACCACTGGCGCCTCCCCGATCGCGGTTTCGCACCGCACCGGCGGTGATCCCTCTGGGCGGAACGTCACCACCGCCCGGGCCCCGACGAGCTCGCACCGCTCGACGATCGCAGTGAGCGGGCCGGCAGGGTCGATCCGGAACGCGTCGGGTCGGGGCACTGCGGTCGCCCGACCCGAGATGCCGGCCGGCGCGGGCACCCGGCCCCAGGGCGTGCCGGCGACCCCACCGGAGACCGTGACCCCGACGGCCGGGCCGAACCCGAGGAATCCGGCCACCCCCGCGTCGGCGGGCCGCCGCCAGAGCTCGGCCGGTGCGGCCGTCTGCACCACGCGCCCGGCCCGCATCACCGCAACCGTGTCGGCCAGGGCGAACGCCTCGGCGTGGTCGTGGGTGACAACGAGCGCGGGCAGGCGACGCTCGGCCAGCAACCCGCGCAGGTCGTCGAGGAGCCGGACCCGCCACTCCCGGTCGAGCGCGCCGAGCGGTTCGTCGAGCATCAGCAGCCGGGGGTCGGTCACGAGCGTGCGGGCGAGCGCGACGCGCTGCTGCTCACCGCCCGACAGGGTCACCACCGGCTGGTCGGCCCGGTCCGCGAGCCCGACCCGGGCCAGGATCGCATCGACCCGGGCCCGGCGTTCGGCCGTCGACACCCGGGCCATGCGCAGGCCGAACTCCACGTTGCCGCGCACGTCGCGCTCCCAGAAGAGCGCGTACTCCTGGAAGACGAGCCCGAACCCGCGGCGGTGGACGGGCACCGGCGCGAGATCCTCGCCCGCCCACATCACCCGACCGGCGGTCGGCGTCCGGAACCCGGCGACGACCCGGAGCAACGTGGTCTTCCCGCAGCCGCTCGGCCCGAGCACCGCGACGGTCTCGCCGTCGGGAACCGCGAGATCCACCCCGTCGAGCACCGTCCGCCCGTCGATGGCCACGCGCACACCCTCGACCGCGAGCACTCAGGCCTCCCCGCCCGGGAGCCGCACCCGATCGACCACGAGCACGAGCGCAGCGGTGATCACCATCAACACCGTCGCCAACGCGAACGCGCTCCCCGCCGCCGCGCCACCGGGCCGGGAGAGCAGCCGCTCGATCGCGAGCGGCATCGTCACCGCATCGGGGCGAGCCACGAACAATGTGGCCCCGAACTCGCCGAGCGAGATGGCCGCCGCGAACGCAGCGGCCACGGCCGCGGCCCGCGCCGTGACCGGGAGATCGACCTCGCGCCACACCCGGCGGGGCGACGCGCCGAGCACCGCGGCCGCGTCACGCAGGCGCGGATCGACACTGCGCAGCGCCGGCAGCACCGTGCGCACCACGAACGGCACGGCGACGACCGCCTGGGCAACCGGCACGATCCAGGCGTCGGCGGCCACGTCGAGCAGCCCGCCCGAGAAGGCGAACAGCATCCCGAGCCCGACCGTCACCGCCGACGTGCCGAGGGGCAGCGTCACCAGCACGTCCACGAGCCGGGTCGCCCGACCGCCGCGGGCCGCGATCGCCACCGCTGCCGTGCCGCCGACCACGACCGCGATGCCGGTCGCGACCAGCGCGAAGGCGAGGGAGGTGCCGATCGTGTGGAGCGGCGAGACGTGGAGCGGTCCGGGCGCCACCCGACCGAGCCCGCGGTACGCGGTGAGGCTCCACTCACCGCCGGGCCGGAGCGACCGCAGGACCAGCACGGCGAGCGGCACCGCCACGAAGACCGCGGCCGGCCCCGCAACCGCGGCGACGAGCACCCGCTCCCGAACCGACCGCGGCCGTTGACCCGCCGCCTCGGCCGTCACCCGCGACCGTCGACCCGCCCGGCGCTCCTGAGCCCGGGCCGCCACCGCGAGCACCGCCCCGATCGCCACCACCTGGATGACGGCCAGCGCGGCGGCGACCGGCAGATCGGCGAAGCGGAACACCTGCCGGGCGATCTCGGTCTCGATCGTCGTGTGGGCGACGTCGGAGAGGATCAGCACCGCGCCGAACGAGGTGAAGGTGAAGCAGGCGACGATCGCCGCCGCGGTGATCACCGCGGGGGCCAGGGCCGGGAGCGTCACGCCCGTGAAAGTCCGGAGTCGCGAGGCCCCGAGGGTGCGGGCCGCCGCTTCGCGGGTCGGGTCGAGCGTCGCCCAGAAGCCCCCGACGACCCGCACCACCACCGCCAGGTTGAAGAACACATGGGCGAGGAGCAGTGGCCCGATGCCACGCTGCCACCCGAGGAACGCGAGCGGGCCGCCGGGGCGCAGCACCGTGAGGAACGCCGTGCCGACCACGACCGTCGGCAGCACGAACGGCACGGTCACCAGCACTCGCAGCGCCGATCGCCCCGGGAACCGGTACCGGGCGATCACCCCGGCGAGCGGCAGCCCGACCGCGAGGGTGAGCGCCGTGGAGGCGACGGCCTGGAGCGCGGTGAAGGCGATCACCCGCCGCAGGGCCGGGTCGCCGAGCACGTCGAGCAGTGCCGCGCCCGAGACGGCTCGACCGATGATCGCCCCGAGCGGCCAGGCGAAGAAGACGCCGAGGAACGCGAGCGGCAGCGCGACCCGGGCCGCGCGTCCGAGGCGGCCGGTCAGCGGACGACGATGTCGGTCCACCGACGAATCCACGCGTCACGGCCGGCGGCGATCTCGGCGTCGGGCAGGGTCAACGGAGCGGCGGGTACCACCGCCCAGCGGGCGAACACCGCGGGCACCGGCACACCGGCCACGACCGGGCTCACGTACATCTGGAGCGGGAGGTCGGCCTGGAACCGCCGTGACACGAGGAAGTCGACGAGCGCCTCCCCCGCCTCCGGGTGGGCCGCACCCGCGAGCACGCCCGCGAACTCGGTCTGGCGGAAGCACGTGGGCTCGACGACCGCGACCCGGGGCTCGGTCCGCGGCGGCGACGCGCCGACCACGTCGGCGGGCGGACTCGATCCGTAGGAGACGACGATCGGCCGGTCGCCCGGACCGCCCCCCGCGGTGAAGTCCTGGAGGTACGCCTGGGTCCAACCGTCGACCACCCGCACGTCGTTCGCCCGCAGGCTGCGCCAGTAGCCCTCCCACCCGTCGGCGCCGTACTCGGCGACCGTGGCGGCGAGGAAGGCGAACCCGGGTGACGACGCAGCGGCATCCTCGACCACCGTGAGGCCGCGGTACCGGGGGTCGGCGAGATCGGCGAACGACCGCGGTGCGGGCGGACGACCCTCGCGACCGAACCAGGTGCGGTCGTACACGACGCACACATCGCCCCGGTCCACGGCGGTGACGCGACGCTCGGCGTCGGTCGGCGTTCCCGGCACGAGCTCGGGCTGCGGAGCCGTGCCCGGTGCGAAGATCCGGGCCGCGAAGGCCCGGGTCAGCTCGGTGTCGTCGATCCCGTAGAGGGCGTCGGCCACGGGACGGTCACGCCGGAGGATCGCCTCGTTGACGACCACGCCCGCGTCGCCGGGCTGGAGCAGCCGCACCGTGTAGCCGGTGCGGGCGGTGAAGTCGGCGAGCACCTCGGGCGAGGCCGCGAACGCGTCGTGGGTGAGCAGGGTCACGGTGCCCCCGCGCGTCGGGCCCGATGCGCCCGACGCGCCGGAGCCCGTCCCGCCCCCGCGCCCGCAACCGGCGACGACTGCGGCGATCACGACCGCGCCGCCCACCCAGACCAGGACCGATCGCCGCCTCATCGGGCGAGCACCTCCGGTTCGATGACGAGGAGGGTCCCCGCCCCGAGCGAGACCGTCGCCGGCGCCCCCGCGACGACGTTGCTGACCCCGCGGGTCGCCGTCGGGTCGAGATCCTCGCCCCGCAACGGGAAGCGCAGCCCGGTCGTCGTGACGCCCCGGGCCGGACCGCCTGCGGGCAGCAGGGTCACGAGCGCGCCGGGCGCGCCCTCGACCGCGACCTCGGTGCCACCGTGGACGACGGCCACCCGGGTGTCGCCCAGAAGCGCCTCCACCGTGATCGCGGCGTAGCGCGGGTGCCCGAGCACGGCCAGGTTGGCGAGGAGGTGGTCGAGCCGACCGCCCCCGGCGCCCACGACCGTGACCCGCTCGACCGCCCGGGCACAGACGGCGTCGAGCGCGAGCTCGAGGTCGGTCGCGTCCTTGTCGACCGGGTGACGCTCCACGACCGCGCCCGCCGCCTCGGCCGCCGCGAGCCGCACCGGATCGACCGAGTCGAGATCACCGACCACGAGATCGACGCGCAGCCCGAGGATCTCGGCGTGGTGCAGGCCCGCGTCGGCGGCCACCACCAGGTGGTCACCCACGAAGCGCGACGCCAGCGACGAACCGGGCGGCTCCCCGCCCGAGAGCACGACCGCAGTGCGGCCCATGCGATCCTCCCTCCGCCGGCATTATCCGGAGCAGGTTCGAGGGGTCGGTGGCAGGCCGCCGCAGCGGGAACCACCCTCTCAGCCCGGTACCTCCGAGCTCCCCGTGGATGACGGGTCCGAGACTACTGGGTGAGCGGTGCGGGCCGGTCGAGCGGGAGCAGGGCAACCGGCACGTCACCGACGACCGCCGGGAAGCCGAGGGGCTTGGCGTCACCGAACGCCACGACCGCACCCGAGCCGGTGGCGATCCAGTAGCCCTTCCCCGTGGGCGACGCGAGCAGGCGTGTCGCTCCGTCGAGGTTCGTGCACGACACGAGATCACCGAACTTGGCCGCGTCACCGAACGCGTAGATCCGACCCGCCCGGGTGAGCATCCAATAGCCGTTCCCCGAACGGGTGCGGTGCAGGGCGACGACCGGCGAGGCGAGCGTCCCTCCCGCGATCGATCCGTACGACTTCGCGTCACCGAAGGGGTAGACGCGTCCGTCGCTGCCGAAGAGCCAGTAGCCGAACCCGCTCAGGGTGCGCTCCATCCCGATGATCGGCGCGCTGATCGGCTTGGCCCCCATCGACCCGTAGAACTTGGCCCGCCCGAACGTGAAGATGCCACCGTCGTCGGCCACGAGCCAGTAGCCGAGCCCGTCGGAGGTGCGCTCCATCCCGTTGACGGGCGCATCGAGGCGCATGCCGCCGGTCGAGCCCCGGAACACCGCGTCGCCGTACGTGAAGATGCCGCCGTCCCGGGCGAGGAGCCAGTAGCCACCGCGGGTCGGCGTCACCCGGCCGCCCACGAGCGGGGCGTCGAGCGCGAGCTTGCTCGGATCGCCGAGCCACTTGGCGGCCCCGACGGCGTGCACCACCGAGTCGCGCGTCACTTCCCAGAAGCCCGTTCCCGAGGCGTTGGTCGGCGGGGCCGCGGTGTACGGGTCGCACGGTCGGGCCAGGCCGGCCTCGACGACCGCCTGCGAGAACATGCGGATGATGTAGAGGCCGTAGTCGTTCGCCGCGGCCCAGATGAGCTTCCCGCACGGGCAGTTGTCGCCGCCGAAGTACTCCCAGTAGGGGGCCATCCCGGCCCGGTCGGACGGCGCCGAGATGAGCCGACCGGTCATGCCCTTCACCGACGGGTCGGCGTAGCTGCGCAGCAGCTGGATCTGCGTGCGCACGCCCTTGGCCGGCGAGCCCATGCATCGACTCGGCGCACTGTCACCGTTCTTGCAGTTCGGCAGCGACTGACGACCACCGAAGGCGTAGATGCCTGCGTAGTTGTAGGCGTCGGGTGGGATCTGCGACCACTTGAACCCGAGCCAGCCGGTCTCGAGCATCGACTGCACGAAGGCGACGTCGCCCCGCACCCCCTCACGGCGCCCCTCGGCGATGAAGATGCGGGCCAGCTCGGCCACGTTGTCGTCGAGCACCGGGAT
>JBJSXF010000131.1:0-5540 GCA_046086225.1 Actinomycetota bacterium | reverse complement strand
GCGCAGAGCCACGCGGTCGCGAAGGGCCCGGCCCAGAACGCGGTGAAGTCGAGCACCCGCAGGCCCGCGAGCGGTCGCTCGCCGGGGGCCTTCGCAGTGGCCGGGGTCGCCTCGCGGGGCTCCCAGCGCTCGGCCGCGGTGACGGGGCGGGGCGCGGCGAGCGGGCGGTCGGGCACCCCGTGGAATCGGAAGGGCGCGCGGGGCCGGAGCCACGTCGCCCCGGGCTGGGGCACGAAGACTTGGCGTTCGACCAAGTGGTCGAAGCGCGGGAGCTCGGCGCCGTTGCCGAGGATCGTCGCGGGCACGCGCGCCTCGACGCAGGCCGCGACGACCTCGTCGGCGTCACGCGTCCCCGTCCAGGCCGCGAGCGCCTCGGTGACCTCACCGGCCCGCACGAACCGCCCGATCATCGTGCGCAGGCCGTCGTCGGTGGCCAGGTCGTCGCGGCCCATGGCCCGGGCCAGGGCCTCCCACTGCGCCTCGGTCACAGTGGTGATGCCGACGTAGCGGCCGTCGCGCGTCGCCTCGTTGCCCGGGATCATCACCCACCGGAACGCGAGCATCCGCCCGCCCGGGAAGCGGGCCATGAGGGTGGGGTGGGTGACGTAGGTCATCTGCATCGCCTCGAGCATCGAGGCATCGACCGTTTCGGGCACCCCGGTGCGCGCCGCCCGCGACCAGGCGGTCACCCCGCCGAGCGCGGCGAACGCCCCGACGATGTACTCACCCAGCCGGCCGCCGACGGTGAGGGGCGGGAGGTGCGAGTGGCCGTGCGCGGCGAGGCTGCCGCTGCGGGCCTGGAGCACCTCCTCGGTGAGGTGGAGGCCGTCGTCGGGCCCACCGTGGCCGAGCGCGGTGATCGCGACCGTGACCGGCGGCGGCGCGCCCGGCACCCGTCCCGGCGCGCCGACGATCACGAGGTCGGCCCGGTCGAGCCAGTCGGCATCAGCCGACACCTGGCGCTGCGAGGTGCGCAGGTACTCGGTGAGCGGGTCGCCGTCGAGCGGGTCGGTGAACACGGTGTCGGCGCCGAGGTCGGTGAGGAGCTTGGCGCAGTACGCACCCGCGATCCCCGTGGTGAGGTCGAGCACGCGCAGGCCGTCGAGCATCACGGCGCCACCTCGAACATCGGCACGACGACCGAACCGTCGACCGTCGGGAACGCGAGCGGACGGAACACGGCGTGCACCGGCGCATCGGGCGCGAGCGCATCGGGGTCGGTGCCCGTGACGAGGGTCGGGATGCGCACGGCCGGATCCTCGGCCAGGGCGACGAGACCGGTCACGAACGGCACCATCCCGGCGAAGGCCGGGAGGAACGGGCGGCGCACGACCGCCCAGGAGAAGAGGGTGCCCCGGCCCGAGACCGGCGTCCACACGGGCTCGGCTCCGCACGCCGGGCACGTCGGCTCGGGGTACCAGACGAAGCGCGCGCACGCCGCGCAGCGCGGCACCACGAGCTCGCCGCGGGCCGCGCCCGCGAAGTAGGGCGCGGTGAGCGGATCGTCGACGTCGGGGAGCGGGAAGGTCGCCCGGGTGATCGCCACCGGCGTCACCCCCTCCCGAGCACGAGGGTGCTCGCCATGTGTCCGGTGTAGCCGCCGTAGACCGCGATCTCGCAACCGGGCACCTGCGCCGCGGCCGTGCCCCGGAGCTGCTTCACGCACTCGACCACGTGGGCGATGCCGAGCACGTAGGCGTGGGAGAGCAGACCACCGTGGGTGTTGAACGGCAGCACCCCGCTGTCGTGGGCGAGGGCCCCGCTCTCGACGAAGGGCCCGGCCTCGCCCTTGGGGCAGAAGCCCATGTCCTCGATCTGCATGAGGCTCACGACGGTGAAGGGGTCGTACACGTTCAGCACGTCCACGTCGGCCGGGGTGCACCCGGCCATGGCGAACGCGGCCGGGGCCGAGAACACCTGGGGCGTGCTCGTGAACGCCGGCTGCTGGGCCCAGTGGGTGCCGGTGCCCGAGGCGCCCTCCCCCACCCCGAGCACGACGGCAGGCGGCTGCGGGAAATCGCGCGCCCGCTCGGCGCTGGTGGTCAGGAAGGCGGCGCCGCCGTCGGAGATGAGGCAGGAGTCGAAGAGCCGGAGGGGGTCGGCGAGCATCGGGGCCGCCAGGTAGTCGGCGATCGTCATCGGGCGGTCGTGCATCACGGCCGCCGGGTCGAGGTTGGCGTGGGCCCGGACCGCTACGGCCACCGCCCCGAACTGCTCGGGGGTCGTGCCGAACTCGATCATGTGCCGGCGCATGATCGTGGCGAAGTAGACGGGCTGGGGGAACCAGCCGAAGGGCACCTCGAGGTTCTGCTTGGCCGCCTGGGCCGCGTGCACCTCGCCCGGACCGCCGGTCATCGACGCCCGCTGGGTGGCCCAGGCCACCGGGAAGACGTTGAGCACGTGGCGGGCCTCGCCCCGCTCGATGGCTTTGGCCGCCAGGTAGGGCGCGGTCGCGGCCCAGGTCATGCCTCCGCCCCAGGGTGAGGTCCACAGGTCGTGGCTCGTGCCGAAGTGCTCGTGGAACGCGTCGGCGTCGAAGCCCGGGAACGCCCCCGACCAGGTGAGGCCGTCGATGTCGGCCGGCTCGAGCCCGGCGTCGGCGATGGCCCGCTCGGCCGCCTCGGCACCGATCTCGCGGGCCGTGCGGCCCGAGGCCTTGGTGTACGCCGTCTCGCCGATCCCGACGATCGCGACCCGCCCGCGCACGTCGTCGAAGTCGGTCGCCGCCCCCCACTCCGTCGCTCCCGGCACCGCATCGATCGTACCGTCGGGCTCCCCGAAGGGATCTGACCGCCGCGCGAACCCGCGGCTACGGTCGCCGCATGGGAATCCCCGAGGGAATCGGCGTCATCGACCTCATGATCGCCCCGCCGTTCCGCGACACGAAGCGCACCTACCAGTTCCTCCGGTCGAACCTGCGCGACCGCGAGTCGCTCGAGGAGTTCGACTTCCCGGCCCAGTACATGTTCAAGGACGTGCCGCACCCCGAGCCCGGCGACGATCCGGTCACCTTCCTCCTCGGCCAGATGGACCGCTTCGGGATCGAGAAGGGCATGCTCGGCGTGTCGTTCCGGGAGGGGCCCGAGGCCGACGCGCTGCGGGCGCTGCGCACCCACCCCGACCGTTTCTTCGGGTCGTTCGAGGTCAACCCCAACTCGGGCATGGACGGCGTGCGCGAGCTCGTGCGGGCCTACGAGGAGCTCGGCGTGAAAGCGGCCACGGCGTTCCCGGCCGGGCTCAACCCGCAGGTGCCGATCAACGACGCGAAGTTCTACCCGCTCTACGCCAAGTGCATCGAGCTCGACATCCCGATCTGCGTGTGCGCGGGCGTGCCCGGACCGCGAGTGCCGTTCGCCCCGCAGTTCGTCGGCCTCATCGACGAGGTGTGCTGGTACTTCCCCGAGCTCAAGTTCGTGACCCGCCACGGCTGCGAGCCCTGGACCGATCTCGCGGTGAAGCTGCTGCTCAAGTGGCCGAACCTCTACTACTCGACCTCGGCCTTCGCGCCCCGCTTCTACCCGAAGGACATCGTCGACTTCGCCAACACCCGCGGCGCCGACAAGGTGATGTACGCCGGTTACTACCCGATGGGGCTGTCGCTCGACCGGATCTTCGCCGAGCTGCCCGACGTGGGCTTCCGCGACCACGTCTGGCCCAAGTTCCTGCGGGAGAACGCCGAGCGCGTGTTCAAGCTGACGGAGGGATCGTGAGCCGCGAGGCGTTCGAGAAGGCCCGCAGTGAGGTCGGCGTCATCGACACGATGATCGGCTTCCCCAAGGCGCGCGAAGAGCAGGCCAAGCAGTACGACTTCATCCGCAAGCAGACGCACGACTCCGACAGTCAGGACTGGGAGTTCCCGGCCCAGTACATGTTCAAGGGCGTCCCCCACTACGAGCACGTCGATCACCCGGTGCAGATGCTGCTCGCCAAGATGGAGCAGCACGGGATCCGCCAGGCCCTCGTCGGCCTGCCGACCGAGGGCGACTCGCAGATCGCGCTGGAGAACTACCCCGACCGTTTCATCGCGTCGTGCAGCGTCGATCCCAACGAGGGCATGGCCGCGGTGCGGTCGATCGAAGAGGCCGTGAAGGTGCACGGGGCCCGGGCCGTGCACTGCTGGGGTACCGGCCTCATCCCGCAGGTGCCGCTCAACGACAAGATGATGTACCCGGTGTACGCGAAGTGCATCGAGCTCGACGTGCCGATCTTCGTGTACGCCGGAGTGCCCGGTCCGCGCATCCGCTACACACCGCAGTACACCGGCTTGCTCGACGAGGTGTGCTGGTTCTTCCCCGAGCTGAAGATCGTGACCCGTCACGGCTCGGAGCCGTGGAGCGAGCTCATGGTGAAGTTGCTGCTCAAGTGGCCGAACCTCTACTACTCGACGTCGGCCTTCGCCCCGAAGCACTACAACCGCGACATCATCGAGTTCGCCAACAAGCGGGGCGCCGACAAGATCATCTACGCCGGCTACTACCCGATGGGGCTCGACATCGATCGGATCTTCGCCGAGCTGCCCGAGGTGCCGTTCCGCGACCACGTGTGGCCGAAGTTCCTCTCCGAGAACGCCGCCCGCGTCCTCGGGGTCTGACGTGGCGGGCCCGCTCGCCGGCGTCCGGGTCATCGAGCTGCCCAACATCGGTCCGGTGCAGTTCGCGGGCATGCTGCTCGCCGATCTCGGCGCCGAGGTGCTGCGGATCGATCGGGCCGAGCACGCCCGCACCGGGCGGACGGTGTCGGGTGCGCCCGCCTCGGCGGTGTCGGTCGTCGATCGCGGGCGGCGCAGCGTCGCCGTCGATCTGAAGCACCCCGACGGGCCCGGCGTCGTACTCGACCTCTGCGCCCGGGCCGACGTGCTGCTCGAGGGCTTCCGGCCCGGGGTGGCCGAACGGCTCGGGGTGGGCCCCGCCGCCTGCCGGGACCGCAACCCCGGCCTGATCTACGCCCGCATGACCGGCTGGGGCCAGGACGGCCCCCTCGCCGCCGACGTCGGCCACGACATCAACTACCTGTCGCTCGCCGGGGCCCTGTGGCACCTCGGGCCGCGCGACCACGCCCCCCACCCGCCCATCAACCTGCTCGCCGACTTCGGGGGCGGGGGCTCGCTCGTGGTGATCGGGATCCTCGCCGCGCTGGTCGAGCGGGCCCGCTCGGGCGAGGGCCAGGTGATCGACGCGGCGATGGTCGACGGCAGTGCCCAGCTCATGAGCATCTTCTGGGGCATCGATGCCATCGGCGGCTGGGGTCCGCGCGGCACCAACCTGCTCGACGGCGGCTCCCACTTCTACAACGTCTACGAGACCGCCGACGGCGGCTACGTGTCGCTCGCCGCCTACGAGCCGCAGTTCTACGCGAACTTCTGCGCGCTCGTCGCGCCGCTGGGCATCGACCTCGATCCGGCCGGACAGATGGACGCCGCCCGCTGGCCCGAGCACACCGCGACCCTCGCCGCGTTGTTCCGCACCCGTACGCGCGACGAGTGGGTGGCGTTCTTCGCCGGCCACGAGGTGTGCTTCGCGCCGGTGCTCCCGATGCGCGAG
>JBJSXF010000130.1:0-2988 GCA_046086225.1 Actinomycetota bacterium | reverse complement strand
CCGCCGAGCATGCATGCGTAGACCCCGGGGTGACTGCCCCGGATCTCGTCGACGACCTCGCCGCCTTCGCGGACGCGCAGGGCGCGCCCGGTGCCGGGACACGCGACCCACACGCATCCGTCGGCGTCGAGGCACATGCCGTCGACGGTCGCACCGGTGAGGGTCGCCCACGTCCGTCGGTTGTCGAGCGTCCCGTCGTCGCCGATCGCGAAGGCCGTGATCCGCCCGGCCATGCTCTCGCCGACGAGGAGCGTGCCTCCGTCCGGCGTGATGACGCTCCCGTTGGGGAACCCGAGGTCATCGGCGGCGATCGCAGCCGTTCCGTCGGGGTCGACCCGGATGATCGTCGTGTCTCGCGGGCGCTCGCCTCCGTAGAGATCGAAACCGAAGTTCCCGACGTAGGCCCGTCCGACGGCGTCGACGACCATGTCGTTGCAGTCGGCGGATACGAGCGGACCGAGGTCGGCGTGCTCGACGAGCCCGTCGGATTCGAGGCGTAGGACCCGACGGTCGCGCATCGAGACGACGAGGAGGCGGCCGTCGGGAAGCCATCCGAGGCCCGAGGGCTGACCGGCGACCTCGACCACGGTCTCCACGAGGCCGTTCCCGGTGACGGTGACCACGCGGCGGTCGTGCTGGTCGGAGATCCAGAGCCGGTTGTCGTGCCAACGGGGGCCTTCGGGGAACACGAGGCCGTCCGCGACGATCTCGGCGGTACGCGCCATCACCCGGTTCCGGTCTCGGTCGGGCTGACGTCGTCGAGGGACAGGCTCGCCGTCTCGGGGAGCCGCGGGATCACGACGATCGCGGCGAACACCGCAGCGACCCCCATGAGCGCGATCGATCGGCCGAGCCCACCCAGCGGGTCGGAGAGGGCGCCGGCGAGCAGGAGGCCCAACCCGGATCCGGTGACGGCGAGCACGGTGAGGATCGCGTTGGATGTCGAGCGCACCTCGGTCGCGAACAGCTCTGCGTCCATCGTTCCGAGCGCGAGCCCGCCGGCGCTGGCCGTGACGACCGACGCGGCGGCGAGGAACCACAGTGGTGGGCCGCCGACGAGGAAGAAGCCCATCTGGGTGATCGTCGCGACGAGGAGTCCGATCGCAGCGACCGGGCGTCGACCCCGGGCGTCGGCGAGCCGACCGCCGATGAGGATCCCGATGAGGCCCGGGAGGGCCGTCGTGACCGCCCGGAAGAGGGCGATGCCGGTGCTGGAGAAGTCGCGGACGTCCTCGAGGTACTTGTTCATCAGTTGGGAGGACGGGGCGTTGAACACGCTGGTGAGGAACGCGGCTCCGGCGAGGAGCAGGAAGCGTCGCCGGTATTGACGATCGACGATCTCGGACAGTCGGCCGCGGGTGACGTCGGTCCGGGCGGCGACGGCCGCGTACCGGCGGGTCTCGACGAGGCGACCGGCGATCGGGCGGACGAGCAGCAGGGACGCCGCTCCGAGCAGGAACGGGATGCGCCACCCGCCCGTGCCGGCGTCGCCGAAGGGCAGCACCACGACCGCGAACGAGAACCCGAGACCTCCGGCCAGTGCGAGCATCGATGCCGCGTAGGCGCGGGCGCCTTCGGGTGCCTCCTCGATGACGGCGATCCCGGCGACGGTGAAGGTCGTGATCGCGAAGCCGCGCTGCAACACCTGACCCGCGGTGAAGATGTCGAGGGATGGCGCAACGGCGGAGATGCCGCACGAGAGCGATGACCCGAGCATCCCGATGATGATGAGGGCTCGGCGGCCGCGCCGATCGGCGAGGGCGGTGAGCACGAGGGCGAGGATCGCTCCGGTGCGGGTGATGGCGAGCGCCACGCCGATCCGGGCGTCCGACGCTCCGAAGGTCTCGCTGATCGGACCGCTCAACTGGCCGAAGAGCGCCGCGGCGAACGATGTCACGGCGGTCGCGGCGCCGGCGACGGCGAGCAGCGTCACCTGCTCGGCGCTGAACGGGACGGGGGGCATGCCGAGGAGGTGCCCGGGCGTCGGGGGGTGATCCTCGCCGTCGAGTTCGGCCCGCAACCGATCGAGGAGGTGTCGTTCGGCCCGCCGGCGGGCCACGGCGATCAACGGCCGGAGGACGCCCCCGAAGAAGGGCACCGCGGCCAGATCCACCCGTCCGGAGACCGTGACGGCTGACCCGCTGGGTTCGGGGCGGACGGTGAGGGTGGCCTCGATGGCCGGATGCCGGTCGGGTTCGGCCGGGAAGACAACCGTGCCGGACTCGGTCTCGTGACCCCCGAGGCGGCCGGCGGCGGCGAGCACGGCGGCGGGGGCGTGCCGGAGCCGGATCGGCGCGGGCGGCGGCACGTTTGGCATCCTACGGGTCGTAGCCAGCAGCGGATTGGAAGGGCGGGCGATGGTTCGGCTCGAGGTAGGCGACAAGGCGCCGGCGTTCGGTCTCAAGGATCAGCACGGGGAGACCGTGCGGCTGTCTTCCTTCAATGGGTCGCCGCTCGTCGTCTACTTCTATCCGAAGGCCGATACGCCCGGGTGCACGCAGCAGTCGTGCAATCTGCGGGATGCGTTCCCCCGGCTCGAGCGGCTCGGTGCCGCCGTGGTCGGCATCAGTCCCGATCCGATCGACAAGCAGCGGCGCTTCGCCGAGAAGCACCGTCTGGGCTTTCCGCTGCTCGCCGATACCGAGCACGCGGTGGCCGAAGCCTGGGGCGTCTGGGGCGAGCGTTCGCTCTACGGCCGGAAGTTCACGGGGATCATTCGCTCGGCGTTCGTCGTCGACGCCAAGGGGAAACTCGCCGACGTCTTCTACAAGGTCAGCCCGAAGGCGACTATTTCGTCGATCGTGCCGGTGCTGGAGCGGTTGCCCTAGGTCCGGGGCCGACGAGCCCGGATCGCTTGGGGCACGTCTGCCACAACCGGGCGAGCGGCGGCGCTTCGATGTCATCGAGCGCCCAGATGAGCGCTTCGGTGGCGTACTCGCTAGGCTTCATCGAGTTCGACGCCACCGCCGGCGGCGTTTCGGCTCGGGC
>JBJSXF010000129.1:0-13634 GCA_046086225.1 Actinomycetota bacterium | reverse complement strand
CCAAAAAACCAACAACCAGTGAAGTGAGCGGGCTTCTAGACCCATCAATAGGAGACGTCAAGCGGGTCCCGCCGTCCCCATGGAAATAAAACCAAACTTCGTCAACGCGATCGGCACCCAACACGTGCTCGACGGCGCCCGAGCAGCCGGCGCCCGGCGGGTGCTCGTCGTGGGTAGCGCCGAGGAGTACGGACGCGTCCCGGCCGACGCCGGACGGGTCGATGAGGACACTCCGCTGCGGCCGCTCACACCGTACGGGGCGAGCAAGGTCGCGGCGGGCGCCGTCGCGCTGCAGGCATGGCTCGGGCACGGACTGGAGACGGTCCGGGTGCGACCGTTCAACCACACCGGACCGGGCCAGGCCCCGGCCTTCTTCGTTCCCGGCTTCGCCCGCCGGATCGCCGAGGCCGAACGAACGGGCGCCACGACCATCACCGCCGGATCGCTCGACGCGGTGCGCGATCTCAGCGACGTGCGCGACGTCGTCCGGGCCTACCGACTCCTCGTGCTCCACGGCGAGCCCGGGGCGGTCTACAACGTCTGTCGCGGCGAGGGCGTCCCGATCGCGGCGCTCGCCGAGCAGCTCCTCGCCCGGGCCCGGGTGCCGCTGCGGATCGAGACCGATCCCGCCCTCGTGCGGCCGGCCGAGATCCCCGTCCTCGTCGGCGATCCCACCCGCCTCCGCACCGCGACCGGCTACGAGCCCGAGTTCGATCCGGCGGCGACGCTGGCCGCCGTACTCGACGAGGCCCGGACCTTCGTCTGACCGCCCCGCCCGCTCAGGGCTCGCGGCGGTCCAACCATCCGAGCAGCGCGGCGACCGCACGCGGGTCGTGCCGGAGCCGGTGCGGACCGTTCGGGATGATCCGCACCTCCACCTGCGCACCGGCCGCAGCCGCGAGGCGACGCGCGTCCTCGACGGGAACGACGTCGTCGTCGCTCCCGTGCACGAGCAGCCAGGGTCGCGGTGCGACCCGGGGTGCGGCCGCCACCGGGTCCACCTCGGCGATCGCCCGGATCCAGGCGTCGGGATCGGGCGGGAATCCCGGCGTGCGCAGCACCCCGGTGCGCCGCGCGTACTCGAGGAACCACTGCGGATCGGCGACCCATGTCGTGAGCGCAGCCGGTGCCGCGAACGTGGCGATACCGCGGATCCGCGGGTCGGCGGCCGCCGCCAGGACAGCCAGGGTCCCGCCGAGCCGGAAGCCTGCGATCCACACCCCGGTGATGTCGGTGCGCGCCGACAGGGCGTCGACCGCGGCACGGACGTCGGCGCGCCAGCCGTCGATCGAGAAGTCGCCCTCCGAGGTGCCCGTGCCCCGGAACGTGAACGTCAGCGCGGCCCAGCCCGCGTCGCGGGCGACCCGGTCGCACAGGGTCTGATCGGTGTTGCCGAGCGTTGCGGCGCCTCCGACTCCGCGCGGGAATCCGGGCAGCACGAGCAGGGCGGGAACCCGACCGGTTCCGGGCGGACGCGCCGAATGGGCGCCGAGCCGCAGGCCTTCCGAGACGATCTCCTCGATGTGCACCGTCGTTATCCTGGCCCGCATGACCGGTGCGGTGCCGAACGGAGCGACGGAAGCCGCCGGAATGCCCGGGCTGAAGGAGTGGGCGGTGATCGTCCACGCGCTCCTCGCCGGCGAGCAGATCGTCGACATCCGCAAGGGTGGCCTGCGCGAGGACGGCCGTCGGTTCTCGGTCCCCACCGACCGGTGCTGGCTCTCCCCCACGGTCGAACACCAGGACACCACCCTGCTCGCCCCGGCCTACGCGCACCGGATCGAACTGGCGTCCGGTTCGCCGGTCGGCGGGCCGGTGACCGTCCCGGGCTGGGCCGAGATCGTCGACACCGCGAGCGTCACCGAGCCCGAGCAGGTCGAGGCCGTTGCGACGAAGAGCATCTGGTCGCGCGACTACGTGGTCTCCCGCTTCCGGTGGAAGCGTCGCGATCCGCTCACCGTGCTCGCGCTCCGGGTCCACGTGCTCGACGAGCCGATCACGATCCCCTGGCGGGATTCCTACGGCGGCTGCACGTCATGGGTCGACTACGACGCCCTGCCCGCCGATCCGAAGGCCGTCGGATCGCGCCCCGCCCTCTCCGACGAGGCGTTCGCCGCCCGGCTCGCCGGGGTGCGGGCCGCCCTGCCCACCGAGTGCTGGACCGGCCCGCCCGAACCCCGCTGACGGGGCGGCACGAGCGATCCGGGGCTAGGCGTCGGCGTCGGTCGAACGAGCGGGCCGGTAGCCGCGGTTGCGAGCCTCGGCCAGCGTGTCGGGACCGAACGCCAGGAACGTCTCGGCGACGAGGATGTCGTCCACCGCGGCGGTGACCTCGGGATCGGAGCCGTACCGGTCGAGGTCGTACACGACGAGGGTTCGCTTGTCGCCGAGGTAGCGGTAGTGCTCGAAGCGCGTCGGACGGCTCATGGTGTGCTCATCTGCTCGGGGAACGGGAACCGGGGGGCGCTCGCCGTGGCGCACGCCCCCCGGCCCGTTCGACTGCCTTGCCTGGCCGCACCGGAGCCGCCACCCGGTGCACCCGGGAGCGACCTCGATGCGAATCCGTCGTCATGCTCATCCGGAGGGACCATTCCCGGGATGACGACGGCGGTGCGACGGCGGATCTCCGCCGGTCGGTCCAGTCGCGCCGACCTAACGGCCGCGCACCTCCGGGGTCCCAGATTTATCGTGCATGTGCTGGACCACCTCCCTTCTCCGGTCCCGCCGTTGTACCAGATCCGACCCCGCCGATCACGGCTCGGACGGGACCGAGAGGAGCCCGGACGCCGACGGGTCAGGACGCGGTCGGCGGATCGGCGGGCGGGCCGACGGCGCCGAGATCCCGCAGGTACTCGAGCTGAGTGTCGACGACAGCCGCCACCTGCTCGGGCAGGAACCGCTCCCCCCGGGCCGCGGCCCGCTCGACGATGTCGTCGATCATCTCGGCCGCGCCGAGAACGCGTGCCGTCTCGGCGCCCGCGCCGAGGGCCCGGAGGTGCTCGGCCTGCACATCGAGGATGAGCCGCACGTCATCGGGGGTCACGGTGGCGGCGACGACGTCGGGGAGCCGATCAACCACCCACTCGTAGGCCTCCTCGAGGTCGTAGACCGGCGGCGGCGGCTCGGCCGCCATCCGAGCGGCCTCGCGGATCACGAATCCGGCCGCGATGGCGCAGGCGAGGCCGACGACGAGGAAGGCGGTCACGACAGCCACGACCGCGGTGCTACGCCACCGGGCACCCCGGTCGCAACTCGCGGTCCCCGGGAACCCGTCACCGGCATCGCTATCCTCGGTTCCCGATGACCACGGAGCACGAACTCGACGTCTCGATCGTGCTGCCCGTCTTCAACGAGCGCGACAACCTCGGCCCCGAGGTCGAGCGCATCCGGGCCACCATGGACGCCTCCGGGCTCACCTACGAGATCATCGTCGTCGACGACGGGTCCACCGACGGCTCCGTCGACCTCGCCCGGGAGCTCGGCGGTCTGCGGATCATCGCCTTCACCCGCAACCGGGGTTCGGGCTCGGCCCGCAAGGCCGGCACCGCCGCCGCCCGGGGCCGGGTCACCGTCTGGACCGACGTCGACATGACCTACCCGAACGACACGATCCCCGAGCTGGTCCGGGCGCTCGACGGCTGCGATCAAGTGGTCGGCGCCCGCACCACCGAGGAGGGGACGATGAAGGGACTGCGGGTCCCGGCCAAGTGGCTGATCCGCAAGCTCGCCGAGTTCCTCTCCAAGACCGAGATCCCCGACCTCAACTCGGGCTTCCGGGCGTTCCGCACCGACGTCGCCCGCCAATACCTGCGCAACCTGCCGCCCGGCTTCTCGTGCGTCACGACGATGACGATGAGCTTCCTGGCCGGGGGCTACACCGTCGGCTACCTGCCCATCCCGTACGCCAAGCGGGCCGGCCGCTCGAAGTTCCGTCCGCTCGCCGACACCCGCCGATACGCCGTGCAGGTGATCCGCATGATCCTTTCCTACGAACCGCTGCGCGTGTTCATGCCGGTCGGGATGCTGATGGGCCTCGTCGGTCTCGCCAAGCTCGGCTTCGACCTGGCCCGCTACGACTTCCGGGTGACGACGAACACCCTGCTGCTGCTCTTCGCCGCGTTCCAGGTGCTCATGATCGGGCTGCTCGCCGACCTCATCGTCCGGGTGACCCGCCCGGAGCACGAGGTGCCCCCCGCGTCACGCTGACCCGGCCGCGAGCGGCGCCTCGCCGCGTACCGTGGCCGCCAGCAGCGCGTCGTACCGGTCGAGCACGACCTCCCAGTCGTACTCGCGGCGGACGTACTCCCGCCCGGCCGCCCCCATCGCGTCGGCGAGATCCGGGTTCCCGAGCAGCTCGTCGACCGCAACCTCGAACGCGGCGAAACCCCGGTACGGGATCGCGGCCGCGCTCCGGCGGGCCTGACCCGCGAGCGCGGGGCAGGCGGCCTGAACAAGAGCCGGACGACCGCGGGCGAAGGCATCGGCCAGCACGATCGAGAAGCTCTCGTAGTAGGAGGGCATCACGAGCGCGAGCGCACCGGCCACGGCGTCGTCGCGAGCGACATCGTCGACGAACCCGGTCACCACGATGTCCTCACGCTCGGGCACGGGCAGGAGCGGTTCGCCCACGAGCACGAGCCGCAGATCGGAGCCCGGGTGCCGTTCCTTGTACGCGACGAAGAAGTCGACCAGTTCGCCCGCGCCCTTCGCGGCCTGCACCCGCCCGACGTAGCAGAGGTAGGGCGCATCACCCAGCCCCCGGTCCGCACGGAACCGGGCCCCGTCACCGCGCCCGGCTTCGATCCCGATGCCGACGACCGCGCCCCGCGGGGTGAACCCGAAGCGCGACCGGATGAGGTCGACCTCCTCGGGGGTCGAGAGCGCGAACGCATCCGTAGCCCGGAACATCCGGTCGAAGATCGACATCTGCAGCACGGCCTCGTCGTGGATGGCCGGGTGCATGAGCACCGCCGAGCGGCCGGGCACCGTTCGCAGCACCGCCCGGGTCGTCCAGTAGAGGTACGGGACGCAGATGACGCAATCGAACCCGGATGCGTGCAAACCCAGCCAGGCCTCGAGCGCGGGCGTCCACGGGCCCTGGGCCCGCATCCACTCCTCCTGCATGAAGGTCGGCCGCCGGCGGATGCCGGTCGCCATCCGCAGGTTGAGGGCGTCGAACCCGGCGTAGTCGCGCGGTCGGGCCACCGGGAATCGGTGGACGGTCACCCCGGCGATCTCCGACCGACCGGGCGGGGAGGCGTCGGCCCAGTCGACGTGCGAGCGGGCGCAGGTCGTCGCGACCGTGACCGAGTGGCCCCGGGCCGCGGTGCGCTCGGCGAACATGCGGGCGAGCTGCTCGGCGCCACCGGGAACGTCCTCGCCGTAGCGCGGGGAGACGAAGCAGAGCCTCACGCCGCCAGGCCCCGAACGATCGCGAGCAACGTGCGGTCGTGGTTCCGACCCCAGAGATCGGTCGCCCGGTCCCGACCCCGACGGCTCAGCTCCTCCTGGAGCGCCGTGTCGGAGAGCAGCTCGGTGAGCGCCTCGGCGAAGAATGCCGGACCCCGCCCGGGCGGGACGAGGATCCCGGCGTCACCCACGGTCTCGGGGACGGCCGCGCAGGCGCGGGCCACGACCGGCACCCCGAACGACATCGCCTCGATGAGCGGAAGGCAGAAGCCCTCGTGCTCGCTCGCCGACACGACGACATCGGCCGTGCGGTAGAGCGCCGTGAGGAAGTCGTCGTCGACCGGTCCCATCAGATCGACCCCCGTGACGCCGAGCTCAGCGATCTGCCGACGGACCGCGCGGGCGTAGGGCGCCACGCGCTGGTGCCCGACGAGGCACAGCGTTCCCGGGAAGCCGAGATACGTGCGGGCGACGTGCATCGCCTCGATCAGGAAGTCGGGACGCTTGTGCGGCAGCAGCTGGGCGACGCAGAGCACGAGCGGTGCGGGCACGGCGTAGGCCCGGGCCCGCGCCGCGGTCGACGGGGCGACGGCGTGCAGCCGACGACCGTCCAGCGCCGGTGGCACCACGACGACGTCGTCGTAGCCCATCGCCGCAAGCTCGCGGGCGTTGTACGGCGAGTCGGCGAGGGCACGCGCGACCCGCGGCCGCAGCGCCTCGACCTCGCGGCGGCCTTCGGCGAGGAGCGCGGCGAAGCCGGGGTCCCACGGCGCGAAGTGCTCGGCCGGAGTGATGTTGTGGTACACGAGCACCACTGGCTCGGATCGCTCACGCAAGAACCGGTGCACGACGGGCTCACCGATCGACGCGTGGAACACGATCACGCGACCCCCCGACCGCTCGGGATACGCGTCGAGGGCCGTCACCTCGTCGGCGAGCGCGGGATCGATGTTGCGGGCGAACAGCCGGGACGGGCCGATGCGCTCGAACACCGGTCGCAGCGACCGGGCCAGGTTCGTGATCGCGTCACCGGGCGCAGCAGTGACGAGCACCTGGTCGACGGCCGTCCCGGTCGGCACCGCGGTCACCGCGTCGCGACGATCGCGTAGTCCTGGGGCCCGAAAAGCAGCTCGTCGACCCGGGCGAAGTTCGCGGCCACGACGGGGTCGGCCCCGGTCGGCGACTGGAGGCGCTCGGCGGGCGGCAGCACCGACCGGTCGACCCGCTCGACCTCGGCGAAGCCCGCCTCCCGGAAGAGGAAGGCGAGGAAAGCCGGGTGCACCGGCCGAACGTGATCGGGATCGACCCAGAACGCGTTCGCGTAGGTGGACAGCGCCGTGGGGTTGACCGTCTCGAAGACGACCCGACCGCCCGGACGGACCTTCTCCGCCGCGAGCCGCACGACGTCGATCACCCCCTGGGGCGGGAGGTGCTCGACCACTTGGATCATCACGAGGCCGCCGAGGCTCGCGTCGGGGAGGTCGGCCAGGTACTCGAGCGCCGTGCCGGTCTCCACCCGCAGCCCTCGCGCCCGGGCCGCATCGACGAGCCCGGGATCGGGCTCGATGCCGGATGCCTCGATGCCCGCCTCGCCGAGCAGTTCGAGCACTTCACCCCGACCGAATCCCACCTCGAGCACGGGCGAGCAGCCGGCGAAATGCCCGACGAGATCGCGGTACCGGTCGCGCACCGCCTCGGTGCCGCCGCGGAACGCGTCGACGAACGCGTCCGAGCGGTACCACGTGGTCCGGGGCGCGCCCGGCACGCGGGCCGCGAGATCCTCGAGCCGGGACTCGACCGCGTTCAGCCGCGCCGACTGCTCGGCGAGCAGATCGTGCGCGTCGTCGACCCGCTGGGCGAGATCCTGCTCGTACGAACGCGCGATCGACTCGACGAGGAGGCGCACGACCCCGATCGTCCGCTCGACCGCCGTGCCGTACCGGTGGAGCTCGGCCTCGATGCCGTCCATCTGCCGCCCCACGATGCGCGCCACGGTGCGGTGCGCGGCCTGACCGCCGGGGATGCGGCTCTCGGTGCTCGCGTCGCGCCGGAACGAGAACGTCGCGAGCTCGGTGAAGGCGAGATCGAGCGCCTCGACGAGCTCGGCGGGCGTCGGCGCCGCGCTCGCGCCCAGCGTCGCGAAGTGCTCGTCGAGCCGTCGTTCGAGGTCACCCGGATAGGCGCCCGCGGCCCGTCGCTGCTCGACCCGGTGACCGAGCGTCTCGAGCAGACGGTCGAGATCCTCGGTTCCCCACATCACGGCGATCGTAGTGCGGGGCCCCGTTCTTCGACGCGGCCGCGCGCGACCGGTCCGCTAGTGTCCGCCGCACATCGTGGCTGCAGGAACTCCCCTCCCGGACGACGACGCCCGACCCGGCGACGACCTGCGCGCACGGGGCCGGTCCCACGCTCTCGAGGCCGCCCGCCGCGACGACTTCCCGACCGTCGACGTCGAGGCCGCACGCCGCGCCGCCGCCGCGCTCGCCGTCCCCGTCGCCGGCGACGACATCCGAGCGGCCGCCGCCGCGATCGAGGAGCACGCGCACTTCGAGCCCGATCCCCCCGTCGAGGCACACCGCAAGCAGGCGGTCTACGCCAAACGGATCGTGAGTCGACTCGTCCGCTTCTCGAACCACCACGTCGCCGCCCAGGTGAGCGGGCTGGGCTGGTCGGTGGCCTGGCTGGGCCGGGCGACCGCCGACCGGATCGAGGCGCTCGAACGCGAGATCGCCGAGCTCCGGGCCCGGATCGAGCGGTCGGAGGCCGATCCCGGTGCGGAGCGGCAGCCGTGACCGCCGTCCACCAGCTCCTCCCCACCTTCGCCGGGCGTGACGCCATCGGCACGCACTGCCTGCACGCCCAGCGGCTGCTGCGGGACGCCGGGTTCGAGTCGGAGATCTTCGCCCGTGAGATCCTCCCCGACGTCCGTCACCTGGCCCGGGACGCGAGCCGGTTCCGCAGCGACAACGACACCTGGGCGCTCTACCACTTCTCGATCGGCGATCCGCTCGTCACCGATGTCGTCGCCTCCGGTGTGCCGCTCGCGATCGACTACCACAACATCACGCCGGCCCGTTTCTTCCGACGCTGGGAGCCACGCGTCGCCGAACTCCTCGACGACGGCCGCCGTCGCCTCGCCGACCTCGTCACGCCGACGCGGTTCGCGCTCGCCGACTCCACCTACAACGCCGAGGAGCTGGGCGAGCTCGGCTTCGGTCCGACCGCGGTCACCCCGGTGCTCGTCGACCTCGCCGGATTCGCGGTCGAGCCCGACCGAACCGTGCTCGAGCAGCGGCGAACCGGGAAGGCCGGAGCCGACTGGCTCGCCGTCGGGCGCCTCGCGCCCAACAAGTGCCAGCACGACATCATCGCGGCGTTCGCCGTCTACCGAGCCGCGTTCGACTCCGGGGCCCGGCTCGTGCTCGTGGGTGGCCGCAGCGCGCCGCAGTACTCCGCCTCCCTCACTCGGCTCAGCCGTCGACTCGGGGTCGAGTCGGCCGTGACCTTCGCCGACTCGGTGTCCCACACCGAGCTCGTCGCGCACTACCGGTCGGCCGACGTCTTCGTGAGCCTCTCGGAGCACGAGGGCTTCAACGTGCCGGTCGTGGAGGCGATGGCGCTCGGCCTCCCCGTCGTCGCCTACGCGACGACGGCCGTCCCCGAGACCGTCGGCCGGGGTGGCGTGCTCCTCGACGACAAGGATCCGCTCGTCGTTGCGGCGACGGTCGACACCGTGCTGCGCGACACCGACGCGCGCGACACCCTCGTCGCCGCCGGGCGGGCCCGTGCCGCCGAGCTCGCGCTCGAGCGGACCGGTCCCACGTTCCTCGCCGCGATCGAGGCCGGACTGGACGCAGCCGCGTGACCGGCCGCGGCCGCCTGGCCTTCGTCGCCCCCCGCTACGGCGCCGACGTCGTCGGTGGCTCGGAGGCGGTGATGCGGGAGGCTGCGCACGGGCTCGCGGCCCGGGGTTGGTCGGTCGACCTCCTCACGACCTGCGCCCGCGACCACTACACCTGGCGCAACGAGTACCCGCCGGGGCGAACCGAGGTCGACGGCGTCGCCGTGTACCGCTTCCCGGTCGAACCGGGTCGGGGCGGCCCGGACCACGCCCGGCTGGCCGGCCGCATCAACACGGGCGAGCACCTCACCGAGACCGAGCAGCTCGAATGGCTCGACGGCCTGTTCCGTGTGCCCGGGCTCTTCCACCACCTCGTCGTCGGCGCCGCCGGTTACGACGCGATCGTGCTCTCGCCCTACCTGTGGTGGACGACGGTCACGGGGGCCGCCGTCGCACCCGAACGCACCGTCGTCATGCCCTGCCTGCACGACGAGGCCTACGCCCGCGTGCCCCTCCTCCAGACCACCCTCTCGACCCCGGCGCTGCTGTGGTTCCTCTCCGAGCCCGAGCACGAGCTGGCCCACGAGCTCGTGACGCTCCCCGAGCGCCACGTCGTGACCGGGGCCGGCGTGCAGATCCCAGCGGCCTACGACCCCGACGGGTTCCGATGCCGCCACGGGCTCGAGCGGCCGTTCGCGCTCTACGCCGGCCGACGCGAGGGCGGCAAGGGCTGGGACTGGCTGCTCCGGGCCTACGCGCTCGCGGTCTCCCGCCATGATCTCCCGCTCGATCTCGTGACCTTCGGCGTCGGCACCGTCGCTGTGCCGAGCGGGCTCGAGGGCCGGGTCGTCGACCTCGGCTTCCTCGACGAGTCCGAGGTCGGAGACGCGTTCGCGGCCGCCACCGTGTACGTGCAGCCGAGCGCGAACGAGAGCTTCTCGCGCACGGTCATGGAGGCCTGGCTCGCCGGCACCCTCGTGCTCGTCACCGATCAGAGCGCCGTGCTCCGCTGGCACTGCGAACGATCGGGCGCCGGGATCGGCTTCGGTGACGAGTACGAGCTCGCGCAGGCGCTCGCCTTCGCGGCGGCCCGTCCCGATGTCGCCGCCACGATGGCGGCGCGGGGTCGCGAGTACGTGCTCGCCAACTACCGGTGGGACATCGTGCTCGACGCAATGGAGCGCTCGCTGGAGGACCTCCGGTGAAGGTGCTCGTCATCGGCCCGTACCCGCCGCCCGCCCGCCGCGAGGCGAGCCGCACGATGGCCGCGGTGCGCGAGCAGGTCACCGCCGGTCACGACGTCACCGTGCTGTCCGACCCGGGCCGCGCCGCCCACCGGCGCGACGCAATCTCCGGTTGGCGGGGTGCGGTCGCCGTCGTCCGGCACGCCCGGGGCTTCGCCTCGGTCGTGGTGCTCGCCGGTCCCGAGGCGCCGCTGCGCGCCGCGCCCGGACGTCGCGGTCGAGTGCTCCGCCTCATCGACTGCCTGGCTTGGGGCCTCGCGATGCGGGTGCTCCGCCGGGTCACGCTGCTCGCCGACGACCCCGATCTCGTCCCGGGCTCGGTGGGCGGTCGGACCGGTCGCTTCCTCTGGTCGGGCGCGGCGCGGATCGTCGTCGGCAACGAGCGCAGCCGGGATCGGCTGCTCGCCGCCGCCGGGGTCGCAGCCGGGCGGATCGTGGTCGCCGCCACCGAAGGTCCGGCCGGCGCGGGCTGGGCCGAGGGCTGGGACGGCGCCGACGACCGGTCCGCCGCCGAGGCTGCGATCAGCCGCCGGGCCGCCCGCGACCGTCGCGACGCCGCCCGCGGCCACTGAGCCCGACGCGGCCGTCAGCCGAAGCGAACGTCGACCGGGAGCGCGACGACCCCGACGGTCCGGCCGGGGTTCATCACCGAGAAGTGGTCGACGTGCTCCCGCCAGGCGTGCACCGTGCCGTCCCCGGCCGACACCAAGGTGAGCGCGAGCGGGTAGGTGCCGTCGAGCAGCGGCACCCGGGCCAGGTCGAAGCGCACCTCGTGCCCGCCGAGCCCGCCCGGGGCCGCCACGCCGAGGGTGGCGGTATCGAACGTGGCGATGACCGCACCGGTCTCGTCGTGGACCGTGAGGGCGACCACCAGGTCGGGTACCGGCTCGTCGACCGCGTAGGCGACGGTGACCCGGAGCGGGTCGCCGGGCTGCAACCACGGCTGCTCGGGGGTGAGTCCGGGCGAGTCGACCGCCACCGCGGTGATCCGGGCCGCGGCGACCGACTCGACCTCGACCGGCTCGGGCTCCTCGGGCACCGAGAGGGTCTCCCGGAACACGCGCACACCCTCGCCCGGGGTGGTGTCGGCGACCATCCGCCCGTGATCGAGGACGATCGCCCGGTCGCACACGTTGCGCACGAGGTCGGCCGCATGGGTGACGACGAGGATCGTGCGACCGTCACGCTGGAAGCGGGCCACGCGGTCGAGGCACTTGCGCTGGAACGCCTCGTCTCCGACCGAGAGCACCTCGTCGACCAGCAGGATGTCGGGCTCGACGTTCACCGCCACCGCGAAGCCGAGCCGCACGTACATGCCCGACGAGTAGTGCCGGACCTGCAGGTCGATGAACCGCTCGAGCTCGGCGAAGGCGACGATGTCGTCGAACACCCGCTCGGTCTCGCGGCGGGTGAGCCCGAGGATCGACGCGTTCAGGAACACGTTCTCGCGCCCCGTCAGCTCGGGGTTGAAGCCCGCGCCGAGCTCGAGGAGCGCGGCGACCCGTCCCTGCGTGCGGATCTCCCCGGCCGACGGCCGCAGGATCCCGGCGACGCACTTGAGGAGCGTCGACTTCCCCGATCCGTTGTGACCGAGCAAGCCGACCGTCGAGCCGTGCTCGACCGCGAACGACACATCGTCGAGGGCCAAGAACTGCTCGGTCGGGGTGCGCCGCAGGCGGGCGCGCAGCCCGCCGCCCGGCGGACGCTCATGGGCGAGCCGGAACTCCTTGGTCACCCGATCGACCGCGATCGCCGCCGTCACCTCAGAGCTCCTCGGCGAAGTCGGCCTCCGACCGCCCGAACACCCGCAGGCCGACGACCGCGGCGACCAAGCCGACGCCGAGGGTCAGGCCGAGGTAGGCGAGGTAGCCGCCCACCCCCCAGGTCGGGAGCAACTGGCCCGAGCCGGCCGGCGCCGAGGTGTTCACGATGCGCCCGTAGAGCGCACGCTGGAAGGTGACCACGACCGGCGTCACCGGGTTGGCCATGAACGCGTAGGTCGACCACGGGATGCCGCCCGAGCCCGTCCGTCGGCTGCCGACGAGCTCGAAGGAGTACACGACAGGGGTCATCCAGAACCACGCGAGCAGCGCCAGTTCCAAGAAGTGCTGGGTGTCGCGCAGACGCACGTTGATCGCCGACAGGAGGATGCCGAGCCCGGCGACGAGCACGAGGAGCGAGACGAGCGCCAACGGCACCAGGCCGATGTACGACCAGGCCACGTTCCAGCGCACGACGGCGAGCACGGCGAGGAGCACGAGCCCCTGGAGGAAGAAGTGCACGAGGGAGCTCCCGACCGCCGCCAGCGGCAGCACCTCCCGCGGGAACGCGACCTTTTTCACGAGCGCAGCGTTGCCGACCACCGAACCCGTCGCCGCGGCCAGCCCGGTCGAGAAGAGGTTCCAGACGAGCAGGCCCGACAGGAGCCAGATCGGGAACGCCGGCACCCCCGAACCGAGGATGAGGTCGAACGCGACGTAGAAGACGACGAGGTAGAGGAGCGGGTTCAGCAGCGACCACGCGAACCCGAGGACGCTGTTCTTGTACTTGACCTTGAGCTCCTTGCGGATCATCCCGACGAGGAGCTTCCGGGCACGGAAGATCCGACCGATCCGCTCGCGCATGGGGATCTGCGAGCGGACCACCCGGGCCCGGCGGTGGCCCGTCGCGGGCGCCGGTTCCGCGGCCATAGTCCGACCCTACCCGGTGCCGGGATCGGGCCCGAGCCGCAGACGAGCCCGAATGGGACGGTGGTCGGATGGCGTCACACCGAGCACTCGCCCCGCCACGACGTCGATCGCTCCCCGCACGAGCACGTGATCGATCTGGCTGTGTGGGCGGTGCGCCGGGTACGTGCGCCCGTGGACCGCGCGGCGCCAGCCCCGCATGACCGCCGCGACCGGCGGCCCCCACAGGTTGAAGTCGCCGGCCACGATGTCAGCCCGCGACGCGCCCACCGCGATTTCCCGGCGGAGCCGCCGCAGGTGCGCCAGCGACCCGCCGAGGTGCACCCGGGACGACGAGTGCAACCCCACGACGTCGAGCTCACGGGCGCCGACAACCACCGTCACCGACAGCGCCTCACGCGCCCCCGCCGGATCACCCGGTACGCGCCCCATCGGGATGGTCCGCACGGCGCG
>JBJSXF010000128.1:0-5722 GCA_046086225.1 Actinomycetota bacterium | reverse complement strand
CTTCGTCGCCAACTCGCTGAACCGGATCATCGACCGGGCGATCCAGGTGCACGGTGCCCTCGGCTACTCGAAGGACACGCCGCTCGCCGACATGTTCCTCCACGCCCGCTGGGCCCGCTTCGCCGACGGCGCCGACGAGATCCACCTCATGCGCACCGCCGAGCGGGCGATCGCCGCGTTCCGCGACACCGGCTCGACCCGGGCCGCAACCGGCAACCTCCCGCTCTAGCGACCTCGGCACCGGACCGTTCGGTCGCGCGCGGCCTCGTTCGGCCCGTACACTTCGCATCGGCGAAGGGGGCTGCCGTGAGACATCTCTTCCAAAGCACGGGTGCGACGCGACTCCGGAGGGCGAGCGCGACGACCCTCGTTGCGATCATCGTGGCCGCCGTTTCGGGAATGCAGCCGGTCGGGGCGACCGGTTCGGTCGTGACCACACCCCAACCAACCGGAACCGTGTCGAGCATCCTCAGGGACGTTGCGTGCGCCGCCGCCAACGACTGCTGGAGCGTCGGTTCCGTGACACTCACCGGGGGCGTGGAGCGGCAGTTCCTGGTGCGGTGGAACGGCACCGCGTGGACCCTCGTCACACCTCCGCTCCCCGTCGGCACCACCGAGAGCGGCCTCTACGGCGTTACGTGCGCGTCTACGGCGAGCTGCTGGAGCGTCGGGAGGGTGAAGATCTCGGGCACGTGGCGGCGGTTGCTGCTGCGGTGGAACGGCACCGCATGGGCGACCGCGACGAGTCCCCTGCCGATCGGGACCACGGACAGCGCGCTCTTCGGCGTCGTCTGTACCGCCACCGACAACTGCTGGACCGTCGGGCGAGCAACCGCCTCGGGGGTCACGCGACGAATGGTCCTGCGCTGGAACGGCACCGTCTGGTCGGCGGTCCTCACCCCCGCCCTCCCCACCGGAACCACGTCGAGTGAGCTCTACGGCGTCGCGTGCGCATCGACGGCGAGCTGCTGGGCCGTCGGCAAGCGGCTGGTCAACGCCAACCTCACCGAGCTCCCGCTCGTGCTGCGTTGGAACGGCAGCGCATGGTCGAACGCCACCACGCCGCTCCCCGGAGATGCCATCGGCGGGTATCTGACCGGAGTCACCTGCGCCGGCCCGGCGGACTGCTGGGCCGTCGGCCTCGACAACCTGTACTCGGGGCCCCGCCGCTCGATGCTCCGCTGGAACGGCACGGCGTGGTCGATCGTCAACACGACCCTCCCACTGGGAACGTCATCGAGCGTCCTGGCGGACGTCACCTGCTTCGCCTCGACGAGCTGCTGGGCCGTCGGAACCGTTCTCGTCTCCGGCTCGTGGCGCCGGCTCGTGCAGCGTTGGAACGGCACGGCGTGGTCGAACGTCAGCACCCCGCTCCCCGTCAACACGACCGCCAGCAGGCTCTCGGGCATCGGGTGCGTGACCTCGACCAACTGCTGGACCGTCGGACGGACGACCGATACCGGTGGCAACGAGCTCCGGCTCGTCATCCACCTGACGTAGCCGCGTTCCGCGACACCGGCTCGACCCGGGCCGCGACCGGCAACCTCCCGCTGTAGCGATCGCGGCACCGGACCGGTCGGCCCCGGTCGTAGCATTGCAGGCGTGACCGCCACCTCGTTCTGGCCGACGCAGGACCACTGGTCGTGCGCGATTCCGCTCGCCACGCCCCATCCGCGGCTCGAGGCGCTCGCCCCGAAGGGATTCGCGGCCCTCACCGACCGGGCCGAGCCCGTACCCGAAACCGAGTACCGCTCGCTCACCTACATGGACTGGAAGAGCGGCGGTGACACCCACTTCGCGCCGATCGCCAGCGCCGACGGCGAGCTCGACTGCCGGGGCTTCTGGAGCGCCGAGCACCAGCACCCCGACAAGGATGCCCGCCTCACCACGAACGCTGCGCTCGCCCCCGCCCTCACGGCCTGCATCGAGGCGCCGGGCGCGAACTTCGGTCGGGCCCGGGTGATCCGGCTCGAGCCGCAGGACCGCGACACCGCGATCCGCAGCATCCACCGCGACGACAACAACCGCTACAACCCCGACGACCAGGGGTGGGTGGTGCGTTCGTGGCTCGAGCTCACCCACAGTCCCGACAGCTACATGCTGCTCATGGACAGCGGTCCCGACGGACTGCCCGACCCGGCCACCGAGATGCGGGTGCCGCTGCACCGGGGCGCCCGGTTCGTGGTCGACACCCAGCGCCTCTGGCACGTCGTGGTGCACCCGGCGGCCCACACCCGCTACGCCCTCATCACGAGCTACGAGAGCGGGCCGGCGCTCGAACGCTGGATCGCGGCCGAGCGGGCCTGAGCCCCCGCCGAATCGGCCCCGTACACTCCCGCCGTGCGCTTCGGGATCTTCCTCGCGCCGTTCCACCCGACGGGCCAGAACCCCACCCTCGCCCTTGAGCGCGACCTCGACCTGATCGAGCACCTCGACCGGCTCGGGTTCCACGAGGCGTGGATCGGTGAGCACCATTCCGGCGGCTACGAGATCATCGCCGCCCCCGAGGTGTTCATCGCGACGGCCGCCGAGCGGACCCGCCACATCCGCCTCGGCAGCGGGGTCACCTCCCTCCCCTACCACCACCCGCTGCTCGTCGCCGACCGCTTCGTGCTCCTCGATCACCTCACGCGGGGTCGGGTGATGCTCGGAGTCGGCCCCGGGCAGCTCACCTCCGACGCCCACATGCTCGGCATCCCCGCCGACCTCCAGCGTCCGCGCATGGACGAGGCGCTCGACGCGGTGATGGCCCTCCTACGGGGCGAGACGGTGAACGTCGAGACCGACTGGTTCACCCTGCGCGACGCCCGCCTCCAGCTCGCTCCCTACACCGAGGGCGGGTTCGAGGTGGTCGCCGCTGCGTCGATCTCGCCCACCGGGGCACGGGCCGCCGGGCGTCACGACCTCGGGCTCGTGTCGATCGCGGCAACCACCCGACAGGGCTTCGACGCGATCGGCTCGCACTGGCAGACGTGGGACGACACCGCGGCCCGGCACGGGCGCCGGGCCGACCGGAGCCGCTGGCGCCTCGTCGGCCCGATGCACCTCGCCGAGACACGCGAGCAGGCCCGACGCGACGTGGAGCACGGCATCGTCGAGTTCTCCCGCTACTTCACCCACGTCCTCCCGGCCGGCCCCACCCGGGGCGACACCGCAGCCGAGATCGTCGCCAACGTCGATGCCGACGGCTTCGCGGTGATCGGCACCCCCGACGACGCCATCGCCAAGATCGACGAGCTCGTCGCCGAATCGGGCGGGTTCGGCACGTTCCTGCTCTTCGCCCACGAGTGGGCCGACCCGGCCGCGACGCGCAGGAGCTACGAGCTCTTCGCCCGGTACGTGATGCCCCGCTACACCGGCCAGCTCGACGCCCCCGCCGCCTCGTGCGAATGGGTGACGGGCAGCGGCGGCGAGTTCGTGCGCCGGGCAACCGATGCCATCACCAAAGCCATTGCCGACCACGCCACCGAGGGGCAGTCGTGAGCGTCGCGCCGGTGCGGTTCGAGGTGTGGTCCGACTTCCTCTGACCGTGGTGCCAAGTCGCGGCCGTGCGCCTCGAGGAGCTCCAACACGAGGTCGGTGACCTGCTCGTGGTCGAGTGGCGGGCGTTCATGCTCCGCCCCGAGCCCGAGCTCCGAGCCATCGAGGCCTTCACCCGCTACACGCAGCGCTGGGCGCAGATCGCCGAGCTCGAGCCCGCGGCCACCTTCCGCACCTGGTCGGGTGAGCACGACCCACCGAGCCACTCCCGCCCGCCCCTCGTCGCGGGCAAAGCGGTCCTCGCGGCGGCCGGACCCGAGGCGTTCACCCGGTTCCACCTCGCGCTCATGCAGGCCTACTTCGCCGACAACCGCACGATCAGCGATCGCGAGGTGATCCTCGACGTCGCCGCCGACCTCGGGATCGATACCGAGGAGCTCGACCGACGCCTCACCGACGACGCGGCCGAACTCGAAGCCGAGATCGTCACCGAACACCGCTCGGCGCTCGCGATCGGAATCGCCGCCGTGCCCACCGCGCTCGTGAACGGCGAGTACATCCTCCCCGGCGCGCTCACCCTCGAGCGGTACCGCCGAGTCGTCGAGCGCCTCGGCGGCTGAGCGATCAGACCGCTTTCAGGTCCTCGATGACGCGGCGCCAGCGGTCGGGTTCGGTCTTGTAGGGCGCGTAGAACGAGCAGCGATCGACGACCCCGCCGTAGCGGCGCTTCAGCTCCTCGCCAACCCCCTCGGGCTCGGCGACCACCGCGAACGTGCCGAGGATCTCGTCGTCGATGAGCTCGCCCATCTCGACCCACTTGCCCTGCTTGGAGAGCGTGTTGAGCTCGGTCTGGAGGTCACCCCAGCCGTGCAACTCGAGCACCCCGCGGTAGGCGGGGGTGGAGCCGTAGAACGCGATCTGCTGCTTCACGCCCCGGGCCGCGGCCGCCATCTCCTCCTCGGTGGTGCCGGTGACCACGAAGAGCGGACCCGACACCTCGAACGACGAACGGTCGCGGCCGGCGGCGGCGAGGCCAGCCTCGACGGCGGGCATCGTCACCTCCTTCACGTACCGCTCGGTCGTGAACCCGTGGATGATGATGCCGTCGGCGACCTCGCCCGCGACCTTGGTCATCAGCTCGCCGACCGCGGCGAGGTGCACCTTGGGCGGACCGTAGGGGTTGGGGCCGGGCGAGAAGAACGGCGTCATGAGGGTATGGCGGTAGAACTCACCCTCGAAGCGCAGCGGCGTGCCGTCGGCCCACGAGCCCCAGATCGCGTGCAGGGCCTGGATGTACTCGCGCATCCGGGCTGCCGGGTGCGACCACGGCATCGAGAACCGCTTCTCGATGTGCGCCTTGATCTGCGAGCCGAGACCCAGGATGAAGCGACCCTTGCTCATCTCCTGCAGGTCGTTGGCCGTGTAGGCGAGCACCATCGGCGTGCGAGCGAACGCCACCGCGATGCCGGTGCCCAGCTCGATGCGCTCGGTCTGCGCCGCGGCCAGCACGAGGGGTAGGAACCCGTCGTGGCCGGTCTCGGCGGTGATGAGTCCGTCGTAACCGAGGTCTTCGAGTTCGCGGGCCCGGGCCCCGACCTCGGCGACGCTCGCGCCCATGATTCCGGTGTCGATCTTCACGGGGCGGGAACCTAACCCATGACCTCCGGACGCCGCCCGGGGAGTGAACGGGCCGGCCGGGTCGGCGTCGCACCGGGGCGGTAGGTTCGCCCCATGGTCCACCGTGTGCCCGTGGCGCTGTCACCGTCCTCGCTCGGCACGTTCACCAAGTGCCCGCTCGCCTTCCGCTTCTCCTACATCGAGCGGCTCCCCGAGCCCCCGTCGCCCGCGGCGAGCAAGGGCACCCTCGTCCACCTCGCCCTCCAGCACCTCATGTGGCGCCCGGCCGCCGAGCGCACCCGCGAGGCCGCGCTCGACGACCTGAGCCGGGCCCGGGCCGAGCTCGCGTCCGATCCCGATCTCACCGGCCTCGAGCTCACCGACGCCGAGTGGGACAGGTTCCACGCCGACGCCGAAGCGCTCCTCCACCGCTACTTCGAGCTCGAAGACCCGGCCACCATCCGGGCCATCGGGCTCGAGCTGCGCGTGCACGCCCAGGTCGCACCGGGCGTGCGCATGCGCGGCGTCATCGACCGGCTCGAGCTCGACGACGACGGCGAGCTCGTCATCACCGACTACAAGACGGGCAAGCCGCCGCCACCCCAACGCCTGCAGGAGAGCCTCA
>JBJSXF010000127.1:0-8929 GCA_046086225.1 Actinomycetota bacterium | reverse complement strand
GGAGGAACCCCGCGCAGCCGTGATCCACCTCGGCGAACGGGATGGGGTAGGTCGCCACGAAGAGCTTCCCGCCCGGCGCCATGCGCTGGCGGATCCGGACGTAGAGATCAGCGAGCTTCGCTCGCAGACCGATCCAGGTCTGGCGAGGCCGTTCCGCCGAGCTCGCCGAGAGGCTCAACAGAGACGACGGGCAGTTGTGGAGAACGCACGCAAACACCTTCGCCCCGAAGCCGATGTCGTTGCCGCCCGCCGTGAGGGTCACCATGTTCGTCGACGATGTGACGGCACCGAGCTGGTTCGCGGTGATCTGATCGGACGTATAGCCGCTGCACGCCACGAACTTGAGCGACCCGAGGGTGTAGCGGCTCCCGAGCAGCTCGTTGTACGCGCGCGGACCCCAGGCGAGTCGGTCCCGGTCGCACCCGGTCCCGACGAGCCCGACCCCGACCCCCGCCGAGTACGAGTCGCCGAGCACCGCCATGCGCAGCGTCGGCTTCGTCGCTGCCCCGGCGTGAGCGGCGCCCGTTAACGGGGCGACACCGACCGCGAGCCCGGCCGCGATGGTCGCCACGACGGCGACGACGGAACTCAACCGCCGACCGATCGCACCCATCTCCGCCTGCCCTCCCCACGGGCGTCGGCGCCGGCCGACGCCCCCGACCGATTTAGCCGAGGCGCTCCACGATCATCGCCATGCCCTGGCCGCCGCCGACGCACATGGTCTCCAGGCCGTAGCGACCGCCTTCGGTCTCCAAGCCGTTGATGAGCGTCGTCATGATGCGGGCACCGGTCATGCCGAACGGGTGACCGAGGGCGATGCCGCCCCCGTGCACGTTGAGCTTCTCCATCGGGATGCCGAGGTGCTTCGCCGACGGCAGCACCTGGGCCGCGAAGGCCTCGTTGATCTCCACCAGGTCGATGTCGTCGATCGAGAGCCCGGCCCGGCCGAGGGCCTGCCGCGACGCGTCGATCGGACCGAGACCCATGATCTCGGGGTTGAGCGCGCTCACGCCCGACGCCACGATCCGGGCGAGCGGCGTGATGCCGAGGGCCGCGGCCTTGGTGTCGCTCATCACGACCACCGCGGCGGCGCCGTCGTTGAGCGGGCAGGCGTTGCCCGCAGTGACCTGACCGTCGGGCCGGAAGACCGGGGGCAGGCTCGCGAGCTTCTCGACCGTGGTGCCGGCCCGGGGGCCGTCGTCCTTCGTCACGACCGTGCCGTCGGCGAGGGTCACCGGGGTGATCTCCCGCTCGAAGAAGCCGTTCTCCTGGTGCTCGACCGCGAGCCGCTGCGAACGGGCCGCGAACTCGTCCATCTCGCCCCGGTCGACGTTCTCGGCCTGCACGACGTTCTCGGCGGTCTGACCCATCGCGATGTACACGTCGGGGAGGCCCGCCGGCGGCGTCCAGGTCGCCGACCCGGCGTCCGAACGCTCCTTGGTGCGGCCCCGGGCCTCGGAGAACTTGTCGTTCGCCGGGCCGCCGTCGGCCATGCCGTTCATGAAGCGGCTCACGGTCTCCACGCCACCGGCGACGAACACGTCACCCTCGCCCGCTTTGATCGCGTGCGCAGCCATGCGGATCGTCTGCAGCGACGACGAGCAGTAGCGGTTGACAGTCACGCCCGGGGCGTCGACCCCGGCGAGGATCGCCGCCACGCGGGCGATGTTGGTGCCCGCCTCACCGGCCGGCTGGCCGCAACCCCAGATGACGTCCTCGACCAGCGACCGGTCGAGGGCCGGCACCTTGGCCAGCACGGCGTCGATGATGAGCGCCGAGAGGTCGTCGGGACGGCACTCGGTGAGCGAGCCCTTGTTGGCCCGCCCGATCGGCGTGCGGGCGGTTGCGACGATGACTGCTTCGGGCATGTCCCCTCCGGGTTCTGGTGCGGAGGGGAGGGTAGCCGGGGCGGTCGCTCGAGAGCGGTGTCCCCGCCGACCCGGCGGTAGGTTGCCCCCGTGTCGGTCGCGGCCCACATCGACGAGTCCCACCGCAGCCACCGGGCCGGCTGGCTGCGGGCGGCGGTGCTGGGCGCGAACGACGGCATCGTCTCCACCGCCGGCCTCCTGGTCGGGGTCGCGGCGGCCGATGCGACCCGCTCCTTCCTCGTCGCCGCCGGACTCGCCGGTCTCGTCGCCGGGGCCATGTCGATGGGGGCGGGTGAGTTCATCTCGGTGAGCTCGCAGCGCGACGCCGAGGAGGCCGATCTCCGGGTCGAGGCCGAGGCGATCGAGAAGCACCGCACGTCCGAGTTGCGCGAGCTGGCCCGGATCTACGAGGGGCGGGGGGTCGAGCCCGGCCTGGCCCGCCTCGTCGCCGAACAACTCATGGCCCACGACGCCCTCGCCGCCCACGCCCGCGACGAGCTCGGCATCACCGAGATCTCGACCGCCCGGCCGTTCCAAGCCGCGTGGACCTCGGCCCTCGCCTTCACGATCGGCGCGCTCGTGCCGTTCCTCACGATCATCGGCGTCGGGGCCTCGGTGCGCATCGCCGCCACCGCGACCGTCACCCTCGTGGCCCTCGCAGTGCTCGGCGTCGTCGGCGCCCAACTCGGCGGTGCCCCCCGCGGCCCGGCCGCACTGCGAACGGTGCTGCTGTCGGCCGCGTCGATGGCGATCACCTACGGCATCGGGTCGCTCGTCGGCGCGCACCTCTGACCGGCGCGGACCGCCAACCCGGGTCGGGTCGAGTCGGAGCGAAATCCGAACCGCCGATCACCTGCGGTCAGTCGATGCGACGCAGTGCGTCCCGGTAGCGGATGCAGTTCCGGGCGTACTCACGGGCCGGGTAGGTGATCTGCTCCGGGATCACCGCCCCTTCCTTGATCCGGGCGGGCACGCCGAGCGCCATCGCCCCCGACGGCACCTCCATGCGGCCGGGCACGAGCGCTCCGGCCCCGACGAGCGCGCCGGTGCGCACGATCGCCGCGTGCAGCACGATCGACCCGGTGCCGACGAGCGCCCCGTCCTCGACCGTGCAACCCTCGAGGTGGGCGAGGTGGCCGATTGTGCAGTCGGCCCCGATGATCGTCTCGAGGTCGCGGGTGCAGTGGATCACCGCGCCGTCCTGCACCGACGTGCGGGCCCCGACCACGATGCGGCTCTGATCACCGCGCAGCACCGCTTGGGGCCAGATCGTCGCGCCGGGCCCGATCTCGACGTTGCCGATGATCGTGCACTCGGGGTGCACGAACGCGTCGGGGTCGATGGTGGGCTCCAGGTCGCCGAGGGCGTAGAGGGCCATAGACTTCCTCCCGTGGATCGTGACCGGCACCGGCGCGAGATCGCCGAGCAGGGCTACACGATCATTGCCGATGCGATCGACCCGGCGCTGATCTCGGCTCTGCGCTCCGCCCTCGACCGGCTCGAGGAATGCCTCGCCGTGCAGCCTGCAGCCAACTCGTTCGAGGGCCACCGCACTCTGCGGGTCTACAACCTCCTCGCCCACGACGAGGTGTGGCAGCAGGTGCCGGTGCACGAGCACGTGCTGCCGGTGGTGGAGGACGTCCTCGACCCCGGCTGTCTGGTGTCGTCGCTGTCGTCGATCGCGATCCTCCCCGGCGAGGTCGCCCAGCCGATCCACGCCGACGACCAGCTCCTCCCCCTCCCCAAGCCCCATCCGGCGATCGTGTGCAACACCATGTGGGCGCTCACCGACTTCACCGAGGCCAACGGCGCCACCCGGCTCGTGCCCGGCTCGCACCTCGCCGCCGACAACCCGGAGTACGGCGGCACGTACGAGACCGTCGCCGCCGAGATGAGCGCCGGGTCGGTACTCGTGTGGCACGGCAGCCTCTGGCACGGCGGCGGGGCCAACCACACCGACGAACGCCGCATCGGCATCGCCATGAACTACTGCGCCGGATACATCCGCCAGCAGGAGAACCAGCAGCTCGGCCTCACCCCGAGCCGGGTCGCCACGTTCTCCCCCCGGCTCCGACAACTCGTCGGCTACAGCGTCTACAACGGGCTCGTCGGCCACATCGACAAGAAGTCTCCCGAGCAGGCGCTGCTCGGCGAAGGGGCCGACCGCATCCTCTGGGACGCCATCTGATCGACGCCGGCCGGGCCGCGCCCGCCGGACCGGCATCGAACCGCACCGCGGAGTACCTGACCGTGCGGTCATGTACTCTCCCGGGGCGATGCCGACCACGCGAACGATCGAGGGAGCGGCGGTCCACACCACCGGCTCGGGCCCGCCGATCGTGCTGCTCCACGCCAACGGCGGCAGCCACCACGACTTCGACGCGATCATCCCCGAGCTGAGCCGGCACGCGACGGTCCACGCCGTCGACTGGCCGGGCCACGGCACCGGTGACCCGATCCCCGAGCCGAGCGCGTGCGGGTTCGCCGAGCTCCTGCCCGCCATCCTCGAGCAGCTCGGCGAGGGACCGTTCACCCTCGTCGGCAACTCGGTCGGCGGCTTCGCGGCCCTGCGCACCGCGGCCCGGCGTCCCGACCTGGTTCGCAACGTCGTCGTCGTCAACCCGGGCGGATTCACCCCCCGGTGGCCGACCACCTTCCTCGTGTGCCGGCTGCTCGGCTCGCTGCGCATCGCCCCCGTCGCGATGCGACTCCTCCCCCGCCTGTACCTGCGGCGCCGGACCCCGGCCGTCGCCGCGATCAGGTCGGCTGCGGTCGCGGCATCCCGCGAGCCCGAACGGGTGCGGACCTTCGCCCGGGTCTGGCGGAGCTTCACCGATCCCGCCCACGACGCCCGAGCGGACGCAGCGCGCATCACCGCACCCACGCTCGTGGTGTGGGGGACCCGCGATCCGATCCTGCCCTGGATGGTGGACGGCCGCCGGGCCCGCACCACGCTGCGGGACGCGCGGGTGGTGAGGCTCCCGTGCGGCCACCAGGCGTTCGCCGAGCTGCCCGACGAGTTCCTGGACGCGACCCGCGTCTTCCTCGGGGGGACGGACGAGGAGGGGACATGAGCGGAGATCTCGTCGCTGCCGGGTCCGGGGAATGGTTCGCCAACCCCGACGGCGTCGGCCGGTTCCGGATCCTGCGGCTCCACGAAGAAGGGGGCGCGACCGTCGAGGTGCGCATGAACGAGAACACGCGCGGCAAGGCCCATCGCCACCCGGGCGGCGAGGAGCTCTTCATGCTCGACGGGCACGCGGTCATCGGCGGCCGAGAGCTCGGCCCCGGCGACTACCTGTACACGCCGCCGGGCGCCTGGCACTTCGCGGCGGCACGCACCGACTGCCGGTTCGTGCTCGTGCTGCCCGTGCTCCCCGAGTACCCGTGAGCGGCGCAACCCGGCGCCGCGGGCCCGGATCCCGTGCGGGCGGCAGCCACCCCACCCGGCTCGAACTGCTCGACGCGGCCACCGCACTCGCGCAACGCGACGGACTCGACGCGCTGACGGTGGCGGCGATCACGAGCGAGGCCGGTCACGCCAAGGGCACCTTCTACCTGCACTTCGCCGACCGCTCGGAGCTGGTCGTCGAGCTGCACCGCGAGTTCCACGGCACCCTGTTCGCATCGATCGAACGCGATTCGGCGGGGCTGGCGCCCGGACCCGAACGCGCCCGGGCGCGCATCCGCGGCTTCCTCGACGGGTGCCGGGCGCAACCCGCGGTGCGGGCGATGCTGCTCGAGGCCCGATCGCTCCCCGCGATCGTCACGCTCGTCGAGCGGCGCAACGCCCAGGCCGCAGCCGCGCTCGAACGCGACCTCCGCACGGCCGTCGCCCACCCCCTGGAGACGGCTCGCCTCCTCGTGAGCGCAACCATCGAGGTGGCGTTACAGGAGCTCACCGCGGGCCGCCGGCTCCCCCGCCTGCGCGCCGCCCTGCTCGACCTCGTCCCCGGCGCCCGACCGGCGCCCCGCCCGACCCCGGAACCGACCCGGAGGACGGGCCCGCAGCGTCGGTAGGCTCCCCCGCCATGGCGATCGCACTCACCCGCAGCGGCAAGGTCGAAGGCACCGAGGACGACGGCATCCTCGTCTTCCGGGGCATCCCCTTCGCCGCCCCGCCCGTCGACGGCCTGCGGTGGCAGCCGCCGCAGCGCGAAGCGGCGTGGGACGACGTGCGCGACGCCACGAGCTTCTCGCACCAGTCGGCGCAGACGGCGTTCTCGATGACCGCCCTGCTCGGCGGTGAGCCGACCCCCAACAGCGAGGACTCGCTCTACCTCAACGTCTGGACCCCGGCGTGCGACGACAAGCGGCGCCCGGTGATGGTGTGGATCCACGGCGGCGCGTTCGTCTGGGGCGGGGGCGACACCCCGTGGTACGACGGCACGTCGTTCGCCCGCAACGGCGACGTCGTGATCGTGACCATCAACTACCGGCTCGGACCGTTCGGCTTCATGGCCCTCGGCGAGCTCTTCCCCGACCTCGCCGACTCGGCCAACGTCGGCCTCCTCGACCAGATCGCCGCGCTCGAGTGGGTGCGCGACTCCATCGCCGGGTTCGGCGGCGACCCCGACCGGGTCACGGTCTTCGGCGAATCGGCCGGCGGGGGCAGCATCGGCACCCTGCTCGCCATGCCCGCCGCCCGGGGGCTCTTCCACGCCGCGATCCCCCAGAGCGGGGCCGCGTCGTGGTGGTCCACCACCGAGCGGGCCACCGACATCGCGTCCCGGGTCGTCGCCAACTTGGGCGTCGCACCCGGCGACACCGCCGCCCTCCTCGCCAAGAGCACCCGGGAGGTGCTCGACGCGCTCCCCGACTTCGTCGAGGACGGCAACACCGCACTCCCCTTCCAGCCCACCGTCGACGGGCGGAGCCTGCTCGAGCCGCCGCTCGACGCCATCGCCGCGGGCAACGCCGCCGGCGTGCGGGTGATGTCGGGCACGAACCGGCACGAGATGACGATGTTCGTGATGCAGGACCCCGGGTTCGCGGGCATCGACGAGGACGCGATCGTGCGCCGCCTCACGGTAACCTGCGGCGACCGGGCCGCCGAGGTGCTCGCCTCGTACCGCGACCGCCGCCCCGAGGCCTCGGCCGCCGAGCTCTGGCTCGACCTGGCGACCGACGGCATCTTCCGCCTGCCGATGATCCGCCTGCTCGAGGCCCAGCACGCGCACGGGCCGGTCTGGTCGTACCTCTTCTCGTGGGAGAGCCCGGCGTTCGGCGGCATCCTGCGCTCCACCCACGCGCTCGAGATCCCGTTCGTCTGGGACACCCTCGACTCGGCCGGGGTCGGCATGTTCACCGGCGACGGTCCGGAGCGAGCCGAGCTCTCGGCCGTCATGCACCGAGCCTGGATCGCCTTCGCCCACGGCCACGGCCCCGGTCACGACGGCCTGCCCGAGTGGCCGGCTTACGACCTCGACCGGCGACCGACGATGCGGTTCGACACCAACTGCGAGCTGCTGCACGACCCCGACGCCGAGGATCGCCTCGTGCTCGACGCCGCTTCGCGCTGACCTGCACCGCGGGCCGACCGAACGACCCCGACGACCGCGTCAGCGGTCGGCCAGGTGCCACGCCTTCTCGCGCACGAGCGCCCGCACGCCCGACTCGCCCATCGACACCCCGAGCCCCGAGTGGCGGCGACCCGCCCACGGGAGCCGCACGCACGACCGGTCGGACGCGTTCCAGTAGGCGTTCCCCACCTCGAGCCGAGCCAGGATCCGCTCGGCCCGCTCGCGATCGCGGGTGAACACGGCCGCACCGAGTCCGTACTCGGTGTCATCCATCCGGGCCCGGGCCTCGTCGTCGTCGGCGACGACCGCCACCGGCACGACCGGCCCGAAGCTCTCCTCCCGCATGACGGCCATGGTGTCGTCGCAGCCGGTGATCACCGTCGGCGCGAACCAGTGGCCGGGCCGGGCGAGCGCCTCGCCCCCGCAGCGCACCTCGGCGCCCCGAGCGCGCGCGTCGGCGACCTGGGCCGTGAGCACGGAAACCTGGGCGGCCCGGGCGAGCGGGCCGATATCGGTGCTGTCGTCGGCCGGGTCGCCGACCCGGTAGCCGGCCACGATCCGCACGAGCGCCTCGACGAACCGGTCGGCGACCGCCTCGTGCACGTAGACCCGCTCGATCGCCGCGCACGACTGCCCGGCGTTGTAGCAGGCCCCCTCGGCGACGGCCGCCGCGGTCGCCTCCACGTCCACGTCGTCGCACACGTACGCGGCGTCCTTGCCCCCGAGCTCGAGTTGCACCCGCAGCAGCCGCTCGGCGGCCGCCGCCGCGACCCGGCGCCCGGTCGGGTACGAGCCGGTGAAGCAGACCATGTCGATGTCGGCGGCGACGAGCGCGGCACCGACCTCGCCGCCCCCGACCACCGTCTGCACGACGTCGATCGGCACGCCGGCCCGATGCAGCAGATCCACGAGCCGCAAGCCGGTGAGCGTGGCGTGCTCCGACGGCTTGTACAGCACCCCGTTGCCGGCCAGCAGCGCGGGCACGATCGTGTTCAGCCCGGTGAAGTACGGGTAGTTCCACGCGCTGATGTGCGCGACGATCCCGACCGGCTCGCACGTCACCTGCTCGGCCACGGCGCCGTCGGCGGTGACGGTGCGGGGGGCGGTGATCTCGCCGACGTGGCCGATGTTCCAGGCGATCCGCTCCTGCACGGCCCGGACCTCGTTGCGGGCCTCCCGGATCGGCTTGCCCACCTCGCTCGTCGTGATGCGGGCGCACTCCTCGGCCTCGGCCGCGAGCAGTTCGGCGAACCGGCCGAGCACGAGAGCCCGATCCTCGTAGGGCCGCGCCGACCAGGCCGGCCGGGCCGCGCGAGCTGCCGCGACCTTGCGGGTCACCTCACCGGGCTCGGTGACCGCCACCGAGCGCAGCACGGCTCCCGTCGCCGGATCGGTGACGTCGAGCGAGTGGGCTGCGGCCCGCCCCGGGGCGAGCCCGGGTTCGGCCGACGGTGCGGGCCCGGCCGCCGCGGCCGACGGTGCGGGCCCGGCCGCCGCGGCCGCACCCGCCGATCCGATGTCACCGATGACGGTCGTCAC
>JBJSXF010000126.1:0-2763 GCA_046086225.1 Actinomycetota bacterium | reverse complement strand
CACTGGTCGTGCACGAAGCCGGCTTCGCCGCACCGCCGTCGGTGAAGGCCGAGGAGCGGATCCTCGACGAACCCGGCGCCGCCGACCTCCTCGCCCGAGAGCTGGCCCGGGGCTCCCGGTGCACGGCCGACTTCTCGCTGGTCGACCACCTGGCGATCACGGGGGAGTCGCTCGGCGACATCCGAGCCGGTTTCGGGGTCGAGCCGCCCGCCGATCCCTCCGACGGTCATCACTGCTGGTGACCCCGACCGGGCCGCCCACCGGATCCGCTGAGGCCGGAGTACGGTTCGGCGGCTCCCGGTCCGGTCCGCGCCGACGGCCCCCGGGATCGGGTGGGCCCGAGACCATGCCGAAGACGACGACACCCCCGGCGCCCGACGCGCACTACCGGCGCCACCTCGACGGGCTGCGCACCGTGGCCGTGGTGCTCGTCATCGCGTTCCACTCGGGCATCGACCGCCTGTCGGGCGGGTTCATCGGCGTCGACGTCTTCTTCGTGCTCTCGGGCTTCCTGGTGACGGGGATCCTGGTTCGCGACCTGGGTTCGGGTCGGGGTGTGCAGTGGCGGCGCTTCTATTCGCGGCGGGTGCGTCGGATCCTCCCCGCGTCCGTCCTCACCCTGGTCGTGACCGCCGTGGTCTACGCCGCGGTCGCGTCGCCCCTCCAGCAGGAGGACGCCTTCGGTGGGTTCCGATCGGCGTTCCTCTACATCGCCAACTGGCACTTCATCCAGCAGTCGACCGACTACTTCGCCGCCGACGTCGACCGCAATCCGGTGCTGCACTTCTGGTCGCTCGCGGTGGAGGAGCAGTTCTATCTGGTCTGGCCGTTCCTCTTCGTCGGGTTGTGCCTGGCGACCGAGCGGATCGGGCGCGAGCGCTGGTGGATGAGGCGAGGTGTCGTCCTCCTCGCCGCGGTGGCGTCGGCGGCGGCAGCGGTGGTGATCGGCGATACCAACCTGTCGCGGGCGTACTACGGCACGGAGACGCGTGCGTACGAGTTGCTGGCCGGGGCAGGGTTGGCGTTGACGCCGCAACTCTCGCGGCTCGGTCCCCGCTTCCGGAGGATCGCGCCGATCCTGGCCGGTATCGCGTTCCTGGCCATCCTCGGGCTGGCGACCTCGGTGCTGGCTGTGAGCCCGATCACCCGGGGCCTCCTCGTGACCGCAGCGACGGCGACCCTCATCGTCGCGCTCGAGAACTCGGCGGGTGGGCCGGTGCGCGTGCTCCTCGGGTCGGGTCCGATGGTCGCGCTCGGTCTCATCTCCTACGGGATGTACCTCTGGCACTGGCCGATCATCGTGATCGCGACCGAGAACCGGTCGATCGCCTCGCTTCCGTTGTTCGCGTTCGCCCTGGTCGGCTCGATCGTTCTGGCGGCCGCGAGTTACCTGCTCCTCGAGCAGCCGGTGCGCCGGGCGCGGTTCCTGGATCGGCATCGGGGTGCGACGATCGCCCTCGGGTTTGCGTCGAGCATCCTGATCGGGTTGCTGGTGTTGCCGTCGGTGTTGTCCGGGGGTGGTGCGGTGGTCGGCGCGGACGGCAAGCCCCTCGACTGGAAAGCCGCCAAGGCCGACATCCCGGTTCTCCCCGAATGTCTCGGCCGGCCGGTGAGCGAGTGCGTCGTCGTCCGTGGTGGTGGGAAGCGGGTAGTGCTGATGGGCGACAGCATCGCCCGCATGTGGATCCCGGCCTTCACCGAGGTGGCGAAGCGGGAGGGCTGGACCCTGGCGATCGCGGCCTACAACGGCTGTCCCTGGCCCCGCGATCTGCAGTTCGCGGGCGCGCAGACCGTCGCCGACGAGTGCACGGCTCGTCGGAACGACTGGTACGCCCGGATCGTCCCCGAGTTCGGCCCCGACCTCGTCGTGCTCGCCCAGGACGGCTACGACGACCCGGTGGGGCCCAACCGCTTCGCGGTGAATGGTTCGGTGCTCACCATCGACGACCCGGCCTTCGGGCGGGTGCTCCGCCAACGGAGCGAATCGAGCCTCGCTGCGCTGCGGGCACCCGGTCGCGACATCGTGCTCGTGGAGCCGGTGCCGGGCGGACCGAGGGGCTTCGACTCGCTCTCCTGCCTGTCGGAGGGCAACGGCGTCGCTGCGTGTGGTTTCACGACCCGGACCGAGCCGTTGGCGCTCGAGGCGTGGTTCCGGCAGCTGGCGCGAACCGACCCGGCCGTTCGCACCATCGACCTCGACCGGGCGGTCTGCCCGGGCAAGCCCGAGTGCAGTCCGGTCGTCGACGGCCGGATCGTGTGGCGCGACGAGAACCACATCACGGCGACCTTCGCCCGTGAGCTCGCACCGCGGATCCGGGCGGCTCTGGGCCGTCCTGCCGCGGCCGGGTGAGCGATCCCGATCCGTACCCGCCGCGGGTGAGTGTCCCGTTGCCGCCGACTGCGGCCGACGATCACTACCGGCGCCACCTCGACGGGCTGCGCACCGTGGCCGTGGTCCTCGTCATCGCGTTCCACTCGGGCATCGACCGCTTGTCGGGTGGGTTCGTCGGCGTCGACGTCTTCTTCGTGCTCTCGGGTTTCCTGGTGACGGGAATCCTCGTGCGCGACCTGGGCGCGGGTCGGGGTGTGCAGTTGCGGCGGTTCTACTCACGGCGGGTGCGGCGGATCCTCCCCGCGTCCGTCCTGACCCTGGTCGTGACCGCCGTGGTCTACGCCCGGGTGGCGACGCCGTTGGAGCAGGCCGATGCCTTCGGCGGCTTCCGGTCGGCGTTCCTCTACATCGCCAACTGGCACTTCATCCAG
>JBJSXF010000125.1:0-48996 GCA_046086225.1 Actinomycetota bacterium | reverse complement strand
GCGATGCCGCCGGTCACCGTGATCCGCAGGCGGCCCTCGGCGATCGCGTCGGCGGTGAGCACGGCCCGGGCAGCATCGAGGAGATCGTCACCGTCGGGAACCTCGAGTCCGAGGGCCTCGGCCGAGCGGTGGAGGCGCGCGAGGTGGCGGGTCCAGGCGAAGGGTCGACCGCCGTAGACGCGAAGCGTCTCGAAGACCCCGTTTCCGACCGTGACCCCGTGGTCGAGCACCGAGACCCGGGCCTCGGTGAGCGGGAGCAGGCGGCCGCCGATCCAGGCGGTCATGCGGGCACCGGTTCGCGCTCGCGGCCACCGACGGCGGCGAGGAGCCGGGCGGCCTTGAGCTCGGTCTCGGCCCACTCGGCGTCGGCGTCGGAGTCGGCGACGATCCCGCCGCCCACCCCGAGCGTGGTGCCGTTCGGGGTGACCGTGAACGTGCGGATCGCGACCGAGAGCCGGGCCCGACCGGCGTCGCCGTCGATCCAGCCGACTGCGCCGCAGTACGCGCCGCGGCGCACCGGCTCGAGCTCCTCGATGGCGCGCAGCACGCGGGGCTTCGGGGCGCCGGTGACCGAGGCGGGCGGGAACGTGGCCCGCACGACCTCACCCAGGCCGACCCCGGATCGGCGCTCGCCGGTGACCGTGCTCACCATGTGGTGCAGGCCGGGGTGCGCCTCGATGGCGGACAGGTCGGGGACCCGGATCGTGCCCGGGCGGCAGATGCGACCGAGGTCGTTGCGGGCGAGGTCGACGATCATCACGTGCTCGGCCCGGTCCTTGGCGCTCCCGGCGAGCGTGCCGGCGTCGGCGGCGGTGCCCTTGATCGGTCTGGTCGTGACCGTGTCGCCGTCGATGCCGAGGTAGAGCTCGGGGGAGGCGGAGACGATGGCAACCCCGGGCACGGTGTCCCCGAGGACGCACAGCGCGGCGTGCGGGGCCGGGTTGCGGGCCGTGAGGGCCGCGAAGAGCGCACGCGGGTCGGGGCTGGTCGCGAACTCGAGGCGGCGCGTCAGGTTCACCTGGTAGCACTCGCCGGCCCGCAGCAGTTCGTGGACGATCTCGACGGCGGCGGCATGACGCGCACGGTCGAGGCTCGACCGGGCTTCCCCGAGCCCGACCGGCGGCCCCGAAGGCGCGGCGATCTCGCGGACGTTGGCGAAGCGCACGAACGCGAGATCGGGGAGGCCGAGGTCGTCGGCGGCCCGGTCGGGGACGGGCTCGATCGAGCGACCGAGGTCGTACGCGCAGAAGCCCGCCCAGAAGCCGCCGCTCGCGATCGTGTCGAGCGCGGCGAAGGCGTCGGGGCCGTCGGCCCGCACCGCAGCGACGGGGTCGAGGGCTTCGAGCCAGCGTCCGCCGTCGCGCACGATCGCGCTCGCGCCGTTCATCACCGGGCACGCTACCGGCCGAGGCCCGGGTCCAAACCCCGTCGGGCGACCGGGAACGGGCCCTTCGCGCCGGTAGTGTCGGGGCTTCCGTGCGCTGGTCGACCGTGTGCTCCTTCTCGCTGCGCTACGTCGTGGCCCTGGTCCTCGTGACCGCGATCGCGCTCGGCACGATCGTCGTCTCCGACCGCATGGCCCGGAAGACCTTCGCCCGCAGCGATCGGATCTCGATCCCGGCGCTGGTCCGGGCCGAGCCGGGCAAGCCGGCCAACTACCTGCTGATCGGCTCGGACACCCGGGAGGTCGGAGGCGGCCGCTTCGGGTCGGCGCTGCAGACGCCGGGGCGTCGGTCCGACGTCATGATGGTGCTCCACGTCGACCCGGCGACCCGCACCGGGATCCTCGTGTCGTTCCCGCGCGACCTCATCGTCGACATTCCCGGATACGGGCGCAACCTGCTCAACGCGGCATTCCAGTTCGGAGGGCCCAACCTCGTCATCAAGACGCTCCAGGCCAACTTCCCGCCCTTGCGCATCAACCACTACGTCGAGGTCGACTTCGCGGGCTTCTCCCGCATCGTCGACGCGATCGGCAAGGTGCCGCTCTGGTTCCCCACGCCGGCGCACGATCCGTACAGCGGTTTGAACATCGACCGGGCCGGATGCGTGCGGGCGAACGGTGAAGTGGCGCTGGCCTACGCCCGCTCCCGGCACTACTACGTGCCGCGCGACCCGGACGATCCGGTGCCCTGGGACTGGAACTACTCGCCCGACATCCCCGAGACCGCGTACCGCGGCGGTCGGGGCTGGGTGGCGACGGGGAGCGACCTCGACCGCATCCCCCGGCAGCAGTACTTCCTCCGCACGGTCAGCCAGGCTGCGGTCGACGCGACGGCCGCCAATCCGGCCCGGCTCGTGGGGCTGCTCGACCGGCTCTCCGATGCATTCGCCCGTGACGACTCGCTCACCCTCGATGAGCTCAAGGCACTCATCCGCACGTACAACCGGCTCGACCCCCGCCGGGTCGAGATGCTCACCCTGCCCGTGACCGCGGCCCCGGCTCCGTGGTCGGGGCAGGTGGTCGCGACCGACGAGGCGAACGGGGTGGTGGGTCGGCTCATGGAGTTCGGCGGGCCGGTCGAGGTTCCCGACGAGGTCCCGCGATCGGAGGTCCGGGTGCGCGTCGTGAACGGAACCGGAGTGGAAGGCGCGGCCAAGGCCGTGATCGAGCAGTTCCGGGCTGCGGGCTTCTCGGTCGCGCCCGACCCCGGCGAAGCCGACCGCACCTCCTACGGGCGTACCCAGATCCGCTACGCGCCCGGCCGCTGGCCCGAGGGGTTCACGGTGGCGAACGCGGTCGGCACGCTCAACTTCGTCCAGGCCATCTCGGAGGCCAACACCCTCGGGGCCGAGGTGCTCGTGGTCGTCGGTCGCGACTACGACTCGCTCCGGCACGCGTTCGTGCGACCCGGCGTCGGCACCACGACGTCGGTGCCGACCGGCGCGACGGGGAGCGGTGCTCCGCCGGCAACCGGTGTCCCGTCCACGACCACGTCCTCCGTCCCGATCGATCCCGTGCCCGCCCGGGCGAACAGCCGCTTCGTGCCCGTCGATCCCGAGACCGGCGGCCCGCTCGTGGGGTGTCCGTCGTGACCGGCGTCGGCCGGGTCTCGGCCCGGGCCTTCCTCGGGCGGATCGTCATCGCCCTCGTCCTCGCCACCGCGGTCGTCGTCGCCGGGCTCGTCACGGCCTTCCGCACGGCGGAGGCGAAGGTCGCGTCGGTCGCGACCGTCCCGATCGATCCCGCCCTGCTGCGGTCGGGAGGCAACTTCCTGCTCATCGGCTCCGACTCCCGAGCCTTCGTGCGCAACCCGAAGGATGCCGATTCGTTCGGTGAGGCCGATGTGCAGACCGGACAGCGATCCGACACGATCATGGTCGCGCACATCGATCGCGACCCGACGCGCAGTTTCCTCGTGTCGTTCCCCCGCGACCTGTGGGTCGACGTTCCCGGTATCGGGGAGTCCCGGATCAACGCGGCGTTCAACGAAGGTCCGCAGCGGGTGATCCGGACGCTTCAGCAGAACTGGGGAATCCCGATCCAGCACTATCTGGAGGTCGACTTCGCCGGTTTCCGCCGGCTCGTCGATGCGCTCGGCTCGGTGCCGATCTTCTTCCCGGCCCCGGCCCGCGACGAGAAGACCGGGCTCCTCGTGAAGACGAAGGGCTGCCACCGGCTGCGGGGCGAGATGGCGCTCGCCTTCGTCCGATCGCGCTACTACGAGTCGTTCGTCGACGGTGAATGGGAGATGGACGGCACGTCCGATCTCGGCCGGATCAAGCGTCAGCAGTACTTCCTGCGCACGGTCGCGGCGGAGACGTTGCGGCGGGTCCAGTCCAACCCTTGGGAAGCTCCGACAATCGTCGACGCCATGCTCTCGTCGTTCCAACGCGACCAAGGGTTGGGTTTTGCGGGCCTGCGCGACTTCCTCGTCGCGTTCCGGGGGCAAGCCGGCCAACCGATGAAATCGCTCTCGCTGCCGGTCGAACGGGCGTTCCGCGACGGACAGGACGTGCTGATCCTCGACGAAGAGGAAGCGTGGCCGGTGCTCAGTCGACTCATCGGTGGGAAGCAGCGCCGCAAGGCCGGCGCTGCCTCGGCGGTGACCGGGGGCGTCGCTCACGCGACGTTGCTCCGGGCGTCGGCCCCGGCCTCGGAGGGACTCCCGCCCGCCGGTTGCTGACCCCTACACTCCGCGGGATGCGCGTGGCTGTCGTCGGGGCGGGTTATGTCGGCCTCACGTCGGCGGTCTGCCTGGCGCATCTCGGCCACGACGTGCGGTGTGCCGACATCGATGCCGATCGGGTCGCCCGGCTGACCAAGGGCGAGGCGCCGATCCACGAGGCGGGGCTGCCCGAGCTCCTCGCTGCCGGCTTGGCCTCGGGGCGACTCCGGTTCGTGGTCGGGGCCGCCGACGCGGCCGCAAGCGCCGAGGCCGTGCTGCTGTGCGTCCAGACCCCGCAGGGGGCCGACGGCGCGGCCGACCTCTCGTTCGTCGAGCAGGTGGCCCGGGAGATTGCGCCCGTGCTCGGCACCGATGCCGTCGTCGTCAACAAGTCGACGGTGCCGGTGGGCACGACCCGGCTCGTGGAGCGGGTGCTCTCCGAGGCCGGGGTGGTCCACGACGGGGTCGCCGTCGCCTCGAACCCGGAGTTCCTGCGCGAAGGCCAGGCGATCCACGACTTCCTCCACCCCGACCGCATCGTGATCGGGTGCGACCGGCCCGAGGCGGCCGGGGTGCTCACCGAGCTGTACGCGGGCCTGCAGGCTCCGGTGCTCGTCACCGATCCGGCTTCGGCCGAGATGATCAAGTATGCGGCGAACGCCTTCCTGGCGACGAAGGTTTCCTTCATCAACGCGATCGCGAACCTCTGCGAAGCGGTCGATGCCGACGTTCGCGAGGTCGCGCTCGGCATGGGGTACGACGCTCGCATCGGATTCCAGTTCCTGAAGGCCGGGCCGGGCTACGGCGGATCGTGCTTCCCGAAGGATGTCGCCGCGCTGCTCCACACCTCGCGCTCGGCCGGCTACGCCTTCGAACTGCTGGCCGGGGTCGAGGAGGTCAACCGGGCCCAGCGCGAGCGCATCGTCGACAAGATCCGGCGGGCTGTCGGCGGTCGACTCGACGACGCGACCGTGGCGGCCTGGGGTCTCACCTTCAAGGCCGACACCGACGACCTGCGCGAGTCACCCGCGATCGCGATCTGTGCCCGGCTCGTGGAGGAGGGGGCCCGAGTCCGGGCCTTCGATCCGGCGGCAGGCGAGCAGGTGCTCGATCGGGTGCCCGGGATCGAGATCTGCGCCGACGCGTACGCCGCCGCCGAGGGCGCCGCGGCGGTCGCGGTTCTCACCGAATGGGACGAGTTCCGGTGGCTCGACTTCGAGCGGGTCGCCGGGGTCATGGAACGCGCCGCGATCGTCGACGCGCGCAACCTCCTCGATCCGCCGGCGATGCGGCGGCTCGGATTCGCCTACTCGGCCGTCGGTCGCCGGTGACGAGCGTGCGACCGGCATTCGGGGCCTGACCGTGGCGCGCGTCGTCGTCACCGGGGGAGCCGGCTTCATCGGCTCGCACCTCTGCGATGCCCTCCTCGCTCGCGGTGACGAGGTCGTCGCGGTCGACAACTTCTCGACCGGACGACGCGCCAACCTCGCGCACCTGACCGGCCGCCCCGGCTTCCTCCTGGTCGAGGCCGACGTCGTGCACGATCTGCCGGTGTCGGGGGCAGTCGACGCGGTGCTGCACTTCGCCAGCCCGGCGAGCCCGCCCGAGTATCTCGCGATGCCGCTCGAGACCCTCGACGTCTCGTCGGTGGGTACCCGGCGCGCGCTCGACCTCGCCGCCGCACACGGCGCCCGGTTCCTCCTCGCGTCGAAGAGCGAGATCTACGGTGACCCGACCGTGCACCCGCAGCCCGAGTCGTACTGCGGCAACGTCGATCCGATGGGGCCGCGGGCCGTTTACGACGAGGCGAAGCGGTTCGCCGAGACGCTGACCGCTACCTACCGCCGGGTACGCGGCGTCGACACCGCGATCGTCCGCATCTTCAACACCTACGGTCCCCGGCTGCGGCCCGCCGACGGCCGGGTGGTGTCCAACTTCCTCGCCCAGGTGCTCGAGGGCGCGCCGCTCACGGTTTACGGCGGCAGCGAGCAGACCCGGTCCTTCTGCTTCGTCGACGACCTGGTCGCCGGGATCCTGGCCCTGCTCGGCTCGGCGGTGGGCGATCCGGTGAACCTCGGCAACCCCGAGGAGGTGACGATGCTGGAGCTGGCCGACATCGTTCGTACCCTCGCCGGAGCCGACGTCGAGCTCGTCTTCACGCCGCTCCCCACCGGTGACCCCGCCCGGCGGCGACCCGACATCACCCGGGCCCGCGAGCTCCTCAGCTGGGAGCCGACGGTGGCGCTCCGCGCCGGACTCACCCGGACGCTCGATTGGTACGTGCAGGAGCGGGCCGATGGTCGCGCCTGATCGCACGCCACCCCCCGAACTGCGGCGACTCTCGGTGCTCGTCCCGGTCTTCAACGAGCGCAACACGGTGGTCGAGATCCTGCGCCGCATGCGTGCCGTCGAGCTCCCCGACGGCATCGAGCGCGAGATCATCGTGATCGACGACGGCAGCACCGACGGCACCCGCGAGGTGCTCCGGCAGCTCGGTGACAGCACCGTCCGGATCGTGCTCCACGACGGGAACCGCGGCAAGGGCGCGGCGCTGCGCACGGGTCTCGGCTACGCGACCGGCGAGTACGTGCTGGTCCAGGACGCCGACCTCGAGTACGACCCGGAGGACTGGCCCCGGCTGCTCGCCCCGGTGCTGCGCGGTCGGGCCCGGGCCGTGTACGGCTCCCGGTTCACCGGTGAGCGGCGGAACATGCTCTTCTTGCACTGGGTCGGCAATCGCATGCTCTCGCTCGTCACGAACGTGCTCTACAACACGACGCTCTCCGACATGGAGACCTGCTACAAGCTCGTCGACCGCGAGCTGCTCGCCGGACTGCGGCTGCGCAGCGAGCGCTTCGACATCGAGCCGGAGATCACGGCCAAGATCCTCCGGCGCGGCGTGCGCATCTACGAGGTACCGATCTCGTACGCGGGGCGCGAGTTCGCCGAGGGCAAGAAGATCACCTGGCGTGACGGGTTCGCGGCCTTGCGGGCGCTCGTGCGGTATCGGTTCGGTGACTGAACCCGCCGTTCGGTGGGCGGCGGTGGTCGTCAACTTCGAGAGCGGCCCCCTGCTCGCCGAATGCGTCCGGTCGGTGCTCGCCGATGCGAGCGCGGGCCCGGTCGACCTGGTGGTCGTCGACAACGGATCGACCGACGGATCGGTCGCCGCGGCCCGGACCGCGATTCCCGGCCTGCGGGTCGTGACGGCACCGGGCAACGTCGGCTACGCCCGGGCCGCGAACCTCGGTATCGCCGCCACGCGGGCGCCGGTCGTGGCGGTCCTGAACCCCGACCTCGTCGTGCGGCCGGGCACCGCGGCCGCGATCCTCGCCCGGCTCGATGCGGAGCCCGCCCTCGGTGCGGTCGGTCCCCGGGTGCGGAATCCCGACGGTGGCGACTACCCGTCCGCCCGCATCCTCCCCTCCGTCCCGGTCGCGGTCGGTCACGGTCTCCTCGGCCTGTGGTGGCCGACGAATCCCTGCACGGCCCGGTACCGGCAGACCGGGGCCGACCCGACCGTCGCTCGCCGGGTCGACTGGGTGTCGGGGGCTGCGGTGTGGCTCCGCCGCGCCGTCCTCGATGCGGTCGGGGGTTGGGACGAGCAGTACTTCATGTACGTGGAGGACGTCGACCTCTGCTGGCGGATCCGCGCCGCGGGCTTCGGGGTCGCGTACGAGCCGGAGGGCGAGGTGGTCCACGTGCAGGGTGCCGTGACCGGCCGCCGTCCGTACCGGATGATCCGGGAGCATCACCGTTCGGCCTGGCGGTTCGCCCGCAAGCGGTTGCGGGGTCCGCAGGCGGCGCTCCTCCCTTTGGCCGCCGTCTACTTCACGGTCCGGGGGGCGCTCGCGATGGTCGCCCATGCGTTGGGCGCCAGGGTCCGCCCGGGGCGCGACCACTCGCGCGGCGACCGGGGCTAGCCTCCGCGCCGATGGGGAAGGCTTCACGCGCAAAGCGCAACCGCACCGCCGTTCATTCCGCCAAGCGCTCGCGGACGAATCGCTGGTGGTACGGCGTCACCGCCATGGTTCTGATCCTCGGGATGGGTCTGCTCGTGTACGCCCGGCGCTCGGAGCCGGCCGAGGTCGGTCCCTTCATCATGGACTCGGCGAACCCGTCCAACCCGCGGAACAAGAACGCGCACTGGCACGCCGCGCTCGGGGTCTACGACTGCGACCGCTGGCTCGGCGACGCCGGCGAGGGCATCTGGACCTGGCCCTACGCGAACGCGAACGGCGGTCCCTCCCGAGCGAACGCGACCAACGTCTACGCGGGGCTCCACAGCCACGCCGACGGCATCGTGCACATGGAGCCGTCGACCTCGGAGGACGCGGGCCGCAACGCGACCCTCGGTCGGTACCTGCGCTACGGCGGCTGGTCGGCCGACGCCGAAGGCTTCGAGTTCCTCGGCACGAAGCGCACCGCCGGCGACACGTGCGCGGGCAAGCCGGGCCGCTTCCAGTGGGCGACGGCCGCCTGGGACGGCACCGAGCCGCCCGGCAAGCAGAAGTACACGGTCCGGTCGGGCGATCCGTCCGAGATGAAGCTCGACAACGGCGAGATCGTGATCCTCGCCTTCCTGCCCGAAGGCAAGGACGTGGTGGCTATCGGGAACCCGCCGTCGATCAGGAACCTCCCCGGCGCCGAGAACATCGAGACGCCGCCGGGCGAGATGCCGCCGATCACGCCGGCGCCCTCGGTGCCGATCCCCTCGGTGCCGACACCCGCGGTGCCGACGCCCGGCGCGCCGCCGACCCCCTCCGCTCCGTGAGAGCGGTGGTGCTCGTCGGTGGCGAGGGCACCCGCCTGCGGCCGCTGACCTACACGACCCCCAAGCCGCTGCTGCCCATCGCCAATGTCGCGCATCTCGAGCGTCAGCTCGCCTGGCTGGGTGCGCACGGCGTCGACGAGGTCGTGCTCTCCCTGGGCTACCTGCCCGATGCCTTCCGGGAGCACTTCCGCGGCGACGTGTTCGCGGGGATGCGGCTCGCCTACGCGGTCGAGGACGAGCCGCTCGGCACCGCGGGGGCGATCCGGTTCGCGGCCGAAGGGTCCCGGGGCCGCATCGTGGTCTGCAACGGCGACATCCTCACCGACCTCGATCTCACGGCGATGGTCGCCTTCCATGCCGAGCGCGGGGCCGAGGCGACCATCTCGCTCACCGAGGTCGGCGATCCGAGCGCGTTCGGCGTCGTTCCGACCGAGGATGACGGTGCCGTCATCGCCTTCGTCGAGAAGCCGGCGCCGGGCAAGGCGCCCAGCAACTGGATCAACGCAGGCACGTACGTGCTCGAGCCCGCGTTCCTCGATCGCGTGCCGCCGCGGCTGAACGTCTCGGTCGAGCGGGAGGTCTTCCCGCGAATGCTCGCCCGGCCCGGGCTCCTGTACGGGTTCCGGAGCGACGGCTACTGGCTCGACATCGGCACGCCGGAGAAGTACCTGGGCGCGCATGCCGATGCGCTGGCCGGCCGCTTGGGCAATCCACCGGCGCCGGGTGCGGTCGAGACCGCACCGGGAATCTGGGTGCAGGGCGCCGTCGAGATCGATCCGGCGGCGGTGCTCGAAGCGCCGGTTCTCCTGGGATCAGGTGCGCGCGTGGCGGGCGGGGCCCGAATCTCCGGTTCGGTGGTCGGTTCCGGTGCGGCCATCGGGGCCGGAGCGGTGATCGACCGGGCCGTGCTGCTCGACGGCGCGACGGTTACTCCCGGCGCCGTCGTGCGGGCCTCGGTGATCGGCCGTGGGGGCACCGTCGAAGCCGACGCGGTCGTCGACGAGGAGACGATCCTCGGGGCTGGATCGGTCGTCCCGAGTGGTACACGCATCTCCGGGGGCCGCATTCCGGCCGCGGCCCCGGCCGGATGAGCGGCACTGCGCTCGTCACGGGTGGGGCGGGTTTCATCGGCTCGACGCTCGTCGATCGGCTCCTCACCGAGGGCTGGCGGGTCGACGTCGTCGACGACCTCTCGAGCGGATCGCTCGCGAACCTGGCTGCGGCCCGGTCGCGGCCCGGCCGCCGCTTCTCGTTCCACCGGCTCGACATCACCTCGCCCGGGCTTGCGGACCTCTTCGCCCAGCGGCGCCCCGACGTCGTGTTCCACCTCGCCGCGCAGATGGACGTCCGGGTCTCGGTCGCCCGTCCGGTCTTCGACGCCACGGTCAACGTCGTGGGCTCCCTGAACGTCTTCGAGGCCGCCCTCGCGGCCGGGGTCGGGAAGGTCGTGTTCGCGGGCTCGGGGGGAACGCTGTACGGCACCCCGGCGGTGGTCCCGACCCCGGAGTCGGAGCCCCGACGGCCCGAGTCGCCCTACGGCGTGGCCAAGAAGGCGGTCGGCGACTACCTCCACTACTACCGGGAGGTGCGGGGCCTCGACGCCACGGTGCTGGCCCTCGCCAACGTGTACGGGCCCCGGCAGGACCCCCACGGGGAAGCCGGGGTCGTGGCGATCTTCGCCGGTCGACTCCTGTCCCGTCAGCCCGTCGTCGTCTTCGGTGACGGGGCCCAGACCCGGGACTTCGTCTTCGTGGAGGACGTCGCCGATGCGTTCGTCCGCGCCGCCGATCGGGCGGGTGGGCTGCTCTGCAACATCGGCACCGGAGTCGAGACGAGTGTCGTCGGGCTCTACGCGCTGATGGCAGAGCTCGCCGGCTCGGCGTCGCCCGTCGTCCACGAGGCGGCGCGGCCCGGTGAGTTGGCGCGCAATGCCCTCGATCCGACCCGGGCCGCGATCCACCTCGGCTGGCGCCCGTTCACCACACTCGAGGAGGGTCTCGCCCTCACCCTCGAGCACTTCCGCGCCCGCGCCTGAGGGGCCGCTCAGGCGAAGCGGCGGAGGTCCCCGAGCGGAACGGGGGGCCGGAGTCGACCCGTGTACTGCGGATCGGGGCGGCCGAGGAGCACCATGGCCTGGGGTCGCCAGTCGTGAGGGAGTGCGACCGCGTCCCGGGCCTCGATCGGGCAGAAGATCGGCGCCGCGACCCAGCACGAGGCGAGCCCGTGCGCAGTGGCGGCGAGCATGAGGTTCTCGACCGCAGCCCCGAGCGAGAGCAGGGCCATCCCCTCCTCGGCTCGTTGCCGGACCTCGTCGGGGTAGTCGTGGAGGCCGTCGGCGGTGAGGCAGCCGAGGACCACGGCGGGGGCGCCAATGATGCGGGCGTGCGACGCGCCGACGATCGCGTCGATTCGCTCCACGGGCACGCCGTCGCCCGTGAGGTCGTGGCGCCAGCGGTCGCCCATCCCGGTGGCCAGTGCCTGCCGGGCCGGGTCCGTGTCCACCACGGCGAACCGCCAGGGGCGGGAGTGGTGGGGGGCGGGGGCGAGGCACGCGGCCTCGATGAGGGTGTCGAGGAGCGCTCGGCCGACTGGCTCGGCGGTGAAGGATCGGATCGACCGACGGGCGGTGATGAATGCGGGCACGCGTTCGCTCATCGGAAGAGATCCTCGGCCGGTGGTCGGATGAGCTCCCGGACCGAGCTCTCCCGACGCCACGTCGGATCGAGCCCGCGAACGATCGCAGCGGGGATGCCGGCGGCTTTCCCCATGACGAGCTCGGCGGCGGCGGCGACCTCGTCGGCGATCGCGATCTCGGTCACCGCCAACGGGCGTCCGTTGGCGTCGAGCGTGTCGCGCAGGTCGAGGACGGCAGCGAGGCCCGCGACCCCGATGGCGACGTCGGTGAGCCCCCGCCGCCAGGGCCGCCCGAACGTGTCGGAGATGACGACGGCGACATCGACCCCGGAGCGGGCGCGCAAGGCGTCGCGGATGTGCCGGGCCGAGCGATCGCCGTCCACCGGCAGCAGAGCGGCCGATCCGGCGGCGACGTTCGAGAGGTCGATCCCGGCGTTGGCGCAGATGAAGCCGTGGCGGGTCTCGCTGATGATCAGGTCGCCCCGTCGGCGGACGATCCGCACCGACTCGGACTCCACGAGTGCAGTGCGGGCCTCGCGGTCGTCGGGGTCGAGCGCGACCATGCGGCCCTCGGCCTTGGACACCACCTTCTGGGTGACCACGAGGCAGTCGCCGTCGGCGAGCGGAGTGCCGGCGGCGGCGGCGGCCTCGGCGAACACGACGGCGAGTTCGGTGCCGGCGGTGATCTCACCGACGCCCGGAACGGGGTGAACGGCGATCGTCATGCGACGGCGGCGAGGGTGCGCTCGGCGAGGGCCGCGGCGACCTCGGGGCTGCGCATCATGGTGTCGGTGACGACGGCCCGGACGCCGAGCGCCTCGACGGCCGGCGCTCGCTCGGCGTCGACCGCGTCGATCACGAGCGTGCCGCAGCAGTTGCGGTAGGCGTCGGCGATCCCGACGCACGAGACCTCGAGGCCGAGCGGGGCCATGAGCCGGTCGGCGGGGCCCTTCACCGGCGCGCCGCCGACGATCGGGCTCACGGCGACGACCCGATCGCGCCGACGGACGAGCACGTCGCGGACGCCGGGGACGGCGAGGATCGGGCCGACGGAGATGACCGGGTTCGACGGGCAGATGACGATGACGTCGGCCGCCTCGAGCGCAGCGAGGACCCCGGGGGCCGGGCGCGCGGTCTCGGCTCCGTCGAAGCGCACGGCGGTCACCGGTGCCGATGCCCGCTCGCGGACGAACCACTCCTGCATAGCGAGTTCGGCCGAGCCGCCGTCGGCGGTGCGCACCGTGATTCGGGTCCGCACCCGGTCGTCGGTCATGGGCACGAGTCCGAGGTCGAGTCCCCACGCCCGACCGATCTCGGCGGTCACGGTCGAGAGCGGCGCTCCCTGCGCGAGTCGCCGGGTGCGGAACAGGTGGGTCGCGAGGTCGCGATCACCGAGCCGGAACCAGGTCGGGACGTCGTAGCGGCCGAGGGCCTCGAGGGTGGCGAAGGTCTCGCCGGCCAGGCCCCAGCCCTGGACGGGGTCCGAGGCCCCGGCGAGGGTGTAGGTGACCGAGTCGAGGTCGGGCGAGACGTGGAGCCCGTGGAACTCGTCGTCGTCGGCGGTGTTGACGATCGCCGTGGTCTCCGCCGGTGGGTGGACGCGCACGAGCCCGGCGAGGAACCGGGCGGCGCCCACACCACCGGCGAGCGCGGCGAGCATGGCCGCCGAGCGTACCGGGACTAGGCCGCCGAGCCCCCGAGGTTGCGCACACGGGTGGTCACGGGCTCGACGACCTGCACGACCCGCTCGGGGATCCCGCCGAGGCCTTCCTGAACTTTGCCGACGACCGGCTCGGTGCGCTTGCCGACCTCGGTGCGGAGGTCCTGGGCCTTGCCGACCGTGTCGCGCACGCCGGCCTCGGCCCGCTCACGGGCGGAGCGGGTTCCGGCGCCGAGCCGGGTCCGGAGGTCGGTGGTGAGGCTCTTCGCGCACGCAGTCGTGTGCTCGAGCGCGCTGCGACCCTGCTCGAGTGCGCCGCCGGCCCGTCCGTCGAGTCGGGTGCGCAGTTCGCGGCTGCGGGTCTGGGCCTGTTGCACGCCCATCACGCCGAGACCGACGACGATGTAGCCGGTGTCGGTGAGGGTCTTGCGGACGTCGAGGGAGGGGAGGTTCGCGGGCATCGCCGGCTCCTTCTCTAGCGGGGTGTTCGAGGGTGTGCTCTTGCGGGGGATGACTCTTGGAATGCTAGCAGAGAGTGCTAACGACAGCAAGCATTCGTGAAGCCGTGCACAAGGCGGCCGCTCGGGCCCCGGGTAGTCTGCCCCCGCCCCATGGAGCCCTCCGAGCCGGGAACTGTGAGCGCGGACCTCCCCGGGACCGACGCCGACGACGACGCCCCGGCGGCGGCCCCGCCGGTCGTGGCGGTCGTGGTCGCGGGCGATCGTCGGGGCGGGCGGCTCGCCGCGACGCTCGCGGCGCTCGACGCGCAGGATTACCCGGCCCTCTCGGTGGTGGTCGCCGTCGATCCGGCCGACGAGCGACTCCCGGCCCGGATCGCCGCAGCCCACCCCCGGGCCCTCGTTCGGCCCCGCTCCGCCGATGCGACCACCTTCGCCGCGGCCGCCGACGAAGCGGCCCGTGCGGTCGAGGGTGCGCCGTTCCTCTGCTTCTGTCACGACGACGTGGTGCCGGACCCCTCGGCCGTGCGCCTCCTGGTCGAGGAGGCCTACCGCTCCAACGCCGCGATCGTCGGCCCGAAGCTCGTCGCCGCCGACCATCCCGAGGTGATCCTCGAGGTCGGGGCCACGATCGACCGTTACGGCGTTCCCTACACCGGGATCGAGCCCGGCGAGGTCGACCAGGAGCAGCACGACGCCGTGCGTGACGTGCTCTTCGTCTCCCACGCGTTCGTGCTGGTCCGAGCCGATCTCTTCGCCGATCTGGGCGGATTCGATCCGGCGACGGCGCCCGGCTCCGACGACATCGACCTCTGCTGGCGGGCCCGCATCGCGGGCGCCCGGGTCGTGGTCGCTCCGGAAGCCCGGGTCGGACACCGCGAGTCCTCGAGCCTCGAGACCCGGGGAGTGCGGGCGAGTGTGCGGGGCGACGAGGTGGTAGCCGTCACGGCCCGCGCTCGCATGCTCCGCAAGGGATGGTCGGGGCTCGCGCTCGTCCGGACCCTCCCGGTTGCCGCTGCGCTGGGGTTCGCCGAAGCCGTCGCTCTCCTCGCGACCGGGCGGCTCCACCGGGCCCGACGGCTCGCCGCCGGGTGGCTCTCGGTGCTCTTCCGGCGCAGCGACGTCCGGGCGGCCCGGGCCGCGGTCGAGGCGCTCCGACGGGTCGACGACGGCGACCTCTCCCACCTCATGGTCCGGGGGAGCGCGCGGCTGCGCACGTACGCGCACCGTGTGCACGCCGGCGAGCGCTTGGCCCTCGTCGGCACTCGGACGCGCGATCGGGTGAACGACGCATCCCACCGGCTCGGGCGGGTGCCCGGGACGATCGCCGCGGTGCTCGCCGCCGTGCTGCTCTTCGGCGGCCGCGGGCTGATCACCGGTCGGGTGCCCCAGGTCACGGGATTCCGGGTCTGGCCCGGCGTTGCCGACGCATGGTCGACGCTCACCGGCGCCTGGCGCACCACCGGTCTCGGTCGGGCGGCAGCCGCCGATCCCGTCTTCGGGGTGATGGCTGGGCTCCAGACGCTGCTCCTCGGCCAAGGCGGCCTCGCCCGTTCGCTGGTGATCGGGGGCGCGCTCCCGCTCGGTGCGTTCGGCGCCTATCGCCTCGTCCGGCGCCTCGCCGCCGCTCCGGTCGCCGGGGTGGCGGCGGCGGTCGCGTACGTCGCGTATCCGGTCGGTCGCAATGCCGTGTGGCACGGCGCGATCGGTCCGCTCGTCTGCTTCGCGCTCGCGCCGTTCCTGGTGGCCCTGCTGTTCCGCGGCGGCCGCACCGCATTGCGGTCCGGTCCCGGCCGGGTCCGGGTCGCGGCCGGGGGCGCGCTCCTGCTCGCGGTCATGGGCGCGGTGTGGCCGCCGGCGTTCGCCTTCGCGGTGCTCGTGGCGGTCGCGATCCTCCTCGCCGGTCCGTTCGCCGGCGACGCGGGGCTCATCCGCCGGGTCGTCGCCTTCGCCGGTGCGGCGACGCTGGGGGCGGTCGTCCTCACGGTGGCCTGGCTCACCTCCTTCCCCGACGCCGTTGCGGCCACATTCGGGCTCCTGCCCCGCACGCCGCTCGGTCCGATCGACGTGCTCACCGCCCGGACCGGACGAGCGGGCGCCGGGCTCGCGCCGTACGGCGTCGTGATCGCCGCGCTCGTGCCTCTCGCGCTCGCTTCGGGCGCCCGGCTGGCGTGGGCGATGCGGGCGTGGGTGCTCGCCGTCTGCTCGTTCGCCCTGGCCTGGCTCCCGAGCCGGCTCGCGCCCGATGCCGCGCTCCCGGCGCCCGAGGGGATCCTCATCGGGGCGGCGCTCGGTTTGGCGATCGCGGCCGGCATCGGCGTGGCCGCCGTCATCGACGATCTGCATCGGCACCACTTCGGCTGGCCCCAGCTCGTCGCCGGAGCCTCGATCGCCGGGCTCACCGTCGGAGGGCTCGGCCTCGTCGCCGATACGACCTCCGGCCGCTGGGGGCTGGGGCCGAGCGACTGGCCGTCGACCTTGTCGTGGATCGGCGAGCAGCCCCCGCCCGGTGGCTTCCGGGTGCTGTGGCTCGGCGACCCGTCCGTGCTCCCCGCCGACCCGTCGGTGATCGGCCGAACCGGATACGCGCTCACCGCCGACGGCACCGGCGACGCCCGCAACCTGTGGGCCGCGCCACCGACGGCGGCCGACGGGGTCGTCGGGCGGGCCGTGGCCGCCGCCGAAGCCGGGAGCACCGTGCGGCTCGGACGCCTCTTGGCGCCCGCGGCGGTTCGCTACGTCGTGTTCGTTCGGAGGGCCGCACCGGGCCGGTCGCCGGTCGGCAGCCCGACGCCGGCGCTCGAGGCGGCGCTCGTCCGCCAGCTCGATCTCGAGCTCGTGCAGACGGCCGAGGCAGGTTCCGTCTACCGGAATGCGGGCTGGGTGCCCGGGCGCGCGGTGGTGCGCCGGCCGCCGGCTCGGCTCGCCGATCCCGATTCGCTCGCGGCCGTGCTCGGCACCATCGATGCCGGGGCCCGCGGCGTCGATGTCGACGCCGGCACCACTCCGGCGATCGGACCGGGGACGCTGCTGTGGTCGGCGTCGGCCGATGCCGGATGGCGGGCCCGCATCGATGATCGGACGCTGCGGCGCGACGAGGCTCCGGGAGGCACGAACGAGTTCCGGGTCGACCGGCGGGCCGCGGTCACCGTCGACTTCCGAGGCGGTGCCGGTCGCCTGGTGCCGCTCGTCGTGCAGATCCTGGCCTGGCCGCTCCTCCTCGCGGTCTGGTTCCGGGCCCGGCGCCGCGACCGGAGGTCGGCATGAGCCGCCGCCGGGTCCTCTTCGTGGCGTTCCTCGCCGCCCTCCTGGCCGCGGGACTCGTCGCGGGTCGGGCGTCCGATCCCGATCGCTCGGCCGCGGTCGTGCTCGATCCGACGGCGCTGCGCCCCGGCATCGGAGGCTCGACCGCGTGGTTCTGTCCCGGTCTGCCACCTGCGGTCGACGGTGACGGCGCCCGCCTCACCGTCACCAATCTGGGTCGGGTCACCGCCGATCTCGTCATCACCGTGTTCGCCGACGGGGCTCGGGCCCGCCGACGCGGGGCGACGGTCGCCGCGACGGCGACCCGGACCTTCCTGCGGCGGGACCTCGGTCCGCCCGGGACCGTCGTCGTCGAGTCGCGTGGTGCGCCGGTCGTCGTGGAGGAGGGGGTCAACGGTGACCCCGGGACCGAGATCGGTCCGTGCGCCTCGGAGGCGGCGACCCAGTGGCACTTCGCGGCGGGGACGACCCGGCGCGGCGTCGAGCAATGGCTCGTGCTCGCCAATCCGTTCGCTACCGACGCGCGCGTCGACGTCACCTTCCGTACCGATGCCGGAGTGCGTCGGCCCGAGCGGCTCCAGGGGCTCGACCTGCTCCGCCGGTCCCGGATCGCCGTCCCCGTCCAGCGGTACGCGGTACGCGCCGCCCGGGTCGCCGTCGACGTGCGGGTGACCTTCGGGCGCGTGGTGGCGGCCCAGACCGTCGTGTTCACCCCGACGTCGGGCTCGACCGGGATCGCCACCTCGCTCGGTGCTCCGGCGCCCGCCGGCCATTGGTGGTTCGCCGGAGTCGGCACCGAGGGCGGCACCGAGTCCTGGATCGCGGTGGCCAGCCCCGGTTCGGCCGACACCAAGGTCACCGTCCAGGCCCTTCCGGGCGGTGGCGAGCCCGTGCAACCGGTGACGGTCGGCGTGGGTCGTGACGAGGTCGTCTGGGTGCGCCTCGGACGCTGCACCGGTGACGATCCGTGTCTCGCGCTCGTTCCCGGCGCGCGTTACGGCCTCGACGTCCGGGCCGACCGCGACGTGCCCGTCGTCGCCCAGACCCTCGGTCGGGCCGTCGTCGGGTCGGGCCGTTCCTGGGCGGCCTCGCTCATGGGGGTCGCCCGTCCGGGGCCGCGCTGGGCGCTCGCCGCGACCGCCGTGCGCGGGGCGGGCGCGCCGACCGTCGTCGCGGTCGCCAACCCGGGATCGACTCCGGTGCGGGCCGTGGTCTCGACCCTCGCCGGCGCGGGGCGGGCCGCCACCCGACGGGCCGTCACCGTGGCCGCCGGGCGGGAGGCGATGCTCACTGTGCCCGGTCGCGGTGGCGATACGGGCGTGCTCGTCGACGCCGACCGACCGGTCGTCGTCGGTCGGATCATCACCGGGGAGTCGGACATCACGACGGCGCCCGGGATCCGCCGTCCGTGATCACCCGTGTCGCCGTCGCCGGAGTGGTGGTGGCGATCGTGGTCGCCGTGGCGTGGTGGATGGAGCGGCGCCGACGCCGGGACGTGCCGTCGCAGGGCGCCCCGGTCGTGCCCGCGCAGCTCGACCGAGCCGACTTCCCCGAACCGTCAACGGCGTGGCTCGTCGTGCTCTTCACGTCGCAGGCGTGCGCCTCGTGTGCGGGACTGCCCGAGAAGGCGCTCCCGTTGGCCGGGCCCGAGGTGGCGGTGACCGAGGTCGGCTATCCGGCCCGGCGCGAGCTGCAGGAGCGCTACGGGATCACTGCCGTACCGCTCACCGTGGTGGCCGACGCCGACGGGGTGGTGCGGGCGAGCTTCATCGGCACCTTCACCGCGACCGACCTCTGGGGCGCGCTCGCCGACCTTCGGGGCTGACCAGCCTCAGACCGTCGGCGGGCCGGGCGGGCGTACGACGTCGCTGACCGCCGAGGCCTCGGCGACTCCGGCGGGCTGGGGGGTCCCGGCGGCGCCGTCGGCCCGGGCGATCACCCGGGGTCCGCCGACCTTGCGCCCCATCGCCTCGTCGACGAGACGCTCGACCTCGACGCCCTCGAGCGTCTCCTGCTCGAGGAGCGCTCGGGCGACGGCGTCGAGTCCGGGGCGGTACTCGGTGAGCACTCGGCGGCAGCGGTCCTCCTCGTCGCGCAGGATCCGCTCCACCTCCTCGTCGATCACCCGGGCGGTCTCGTCGGAGTAGTCGCGGGAGTGCATGAGGTCCTCGCCGAGGAACACCGCGCCCTGCGATCCCCAGGCCATGGGGCCGATCCGATCGGACATGCCCCACTCCCGCACCATCTTGCGGGCGAGTTCGGTGTTGCCGACGAGGTCGTTCTGGGCGCCGGTCGACTGGTGCCCGAACACGAGCTCCTCGGCGACGCGCCCACCGAGGCGGACGACGATCGAGTCGGCGATGTACTCGCGCTTGTAGATGTGGCGTTCCTCGACGGGGAGCTGGTGGGTGACCCCGAGGGCCATGCCCGTCGGCAGGATCGTCACCTTGTGCAGCGGGTCGGCATGCTCGAGCACGTAGGCGCACACGGCGTGGCCGCCCTCGTGGTAGGCGACGACCTCCTTCTCCTCCTCGGAGAGGGCGAGCGACTCGCGCTTGAGGCCCATGATCACTCGGTCACGGGCGGCATCGAAGTCCTGGCGGTGGATCTCGTGGGAGCCGCGCCGGACGGCGAAGAGGGCGGCCTCGTTCACGAGGTTGGCGAGGTCGGCACCGCTCATGCCCGGCGTTCCCCGGGCCACGATCTCCACGTCGACGTCACCGTCGATGCGCTTGTCACGCATGTGGACCCGGAGGATCTCGATGCGCTCGTCCTGGGTCGGCAGGGGCACGAGCACCTGCCGGTCGAACCGGCCGGGACGCAGCAGGGCCGGATCGAGGATGTCGGGCCGGTTGGTGGCCGCCATCATCACGATTCCCTCGGTGGCCTCGAATCCGTCCATCTCGGAGAGCATCTGGTTGAGCGTCTGCTCGCGCTCGTCGTGCCCGCCACCGAGTCCGGCGCCGCGCTTGCGCCCGATCGAGTCGATCTCGTCGACGAAGATGATCGCCGGCGACTGCTTGCGGGCCGTCTGGAAGAGGTCACGGACCCGGGCCGCCCCCACGCCGACGAACATCTCCATGAAGTCGGATCCGGTGATGGAGATGAACGGCACGCCCGCCTCGCCGGCGACGGCGCGGGCGATGAGGGTCTTGCCGGTGCCGGGCGGGCCGACGAGCAGCACGCCCTTCGGGATGCGGGCGCCGATGTCGGTGAACCGGCCGGGATGTTTGAGGAAGTCGACGACCTCGGTGATCTCCTCCTTCACGGCGGAGTATCCGGCGACGTCGGCGAACGTCGTCTTCGGCTTGTCAGCCGTGTAGACCTTCGCCCGCGAGCGGCCGATGCTCATCACCGAGCCCATCTGGCCCTGGGCCCGTCGGGCGATGAACCACCAGATGAGGCCGAGCAGGGCGAAGGGCACGACCCAGACGAGGATCGCCGCGAACCAGTCGGTCGAGCGGGGCTTGTAGTTGCGGGCGACGTCCTGCTCGTCGAGGAGATTGATGTCGGCCTCGGGGAGCGTGCCCTCCTGGCCCTGGGTCACGAACTCGGGCTTGCCCTCCTCGGTGAAGTCGCCCTTGAAGTCACCGGTGATTCGGCCGGTCGCCGAGTTGTAGGTGATCGACTCGACCTTGCCTTCCTGCACGAGCGTGCGGAACTGCCCGTAGTCGATCTTCACCTGGTCGGGCTTCGTACCCGGGGTGGTGCGCCACACGAGGAAGGCGCCGACGATGAGGGCGACGATGAGCCAGGGCAGCCACTTGGGCCGGCTCGCGGGCTTCCCGGTCGGTGCGGGGCGCGGGGCGCGACCCGGCGGGTCCGGGGGTCGCCACTGCTCGTCGGGAGGGGTCATCGGCTCTCTTCCGTCGCTCGGACGATCATGCTACGGCCCGGTGTGACAGCGTCCGCCCTCGGGGACGGACCGTCGGTAGGTTGCTCCGCATGGTCTCCGGTGCATTCGGGCTTCCGTATGGCGACGCGCCGGCCGGACGTCCGCCCGTCCGGTGGGGCCTGCCCGACTTCGTGCTGGTGTGGATCGGTGGCATCGTCGTCTCCGCCGTCACGTCGGCGGTCGCGCTCGCCGTCGTCGGCGGCGAAATCGACGGTGCGGCGGTCACGGCGGCCGCGGTCTTCGGTCAGTTCGGCGGGTGGGTGGCCGGATGCTGGGTGGTCGCGCGGGTGAAGGGGCGTTCCCCGACCGGTGATCTCGGTCTCCGCCTCGCGCCCGGCGACCTGTGGGCCGTACCTGCGGGTATCGCCGTCTTCGTGTGCTCGAGCCTGGCGATCGCCCCGATCGTGAGAATGGTGGGGGAGAGCCAGGCCGTGGTCGACGAGCTGGAGCAGGCCGGCGGCGCCAAGCTCGTCGTCTTCGCGCTCACGGCCGCGATCATCGCCCCGTTCGCCGAGGAGCTCGTATTCCGCGGGCTGCTGCTGCGGGCGCTGCAGCGCCGCACGACCGTCGTCGCCGCGATCGTGATCCAGGCGCTCGTGTTCGCCCTCGTGCACCCGCTCCTCAGCCCGACGCTCGGCGACCTCGCCGTCGTCCCCGCGCTCTTCGGGCTCGGAGTCCTGTGCGGCGCGGTGGCGGCCCGCCGCCGGGACATCTCGGCCGCGGTGTTCCTCCACATCGGCTTCAACCTCGTGACGGTGGTGCTGGCGGTCACGGGCTCCTGAGCGACCTGCCGGGTTCGCGTCGTCGCGGTCTGGCATCCTTTCGCCTGGTGTCCGCCTCCGACCTCCCGCCTGAATCCGACCCCGCGGACGGGGCCGTGACGGTCGACGTGGCGTCCCCGGCCTCCGGCGAGAGCGGCCTCGGAAGGCGTCGTCGGCGCCGTCCGTCGGCCGGTCGGCTCGTCGGCTGGGTGCTCGTCGCGATCGCGACGTGGCTGGTGTTCAGCATCCTGAACCCCGGTCACGATTGGGGGGTCCGCATCGGCTGGTGGGGGATCGTGCCCTACCCGTCGTTCTCGGGACTGCGGTTCGGCGACCTGTTCGCCAACACCACCGCCAACGGTGGCGACATGGGCGCTCACGTGTGGTGGCCGTGGTTCCTCGAGCAGCATTGGCTCTGGCGGGGACGGCTCTCGGGGTGGGCGCCCGATTGGTACGCGGGCTTCCCGGTCGGCCAGTACTACTTCCCGGTCCCGGCGATCCTCATCGCTCTGCTCGACCACGTGCCCTTCGTTCCCTACAACGTGGCGTTCAAGCTCGTCACGGTGTCCGGTCCGCTGCTCCTGCCGGTCGCCGCCTGGTCGTTCGCTCGCGGCCTGCGGGCCCCGTGGCCGGCGCCGCCCGCGTTCGCGATCGCGGCGCTCGCGACCCTCGTGCAGACGCGGAGCGACTGGCAGATCTACGGCGGCAACATCGCGAGCACGCTCGCCGGCGAGTTCTCGTTCACGCTCGCGCTCGCACTCGCGCTGTTCGGACTCGGTGCGCTCGGCGTCACGCTGGAGACCGGTCGGCGTCGGTGGCTGCCGGCCGCGCTGATCGCGCTGTCGTTGCTGTCGCACATCGTGGTGGGGATCTTCATCGCCCTCGCGGCCACGCTGATGTGGCTGACCCGACGGCCGCTCCGCACGTGGCCGCTCGCCGTCGCGATCGGCGGCACCGCCGGGCTTCTCACTGCGGTGTGGACCGTGCCGCTGCTGGCGAACCAGTCCTACACGCAGAGCATGCGCTACACCAAGGTGCTGCCGGGGGGCGGGTTCGCGCTGCCGTCGTGGCTCCCGCTGCCCGGTCCGGTGCGCAACACGGTCGAGCAGCTCGTCCGTGCGCTCGGCGAGCAGCGGGCGGCCGACGGCACGACGGGTACGCAGCTGCTGTGGCTCCCCTGGTGGGTGTGGGGGCTCGGGGCGATCGCGATCGTCGCCGCGGGCTGGTACCGCCGCCGCCCGACTCTCCTCCTGCTGCTCCTCGCCGGCATCCTCGCCGTGCTCTTCGTCCAGTGGCCGGAGCACGCGATCTGGAACACCCGGTTCCTGCCGTTCTGGGTGCTCACCTGGGCCTTCCTGGCCGCGATGGGCGCGACCGAGCTCGCCCGGCTCCTCGCGGCGATCGCTGGTCAGGCCCTGCGCTGGGTGCGCGACGGCGACCTCCAGGACGAACGGGCCCGAGCGTGGGCCGACCTGGCCACCGCGCCCGACGGCGACGTCGACGAGGCCGCGCGGCGCGAGGCGGTGCGTGTCTTGGCCGATCGTCACTTCACGGCCGATCCGCCCGGGTGGTCGCCGCCGGAGCGACTCCGGCCCGAGCGGGTGACCCACGACGCGCGGCGCGTCGCGGCGGCGGCCGTGGCCGCGCTGCTCGCGGTAGGAGGTGGCTTCGCGCTCGTCCGGGCATGGGATGCCCGTTACGGCAACCCGGCGGTAGCCATCACCGGCTGGGCGGCCTGGAACTACTCCGGCTACGAGCGCAAGGCGGCATGGCCCCAGTACCGGGCGGTGCTCGAGGGGATGGACGACCTGTCCCGCGAGCGGGGACCGGGGCGGGTGCTCTGGGAACCGTCCTCGGGCACGCCCGACGCGATCAACAGCTACGGCACGAGCCTCGCGCTCGAGCTCCTACCGTTCTTCACGGACGGCCGGATCGGCTCGATGGAGGGCATCTACTTCGAGTCCTCGGCGACGACCTCGTACCACTTCCTCACCGTCGCCGAGTGCGCGAAGTTCCCGTCGAACCCGGTGCGCGGACTCGAGTACGGATCGCTCGCCGCCGACTTCGATCTCTGCGTGCGGCACCTGCGCGATCTGGGCGTCCGCTACTACATGGCCTGGACCGACACGGCGATCGCGAAGGCCGATCGGTCGTCGGCGCTCACCTTCGTGAAGGAGATCGCGCAGGATCCGCCCATCGCCGGTCCGTCCGGATCGAGTCTGCGACGCTGGCGCGTCTACGAGGTAGCCGGCAGCGATCTCGTCGTCGGCATGGATCGGGAGCCGGTCGTTGCCGCCATCCGGGGCGGCACGACCTCGGAGTGCTTCGGCTCCGATCCTCCGGCGAGCGGCACGGTCGAGCCCGAACTCCACGCGTGGGAGTGCGCGGTTGCGCCCTGGTGGACCGATCGGGACCGCCTCGACGTCCCGTTCGTGCAATCCGGCCCGGCGGAGTGGCGCCGGGTCGGCATCGACGATCTCCGCACGGTTCGTCTGCGTCCGGTGGAGCCGGTGACCGTCTCCGACGTGCGCCGGTCGGTCGACGAGATCTCCTTCCGGGTGTCGGAGCCCGGCCGGCCGGTGCTGATCCGCGAGTCCTACTACCCGAACTGGGAGGCGCACGGCGCCCGGGGCCCCTACCGGATCGCCCCGAACCTGATGGTCGTCGTCCCCACCGGGAACGAGGTCCGGCTCACCTACGGCCTCACGGCGGCCGACTGGATCGGACGGATCCTGAGCCTCCTCGGCCTCGTCGGTCTGGTGCTGCTCGCCCGGTGGAAAGGGGGGGCCCGCTACGCCGCTGCGGCGCCGGGCCCGGGGTCGACCGCGCCGGAGCCCCCGGACCCGGCCCCGTCCGACCCGCCGCTACGCTGACCCATCGGCTCGGGCCCGCCCCGGGCGCCGGTTGCCCCGACGGGGGGCGGCCGCTCGTCGGTCGCCCCCGAGCGGCGACCCGGAAGGGGAACGGTGTCCCTCGACGCGATCTTCAAGGCCTACGACGTGCGCGGCCTCTACCCGGACGAGATCGACGAGGCACTCGCGCGCCGGATCGGGAACGCCTTCGCCCACTTCACCGGGGCGCACCGGATGGTCGTCGGGCGGGACATGCGGCCGTCGTCCGAGCCGCTCGCCGACGCGTTCATCGAGGGGGCGACGGCGGCCGGGGCCGACGTCACCGACATCGGGCTCTGCTCGACCGACGTCGCGTACTTCGCGGCCGGCCGGCTCGACGCCCCGGCCGCGATGTTCACCGCGAGTCACAACCCGGCCCAATACAACGGCATCAAGCTGTGTCGGGCCGGAGCGGCACCCGTGGGGGAGCAGACGGGTCTCGCCCAGATCAAGGAGATGGTGGCCTCGGGGGTCACCTCCCGCGGGGAGACGGCGGGCAAGATCGACCGCGTCGACCTCCTCGAGGAGTTCGGCGAGCACGTCCGCTCGTTCGTCGACCCGGGCGTCCTCTCGCCGCTGCGGGTCGTCGCCGACACCGCCAACGGGATGGGCGGACTCGTCGTGCCGAAGGTCTTCGCCGGCCTCCCGTTCGACCTCACGGTCCTGTTCCCCGAGCTCGACGGTACGTTCCCGAACCATCCCGCCGACCCGATCCAGGTGGAGAACCTGGCCGACCTGCGGCGGGCGGTGGTCGAGTCGAAGGCCGACGTCGGCCTCGCATTCGACGGCGACGCCGACCGTGTGTTCCTCGTCGACGACCGGGGCGAGCCGGTGAGCGGCTCGACCACGACCGCGATCGTGGCGGCCGGGATCCTCGACCGGAATCCGGGTGAGATCGTCGTGCACAACCTCATCTGCTCGCGTGCCGTCCCCGAGGTCGTGCGCGAGCACGGGGGGACGCCGATGCGGACGCGGGTGGGCCACTCGTTCATCAAGCAGGTGATGGCCGAGACCGGGGCGATCTTCGGCGGCGAGCACTCGGCGCACTACTACTTCCGCGACAACTGGCGGGCCGACTCGGGTTCGATCGCAGCGCTGTGCGTGCTCGAGCAGCTGTGCCGGTCGGGGGTGCCGCTCTCGGAGCTGCGCAAGCCGTTCGAGCGCTACGCCCAGAGCGGAGAGATCAACTCCCGGGTCGACGATCCGGCCGAGGTGATCGAGCGGGTGGCTCGGGCCTACGGCGAGTGGCCCCAGGATCGGCTCGACGGCTTGACCGTCGATTGCGGGCCCTGGTGGTTCAACCTGCGTCCGAGCAACACGGAGCCTCTGCTGCGGCTCAACCTCGAAGCACCCGACGCCGAGGCGTGCGCGACCCGCACGGCCGAGGTGCTCGACCTGGTCCGTCGCGGCTGAGCCGCCGGGCTGACGGGTAGTCTCCGCGCGATGGCACTCGACCCCAAGCTCCTCGAGATCCTCGCGTGCCCGCAGGACAAGGGCCCGCTGCTCTACTTCGCCGCCGAGGACACGCTCTACAACCCGCGGCTGCGGCGGCGCTACCGCGTGCTCGACGGCGACATCCCCGACCTGATCATCGACGACGCCGAGACGGTCGACGAGGCCGAGCACGTCCGCCTCGCGGAGCGAGCCGAGCGCGAGGGCATCGCACCGACCTTCCCGGCATGACCGACACGCTCGGCTTCCTCGACGCGGTCGCCGGACTCCCCGAGCAACTCGCCGACGCCCACCGGGCGGCCGGCACGGTCGATCCGGCACGGTTCCCGGACGCCGCCGACGTCGGGAACGTCGTCGTGCTCGGCATGGGCGGATCGGGCATCTCGGGTGACGTCGTGTCGGCGGCGTTCTCCGACGAGCTGCCGGTGCCGGTGACGGTCCTCAAGCAGATGCGCGTCCCGGCGTTCGTCGGCCCGGCGACCGTCGCGTTCGCCGTCTCCTACTCGGGCGACACCGAGGAGACCTTGGCGATGGCGGAGGCCGCCGTCGACCGGGGCGCCCGACTCGTCGCGGTCTCCCGGGGTGGTGCCCTCGCCGATCTGGCCGATCGCGTCGGTGCGCTCCACCTCCCGTGCCCCGACGGCTACATGCCCCGGGCCGCGGTCGGCGCGCTCGTGGCGCCGCTCGTGGTGTCGCTCTTCCGCATGGGTCTCGTGCCGGGCGGGCACTCGGCGCTCGTCGCCGCCGAGCAACGACTGACGGTGCGGCGCGACGAGTGCCGCCCGGAGGTCGAGGGTGACGCCAACCCGGCCCGTGAGCTCGCCCGCCGCATCGATCGCACGATCCCGCTCGTCTACGGCGCGGGTGCGCTCGGTGGGGTGGCGGCCTACCGCTGGAAGTGCGATGTCAACGAGAACGCGAAGGCGCCCGCCTTCTCCCACCAATACCCGGAGCTCGACCACAACGAGATCTGCGCGTGGGGCCAGCACGGCGACATCACCCGGCAGCTGCTCACCCTGGTCGAGCTGCGGCACTCGTTCGAGCACGACCGGCTCCGGCCCCGGGTCGAGATCACCCGGGAGATCGTGGAGGAGTGCTTCCACCAGGTGCTCGTCGTGGCTGCGGCCGGCGAGGGCCGGCTGGCGCAGCTGCTCGACCTCATGTATCTCGGCGACTGGGTGAGCTGCTACCTGGCGCTGCGCAACGACGTCGATCCCGGACCGATCGCGGCGATCGCCGATCTCAAGGCCCGGATGGCCGACCTCGCCTGAGCCGCCGGTCCCGGCGCGCCCTTCGGTTCCGGGCGCCGGTTCCGGGCCCGCCCGGGCCGATCGCTACGATGTCGACAGCGGTCGGGCCCTCACGGGCTGTCATCCGGTGATCCGGGCCGACCTCCGGAGAAGCGATCGGCGAGGAGTCGATCGACGACACACGCGTGTGCCCGAGGGCACCCACGACCGGAGGTTCAGCCCATGACCACGACCGACAGCCCGCGCATCGTCGCCCCGGCCGGATTCACCGACTTCAAGGTGGCCGATCTCGCCCTCGCCGAGTTCGGCCGCAAGGAGATCGAGCTCGCCGAGGTCGAGATGCCCGGCCTCATGGCCTGCCGGGAGGAGTACGGCCCGACGCAGCCCCTCGCCGGCGCTCGCATCACCGGATCGCTCCACATGACGATCCAGACGGCAGTGCTCGTCGAGACCCTCGTCGCCCTCGGAGCCGAGGTGCGCTGGGCGAGCTGCAACATCTTCTCGACCCAGGACCACGCGGCGGCGGCGCTCGCGGCTCGCGGCATCCCGGTGTTCGCCTGGAAGGGCGAGACGCTCGAGGAGTACTGGTGGTGCACCGAGCAGGCCCTGCGCTGGCCCGGGCACGCCGGCCCCAACATGATCCTCGACGACGGCGGTGACGCCACGTTGCTCATCCACAAGGGCGTCGAGTTCGAGAAGGCGGGCTCGGTCCCGGATCCGTCGACGGCCGACAACGAGGAGTACGCGGTCGTGCTGGCGCTCCTCGCCCGCATCCAGTCGGAGACGCCGAATCTGTTCCACGAGATGGCGACCGGCATCACCGGCGTCACCGAGGAGACGACCACCGGCGTCCACCGCCTGTACCAGATGCAGCAGGCGGGAACGCTGCTGTTCCCGGCGATCAACGTGAACGACTCGGTCACCAAGAGCAAGTTCGACAACCTCTACGGCTGCCGCCACTCGCTCATCGACGGCATCAACCGGGCAACCGACGTGATGATCGCGGGCAAGGTCGCGGTCGTCTGCGGCTACGGCGACGTCGGCAAGGGCTGCGTGCAGTCGCTCCGGGGTCAGGGCGCCCGGGTGCTCGTGACCGAGATCGACCCGATCTGCGCGCTGCAGGCGGCGATGGAGGGCTACGAGGTGGTGACCCTCGAGGACGTCGTCGACCGAGCCGACATCTTCATCACCGCGACCGGCAACGCCGACGTCATCACGGTCGACCACATGGCCCGGATGAAGCACAACGCGATCGTCGGCAACATCGGTCACTTCGACACCGAGATCGACATGGCCGGCCTGGCCCGCACCTCCGGGATCGTGCGCAACGTGGTGAAGCCCCAGGTCGACGAGTGGGTGTTCCCCGACGGCCACGCCGTGATCGTGCTCGCCGAGGGTCGGCTCCTGAACCTCGGCTGCGCGACCGGCCACCCGTCGTTCGTGATGTCCAACAGCTTCACGAACCAGGTGATCGCCCAGGTCGAGCTCTTCACGCACGCCGACTTCTACGAGCGGCGCGTCTACACGCTGCCCAAGCACCTCGACGAGAAGGTCGCCCGGCTGCACCTCGAGAAGCTCGGGGCCAAGCTCACCGTGCTCTCGGAGACCCAGGCCGACTACATCGGCGTCCCGGTCTCGGGCCCCTACAAGCCCGACCACTACCGGTACTGAGCGTCGTGGAGGACCTCACCGGGCGGCTGGCGGTCGTCACCGGAGGCGCGAGCGGCATCGGGCTGGCGATGGCGCAGCGCTTCGCGGCCGAGGGAATGCGGATCCTCATCGGCGACATCGAGCCCCCGGCCCTCGAGGCGGCGGTGGCCGCACTCGCGGCGTCGGGAGCGGAGGCCTCCGGGCTCGTCACCGACGTCGGCGACGGCACCTCGGTGCAGGCCTTGGCCGACGCCGCCGCCGCCCTCGGTGGCGCGCACGTCGTGTGCCTGAACGCGGGCGTGGGCACCGGTGGACTCTCGTGGGAGCTGCCGGTCGAGACGTGGGAGTGGGTGCTCCGGGTCAACCTGTGGGGCGTGGTGCACGGGGTGCGCAGCTTCGTGCCCCAGCTCATCGCGCAGGACGCCGGTCACCTCGTGGCCACCGCCTCGATCGCCGGGCTCGTCGCCGCGCCCTTCATGGGGCCGTACAACGCGAGCAAGCACGGCGTGGTGGCGATCGCCGAGACGGTCCATCACGAGCTGGCGATGAGCGCACCGCACGTGAAGGTCTCGGTGGTGTGCCCGGGCTGGGTTCGCACGCGCATCGCCGAGAGCGAACGCAACCGGCCGACCGACCTCGCGGTCGAGGGTGACGGTGGGGCGGGAACCGCTGCGGTGCTGCAGAGCCTCCTCGACTCGGGCATGGAGCCGACGGTCGTCGCCGACAAGGTGCTCGAAGCGATCCGCGCCGAGCGGTTCTGGGTGCTCACGCACGACGACGAGGCCGACTTCTGGGTCGATGCCGTGCAGCGGCGCCTGCGCTCGATCGGCGAGCGCACCAACCCGGTGCTCGGGTTCCCGCCGGTCTGAGATGACGGGCGGTGACGGAGCCGTTCCGCCGACCATCGAGTGGCGTCGGGGGGCGGTGCGCCTCATCGACCAACGGGCCCTGCCGGGGCGAGTGCGCTTCCTGCGCTGCACGTCCGTCGAGCAGTTGTGCGACGCGATCGCGACCCTGGCGATCCGGGGCGCGCCCGCCCTCGGCGCCGCCGGGGCCTACGGCGTCGCGTTGGCGGCCCGCACGGAGCCCGACGCCCGGTCGGTGCGGGCGGCGGCGCGCCGCCTCGCGGCGGTCCGACCGACGGCCGTCAACTTGGCCTGGGGTGTCGAGCACGGCCTGGCCGCCTACTCGGCGGGCGGCGCCGGGGCGGCGCTCGCGTGCGCCGAGGCGATCGCGGCCGACGACATCGCCCGCAACCGGGCGATCGGGGGGCACGGGCTCGCGCTCGTCCCGGAGGGAGCGACCGTCCTCACCCACTGCAACACGGGCTCGCTCGCGTGTGCGGGCTGGGGCACTGCGCTCGGTGTCGTCCGGGCCGCGGCCGAGGCCGGTCGGCGACCCCGGGTGGTGGCGGGGGAGACCCGACCGCTCCTCCAGGGGGCCCGGCTCACGATGTGGGAGCTCGATCGGCTCGGGATCCCGGCGACGCTCGTACCCGATGGTGCGGCGGCCTCGCTCATGGCCCGCGGCGAGATCGACCTCGTGATCGTGGGGGCCGACCGGATCGCCGCGAACGGCGACGTCGCCAACAAGATCGGCACCTACTCGCTGGCCCTGGCGGCTCACCACCACGGCATCCCGTTCGTGGTCGCGGCACCGACGTCGACCGTCGATCCGGCGACCGCGACGGGAGCCGCGATCGAGATCGAGGAGCGCGACCCGGTCGAGGTGCTCGAGGTGCGCGGCGTGCGCGTGGCGCCGGACGGCGCGGTCGCCCGCAACCCCGCGTTCGACATCACCCCGGCTCGGCTCGTCGGCGCGATCGTGACCGAGGTCGGGGTCGCGCGGGCCCCGTACCGTCGCACCCTCGCGACGCACTACCGTCGGACGACTGACCCACCCCGTTCGTAGCGTCCGGCGGGTGCCCGTCCGACCCGCTGCCGTCCTGGCCCGACTCCTCCCCGTGCCCTGCGCCGGGTGCGGGGTCCCGCCTTTCCCACTCTGCGAGGGGTGTCGGGCCGGCCTCCGGCCTGCGCCGCCCGCTCTGCCCCCGCCCGGAGTCGACTGGTGGGCGGCCTGCTGGGCCTACACCGGTCCGGCTCGCGAGGTCGTGGCCCGGGCGAAGTATCGGCACCTGCGAACGGGGCTGCGGGTGCTCGCGCCCGACCTCGGGCGGGTCGCGGCGGGTGCTCCGGTCCGTCCCGGGCTCGTCACCTGGGCCCCGGCGAGCCGGGTCCGGTGGGCGGCGGCGGGCGTCGATCACGCCGAGCTGCTCGCTCGGGGCGTGGCCACCGGGCTCGCGGTGCCCGCCCGCCGCCTCCTGGTGCGTTCGGCGGCGCCACCCCAGACCGGCCGATCGGCGGCAGCCCGGCGGGCGGGTCCCGATGTCCGGGCCGTGCGCCCGGTGCCGGGTTGCGTGGTGCTGGTCGTCGACGACGTGGCGACGACGGGCGGCACGCTGGCGAGCGCGGCCCGGGCGCTGCGGAGCGCGGGCGCAACGGGTGTGCTCGCGGTGACCCTCACGCGGACGCCGGTCCGGTCGGTGTCGGAGCGCCGGTAGGCTCGGCTCGTTCGGTCCCGGCTCCGGAGGGACGCACCCGGTGAGCGTGCTCATGCACCCCGACGACGCCCCTCTGCAGGTGCTCCTCGTCGACGACCACGCGCTCTTCCGACGCGGTCTGGCGCTCGTGCTCGCGGCCGAGCCCGACATCGAAATCGTCGGCGAGGCGTCGCACGGGGCCGAGGCGGTCGATCGGGCCGCCGATCTCCAGCCGCACGTCGTCGTCATGGATGTCCGGATGCCGGGCATGGGCGGGATCGAGGCGACCCGCCGCATCCGACAGGCGCAGCCGGCGACGCGGGTCGTGATGCTCACCGGCTCCACCGAAGACGACGACCTGCTCGGCGCGCTGCGCGCGGGGGCGACGGGGTACCTGCTGAAGGAGATCGCGATCGAGGAGCTCGCACCTGCGGTGCGGGCGATCGCGCGGGGGCAGGCGCTCGTCTCGCCGTCGATGGCGGCCCGACTCGTCACCGAGTTCAATGCGCTCTCGCGTCGCGTCGACGAGCAGCACGACCATGCGCCCCGGCTCACCGATCGCGAGATCGAGGTGCTGCGGCTCGTGGCCCGGGGGTGCTCGAACAAGGAGATCGCGGCCGAGCTCGTCATCGCCGAGAACACCGTGAAGAACCACGTTCGCAACATCCTGGAAAAGCTCCAGCTGCGTACCCGCATGGAAGCGGCGCTCTACGCGGTGCGGGAGCGGCTCGTCGACTCGGCCTAGCGTCCGGCGCGCGCGGTCCGGACCCCTGCGTCGGGGTCGGAGGGGGTCGCCGGTACACTCGGCTCCCGCATGGGCCTCTTCTCCAAGATCCTGCACGCCGGCGAGGGCAAGCGCCTGAAGGCCGTGCAGGCGGTCGTCCCCCTGGTCAACGCGCTGGAGCCGGAGATCTCCCGTCTCTCCGACGCCGAGCTGGCGGGTCGCACCGCCGAGTTCAAACAGCGGGTCGACCGGGCCCGGAGCGACGCGCGCGACACCGATGCGGCCCGGGCCGCCACGGCCGAGGCGCTCGACGATTTGTTGCCCGAGGCCTTCGCGGTCGTGCGGGAAGCGGGCAAGCGGGTGCTCGGTCAGCGTCACTTCGACGTGCAGGTGATGGGCGGCACCGCCCTCCACCTCGGCTGGGTGGCGGAGATGCGCACGGGGGAGGGCAAGACCCTCGTGGCGACCCTGCCGTCCTACCTCAACGCCCTGTCGGGTCGGGGTGTGCACGTGGTGACGGTCAACGACTACCTCGCCCGCCGTGACGCTCAGTGGATGGGTCGGGTCCACCGGTTCCTCGGGCTCGAGGTCGGCACCGTGGTGCCCGACGACTCCACGCCCGACGAGAAGCGCGCCGCCTACGCCTGCGACATCATCTACGGCACCAACAACGAGTTCGGCTTCGACTACCTGCGCGACAACATGGTCGTTTCGCTCGAGGAGCAGGTGCAGCGCGGCAGCCGGCAGGTCGGCATGGCGCCGCACTACTTCGCGATCGTCGACGAGGTCGACTCGATCCTCATCGATGAGGCGCGCACGCCGCTCATCATCTCGGGGCGGGTCGCCGACGCCGCCGACCTCTACTACCAGTTCGCCCGCATCGTCCGGGGACTCGAGCGCGACCGCGACTACGAGGTCGACGAGGCGAAGCGCACCGTCGTTCCCACCGAGGAGGGCGTCGCCCGCGTCGAGGAAGCGCTCGGCGTCGAGAACGTCTTCGAGCACGTGCACCAGAACTTCGTGCACCAGATGGCGCAGGCCCTGAAGGCGAAGGAACTCTTCAAGCTCGACGTCGACTACATCGTCCAAGGTGGCGAGGTGAAGATCGTCGACGAGTTCACCGGTCGGATCCTCGAAGGGCGCCGTTGGAGCGAGGGGCTCCACCAGGCGGTCGAGGCCAAGGAAGGCGTGAAGATCAAGGAGGAAAACCAGACCCTGGCGACGGTCACCCTCCAGAACTACTTCCGCATGTACGAGAAGCTCTCGGGCATGACCGGCACCGCTTCCACCGAGGCGGGCGAGTTCGCCCACACCTACGACCTCCAGGTCGTCTCCATCCCCACCAACCGTGACATGGTCCGCATCGACCAGGCCGACTTCGTCTACAAGTCGGAGGAGGCGAAGTTCGCCGCTGCGGTCGACGACATCCTCGAGCGCCACGAGAAGGGGCAGCCCGTCCTCGTGGGCACGATCTCGGTCGAGAAGTCGGAGCGGCTCTCGCGTGCGCTCGAGAAGCGGGGCATCCCGCACGCGGTGCTGAACGCCAAGCAGCACGCACGGGAGGCCGAGATCGTCACCCAGGCGGGACAGCTCGGCGCGGTGACGGTCGCCACCAACATGGCCGGCCGGGGCGTCGACATCCTCCTCGGCGGCAACCCCGAGGGCCTCGCCCGCCGCGAGTGCGTGCGCGAGGGCATCGAGCCCGACGCCGAGGGCTACGAGTCCCGCTTCGAGGCGCTCGTCGAGCAGTTCACCGCCGAGTGTCGCGAAGAGGGGGCCCGGGTCCGCGAGCTCGGTGGGCTCTACGTGCTCGGCACCGAGCGCCACGAGTCGCGCCGGATCGACAACCAGCTGCGGGGCCGTTCGGGTCGACAGGGCGATCCGGGCGAGACCCGCTTCTACCTGTCGCTCGAAGACGAGTTGATGCGACTCTTCGCGACCGGGATGATGTCCCGGGTGATGAACGCGTCGTTCCCCGACGACGTGCCGCTCGAATCGAAGATGGTCTCGCGCGCGGTGGAACGAGCCCAGGGAACCGTCGAAGGTCGCAACTTCGAGATCCGCAAGAACGTCCTCAAGTACGACGAGGTGATGAACCAGCAGCGCAAGGTGATTTACCGGCGCCGCCAGCAGATCCTCGACGGCGGTGATCTGCGCGTCGAGGCCGAGGAGGCCATCGAATCGGCGATCGCCCGGCTCGTCGATCAGTACTGCCCGGGCGAGTTCTCCGAGGAATGGGACCTCGAGGCCATGCTCGACGCGGCCCGCACCTATTTCCCGACCAGGCTCACGGTCGAGGACCTCCACGCTGCGGGCGACCGCGCCGGGATCGAGCGGATAGCGATCGATGACGCGCTCGCGGTGTACGCCGAGAAGGAGGAGCAGGTCGGGGCCGAGAACCTCCGCGACATCGAGCGTCGGGTCATGCTCTCGGTGCTGGATCAGCACTGGCGCGAGCACCTCTACGAGATGGACTACCTGCAGGAGGGCATCAACCTGCGGGCGATGGGCCAGCAGGATCCGCTCGCCGAGTGGCAGCGCGAGGGCTTCGACATGTTCGAGGCGATGATGGGCCTCATCGAGGACGACTTCGTCCGGTACGTGTTCCACCTCCAGGTGGTGGTCGACGAGGAGCCCCGCCAAGATCTCCGCAACGTCTCGTACAGCGCGCCGGGCGACCCCGTCGGGGGTGAGCAGGCGATTCTGGCTGCCTTGGCCGCCGACCCCGACCTGCCGGGCGGCGAGCCGGTCGGCGTCGGTGCGGCGGCGGCCGGCACGGTCACCCAGCAGCCGGTCCGGGCCGAGAAGACCCCGGGGCGCAACGAGCCCTGTCCCTGCGGGAGCGGCAAGAAGTACAAGCTCTGCCACGGGAAGTAGCCGTGCGCGACTTCTCGGAGGATCTCGCGGCCCTGTCGCGTCGGGTCGAAGAAGCCCGGGGCTACCTGCGGATCGAGGAGGCACGGACCCGTTACGCCGAGCTCGAAGAGCAGGCCGGGGCGCCCGGCTTGTGGGACGACGCCGAGCGGGCTCGGGCGGTCACCTCGGAGCTGGCCCGGGTGCGGGACGACCTCGCCGCGTTCGACGCGCTCGTCCGCCAGTCGTCCGATGTGGAGACGCTGTTCGACCTGGCCCGCGAGGAGGCCGACGATTCGCTCGAAGCGGAGATCGCCGAGGGGATCGAGGCGTTGCGGGGCGATCTCGATCGCACCGAGCTCCGGGCGCTCTTCGCCGGCGAGCACGACGAGCGCGACGCGATCTGCGAGATCCATTCCGGCACCGGGGGCACCGATGCCCAGGACTGGGCCCAGATGCTGCTGCGCGCGTACACCCGTTGGGCGCAGGCTCGCGGCTTCGCAGTCGAGGTCGACGAGGTGCAAGAAGGTCAGGAGGCGGGCATCACGTCGGCGACCTTCACCGTGAAGGGTCGGTACGCGTTCGGTTTCCTGCAAGCCGAGCGGGGCGTGCACCGGCTCATTCGGATCTCGCCGTTCGACGCGAACGCCCGCCGACAAACCGCGTTCGCGTCCCTCGACTGTGTGCCCGCGCTCGAGGAGGCCGAGGAGCCGGAAATCGACCAGGGCGACCTGCGGGTCGACACCTACCGCTCGTCGGGGGCCGGTGGCCAGCACGTCAACGTCACCGATTCCGCGGTGCGCATCACCCACCTGCCGACGGGCATCGTCGTGTCGTGCCAGAACGAGCGCTCGCAGCTGCAGAACCGGGCCCGGGCGATGCAAATCCTCGCGGCCCGACTCGCCGAGCGGCTCCGGGAGGAGCGCCGCAAAGAGCTCGATCGGCTCGGTGGCGAGAAGCGCGAGGTCGGCTTCGGAAGTCAGATCCGCACCTACACGCTCGCCCCGTATCAGCTGGTGAAGGACGAGCGGACCCGTTTCGAGACCGGCAACGTGCAGGCTGTGCTCGACGGTGACTTCGACGCGCTGATGGAGTCGTTCCTGCGCTGGCGGCGCGGGTCGGAGGCGGTAACATGACGCTCGTCGCTGCTGTTCCGGGCCCCTCGTCGGTGTTCTCGTCGGTGTTCTCGGGGCGAGCGGTGACCTTCCCCCGAACCGGCGCCCACCGTGCCGGCTGCCCCTGGGCTGGTACCTGCGCATGATTCGCTTCGAGGACGTGACCAAGGTCTACAAGGGCGAGCACACCGCGCTCCGCAACCTCTCGATCGAGATCCCGAAGGGCGAGTTCGTCTTCCTCATCGGTCCGTCGGGATCGGGAAAGTCGACCTTCCTGAAGCTCCTCCTGCGCGACGAGGTGGCGACCGCGGGCAAGGTGCTGGTCGCCGGACGCGACATCGGTCGGCTCGGCGCCTGGAAGGTGCCCTCGCTGCGCCGCAACATCGGCTGCGTGTTCCAGGATTTCAAGCTGCTGCCCACGAAGACGGTCTACGAGAACGTGGCCTTCGCGCTCGAGGTGATCGGTCGGCCCCGCAGCGTCATTCAGGCCCAGGTGCCCCAGATCCTCGAACTGGTCGGGCTCGGGCACAAGAGCGACAGCTTCCCGGGTGAGCTCTCCGGCGGCGAGCAGCAGCGGGTCTCGGTGGCCCGGGCGTTCGTGAACCGGCCGCTGATCCTCCTCGCCGACGAGCCGACCGGCAACCTCGACCCCGAGACCACGGTCGGCATCATGCGGCTCCTCGACCGCATCAACCGCACCGGCACCACCGTCGTGATGGCCACCCACGATCAACGGATCGTCGACGCGATGCGGCGGCGGGTGCTCGAACTCGATCACGGCAACGTGGTTCGCGACCAAGCCCGCGGCGTCTACGGCGTGGAGGCCTGATCCCGTGGCCCGGCTCGCCTACTTCGCGCGTGAGACCTTCATCTCGCTCCGCCGCAATCTCCTGATGACGATCGCGGGCATCATCACGGTGGCCGTCTCGCTTTTCCTCTTCGGGGGAATCCGCCTCGTCCAGACCGTGGTCGACCACGGCACCTCGAAGTGGAGGAACGGCGTCGAGCTCGAGATCTTCATGAAGCCCGACGCTCCGCCGGCCCAGGTCGCGGCGATCCGGGCCTCGCTCGAAGACGACGAACCCGCGCTCGTGAAGCGCTATCGGTTCCTCGACCACCAGGCGGCGTACGCCGAGTTCAAGAAGATCTTCCGTGACCAACCGGCGCTCATCGAGAGCACGACCCCCGATGTGCTCCCCGAGTCGTTCCGGGTCAGCCCGGTGACGGCCGAGAAGACCGAGGTCGTGGCCGACAAGTACCGCACCGCGCCGGGCGTCGACACGGTGGTCACTGCTCAGGAGCAGGTGAAGAAGCTGCTCTCGGCGACCCGATGGATCAACCTGGGCTTCACCGCGATTGCGCTGGCGCTCCTCGCCTCGTCGCTCTTCCTCATCGTGAACACGATCCGGCTGGCGACCTTCGCCCGACGGCGCGAGATCGAGGTGATGAAGCTCGTCGGCGCGTCGAACTGGTTCGTGCGCATCCCGTTCCTGGCCGAGGGCTTCGCGCAGGGCGCGATCGGTGCCGGGCTGGCGGTCGGCTTCCTCGCCGGGTTGAAGGTCGTGATCGCCAACCTGGTCGAGAATCGCACCGACATCCTGCAGTCCTTCTACGTCACGAACGCCGATGCGGTCGGCATCGGCGTCCTCATGCTCGTGATCGGAGCAGCGATCGGGATGCTCGGCTCGGCGATCGGGCTGCGACGGTTCCTCGAAGCCTGACCGGTCAGGTCTGGATGCCGAGCACGGCCTCGGCTCCGGCGGCGAGCTCGGCATCCCAGTCGGCGGGTTCGTGGACGGGGACGAGCACGAGCTTCGAGAAGCCCACGGCGACGTAGGCCTCGCACCGTTCCCGCACGGCCGACCAGCCGGCCGAGACGAGCTCGGAGGGGTCGGTCCCCGGATTGCGGGTGCGGATCGCGGCGGCGAGCGAGTCGGGAACCGGGCCGGGGCCGTAGAGCACCATGGCCCCGAAGTGCTCGGGGTCGATCTCGCGGCCGGCTTCGGCCGCGGCTTCGTCGACGACGAGCCGCCCGGCTGCGCACTCGGCCGGGGTCGTGAAGCTGGCGAGCCAGCCGTCGCCCAGCCGACCGGTGCGCCGCAGCTCGACCGGGGCCCGTCCGCCGAGCCAGACGTCGAGCGGGCGCTCGGGTCGCGGTCGGACGGTGACCCCGTCGTAGGTGAACCAGCGCCCGTGGTGCACGACCTCGTCCTCGCTCCACAGGCGGCGGAGGAGGGGGAGCGCCTCGTCGAAGATCGAGGCCCGGTCGGCCCGGGTGACGCCGAAGGCCTGCTGCTCGGCCGGTGCGGCGACCCCGAGCCCGAAGGCGGGGAGGGCCCGGCCACCGGAGAGGGCGTCCAGCGAGGCCCACTCCTTGGCGACGACGGCGGGTGGGCGGCCCGGGAGCACCGAGACGCTCGTGCCCAGCTTGATCCGGCTCGTGCGGGCGGCGGCGAAGGTGAGGGCGAGGACGGGATCGGGCGCGGGCCCGCCGATGCGCTCGGAGCACCAGAGCGAGTCGTAGCCGAGCCGTTCGAGGGCCTCGGCGATCGTGCCGAGGGTCTCGCCGTCGGCCGGACGCAGGTTGCCCAGCCCGAATCCGACCCGGACCTTCATCGGCCGACCGTCAGCGCCGGTGCCCGTCGGGGCGCAGGTGGGCGAACCGTCCGAGCTCGCGGCGGGCGATCTGGCGCAGGTGCACCTCGTCGGGACCGTCGACGAAGTGGAGCGTGCGGGCGTGGGCGTACATCGAGGCGAGCGGCCAGTCGTCACTGACCCCGGCGCCGCCGAAGAGCTGGATCGCCCGGTCGATCACGTCGGTGGCGACCCGGGCCGCCACGACCTTGATCGCCGCGATCTCGGTCTGGGCCTGCTTCTTCCCGACCGTGTCCATCATCCAGGCTGCCTTCAGGGTGAGGAGCCGGGCCTGCTCGATCTGGATCCGTGACTCGGCGATCCGCTCGCGTACCACGCCCTGGTCGGCGAGGGGTGATCCGAAGGCGACCCGCATCTGGGCCCGCATCGTCATGAGATCGAGGGCGCGTTCGGCGAGCCCGATCGCCCGCATGCAGTGGTGGATGCGACCCGGCCCGAGGCGGGCCTGGGCGATGGCGAAGCCGGCGCCCTCTTCGCCGAGGAGGTTCTCGGCCGGCACCCGGACGTTCTCCCAGAGGGTTTCGCCGTGTCCGCCGCCCTCGGAGTGACCGAAGACCGGGAGGCCCCGGACGACCGTCACCCCGGGCGTGTCCATCGGGACGAGGATCATCGACTGGCGGCGGTGCGGGTCGGCATCGGGGTCGGTGACGCCCATGAAGACCGCGACCGCGCAGCGGGGATCGAGCGCGCCGCTCGTCCACCACTTGTGGCCGTTGATCACGTAGTGGTCGCCGTCCCGCTCGATGCGCGAGGAGATGTTGGTGGCGTCCGACGAGGCGACCCAGGGCTCGGTCATGGCGAAGCACGAGCGGATCTCGCCGTCGAGGAGCGGGCGCAGCCATTGCTCGCGCTGGAGGGCGGTGCCGAACTGGGCGAGCACCTCCATGTTGCCCGTGTCGGGGGCCGCGCAGTTGGTGGCCTCGGCGAGCAGCGGGGACGCGCCCATGACCTCGCACAGCGGTGCGTACTGGAGGTTGGTGAGGCCGGGGCCCTGTTCCTCCTCGGGGAGGAACAGGTTCCACAGGCCGCGGCTCCGGGCCTCGGCCTTGAGATCCTCCATGACCGGCGGCGGGAAGTGCGGGTCACCCGACTCCTCGCGCTGGGCGCGGTAGACCGCCTCGGCTGGCCGCACGCGGTCGCGGTCGAAGGCGACCAGCCGGTCGAGGAGCTCCTCGGTTCGGGTGTCGGGGGCGAAGTTCATCGTCAGCTCCGGTCGGGGGAACGGGTCGCGGCCGCTTCGAAGTACTCGTGCGAGAGCGCTCCGGGTCCGAGCGGCGGCTGCTCGGCGGCGAGGAGCGCGGCGGCCGCGGCGTGGTCGTCGGCGTCGAACACCCGGGTCGTGCAGCAGAACTCGACCATGATGTCGTTCGGGTCGGCCGTGTAGATCGACGTGCACCAGCCGTGGTCGATGCGGGCGACGTCGATGCCGTGGGCGAGCAGGCGGTGCTGACGGGCGTCGAGATCGGCGAGATCGGCGGATGCGAACGCGATGTGGTTCACGAAGTGGGGGAGTCCGAGGTCGATCGAGATCGCGGTCTTGGTGACCGGGCCCGATTCGTGGTGGAGGTCCCAGAGGGCCAGCATCGTGCCGTCGCCGATGTCGTAGAAGAGGTGGCGGGCCCAGCCCGTTTCCAGGTAGTCGATGACCTCCGTGCGCACGAGGGTGAAGCCCATCGCTTCGGTGTAGAAACGGTGCGATGTCTCGGCGTCTCGGACCGCGATGGCCACGTGGTGGAATCCCATGGCCCCAGTCTGGCACCGTTGGGGTCATGACCCCGTCGAACCCGCCGCCGTTGACCCCTGAGCTGGTCGATCCCGATCCCGTCGGCCAGTTCCGACGTTGGTTCGCCGAAGCCGAGGCGGCGGGCGTCGCCCAGCCCGAGGCGATGACGCTGGCGACCGTGGCTCCCGACGGCGCGGTGTCGGCCCGGACGGTGCTCCTGCGCGGGGTCGACGAACGGGGCTTCGTCTTCTACACGAACCGGGAGAGCGCCAAAGGCACCGAGCTCGCGGCGACCCCCCGGGCCGCGCTGGTGTTCCACTGGCGGGAGCAGGAGCGCCAGGTCCGGGTGACCGGTGCGGTGGCGCCGATCGCGCTCGAGGAGAGCGAGCAGTACTGGGCGTCCCGACCCCGGGGTCATCGGATCGGGGCGTGGGCGTCGCCCCAGTCGCGCGTGATCGGGGAGGGCGTGCTGGCCGATGCGGTCGCGGCGGCGGAGGCGCGGTTCGCGGGCGTCGAGCCGCCGTTGCCGCCGTACTGGGGCGGATACCGCGTCGGCGTCGACGAGCTCGAGGTGTGGCAGGGCCGACGGGACCGCCTCCACGACCGGGTGCGGTACCGGCGGCTCGGCGCCGGCTACGTGCGGGAACGGCTCGCGCCGTGACCTTCGCCGCCTACTCCGTGTTCGCGCTCGCGGCGGTCGTCGACTGGGTCGCGGTCGCGCGCGACGACCGCCGGATCGAGAAGATCGCGAAGCCGGCCGCGCTGGCCGCGCTCGTCGTCGCCGCGGTCACCCTTGATCCGGCCGTCGGCGCGGCCGACCGGCGGGTGTGGTTCACGGTTGCGCTCGTCTTCTCGCTCGTCGGCGATGTGGCGCTCATGCTCGATTCGGACCGGTTCGTGGTGGGACTCGGCGCGTTCCTCGTCGCACACGTGGCCTACATCGTCGGGTTCTGGATCGATCCCCCGGCGGCCGGTGCCGTCGTCGTGGCGCTCGGGGTGACCGCCGTCGTGATGGCGCCGCTCGCCCGCCGGATCGTCGGGGCCGTCGGCGCGTCGGAGCCGGGGCTCCGGACGCCGGTCGCGGTCTACATCACGGTGATCTCGGCGATGGTGGTCAGTGCGTCGGCGAGCGGGAACGGGCTCGCCGCGCTCGGCGCGGTGACCTTCGCGGCGTCCGACACGCTCATCGCGTGGAACCGCTTCGTGCGTCCGTTCCGAGCCTCGGGGGTGGCCATCATGGTCACCTACCACCTGGCCCAGCTCGCCCTGGTCGTCTCGCTCGTGCGCTGACGGGTCGTACATCCGCCCCGGTCAGTTGGCGAAGCGCTCGGCGTACGAATCGTCGGGCTCGTAGCAGACCCCGGCTGCGATGAGGTCGTCGATCTCGGGATCGGTGCGACCGATCTCGCTGAGGATCTCGCGGGTGTGCTGGCCGACGAGCGGTGGCGGTCCGGCGATGCGACCGGGCGTCTCCGAGAAGTCGATCAGTGAGCCGAACTGGCGCATGGCCCCGAGGAGCGGGTGTTCGTAGCGCGCGACGAGACCGAGCTCCACGTTGTCGGCGTCGAACAGTGGGGCGATGCCGCCCTGGGTGTCGAACGGCACTTCGTTCGGCACGCCGGCGTCATCGAGCAGCCGCGACCACGAGCGGGCGGTCCGGGTGAGGAAGCACGGGGCGAGGATCGCCTCGAGCTCCTCGCGTCGGGTGTCCCGGGCCGCGGCCGTGGCGAACCGCACGTCGTCGACGACCTCGGGCACGCCGAGCACGCCGCACAGCGCGGCGTAGTCGGCGTCGCTGACCGCGGCGATGCAGATCCAGTCGTCGTCCTGGGTGGGGTAGAGGCGGTACGTCGCCGAGAGGCCCGTGAGCTCGCGGTCGAGCTGCGGGCGGGGCGCGGGCACCCCGCCGACCAGGTGGGCGTCCGACGTGTAGATCGCGCCGCCGTCGAGCAGCGACGTCCAGACTTCCTGCCCCTCGCCGGTGCGCTCGCGGTGCAGGAGCGCAGAGAGCACGGCGACGACCGACAGCATGGCGTTGGCCGCGTCGCACATGCCAAAGCGGTAGTAGAGCGGGGTGTTGCCGGTGTGGATCGCGCCCGACTCGGCTTCGAGGCCCGACGACGCCTGGTAGAGCGGGTCGAGTCCGCCGAACCGGGCGAGGGGTCCTTCGAGCCCGTAGGCCCAGGTGTTGCAGTAGACGATGTCGGGCTTCACGGCCCGGCAGGCCGCGTCGTCGATGCCGAGCTTGGTGGCGACGCCGGCCGTCATGTTGTGGTGGACGATGTCGGCCGTGGCGACGAGCTCGAGCGCGATCGCCCGGCCCGCGGGCTGCTTGAGGTCGAGGGCGAGGCTGCGCTTGCCCCGCTGACATCCGAAGAACGGCTTGCTCGCGAGCCGCATGGCGTCACCGGTGACCGGCTCGATCTTGATGACGTCGGCGCCGAGGTCTCCGATGATCATCGGGCCGAACGGTCCGGCCAGGTACTGGCCGAAGTCGAGCAGGCGGACGCCTTCGAGTGCGTGCATCAGAACCCCAGCTCGGCGAGGATCTCGGCGTTGTGCGCCCCCGGCTCGGGCTGGGGGCCACGGATCTCGGCGGGCGTGCCGAACATGTGCAGCGGCGTCCCGATCTGGGTGGTCTCGCCGACGACCGGATCGACGACGGTGCGCACGAGGCCGTTGGCGATCAGCTGCGGATGCTCGAACTGCTCGTGCGGGGCCCGGATCGCCTCGATGGCGTGGTTGTGCTCCTGGAATGCCGCGACGATGTCGTCGCGCCGCCACTCCTTGAACTTCTCCCGGCGAGCGGCGTTGATCTTCTCGCGCTCCTCGGGTGCCATGGCCATGAAGGTGAAGGGGTCGGGTGCGTCGTCGAGGCCCAGGATCTCGTCCTGGCTCTTGGTGGGGGTGAGTCCGCTCATCACCGAGGCGTGGACCCATCCGTCGGCGCACTCGAAGATCATCTGCTGGTGATGCCGGGCGGGTACGACTTGCCCATGAGCTCGTGGAACTGGGCCGGTGCCCGTTCGACGTGCTGCCAGATCTGCGTGGTGTAGAGCATGGCGCCCTGGAACAGCGAGGTCGTCACCTGCTGGCCGCGACCGGTGCGCTCCCGGGCGATGAGGGCGGTGAGGATGCCGGCCGAGACGAGCGGGAAGGCGCCCATCGACGGCATGGGCATGTGCAGGAAGATCGGGCCCATCCGCCAGCCCGGCTGCTCCCACATCTGCCCGCTGCTCGCCTGCACGAGCGCGTCGTAGCCGGGTCGGTCGGCGAGTCGGTGGCCGGGCGGGTAGGCGGGACAGGAGCAGAACACCATCCGGGGGTGCCGCCCGTGCACCGTGGCGAAGCCGAACCCGAGGCGCTCCATCACACCCGGCCGGAACGACTCGACGAGCACGTCGGCGGTACCGAGCAGCCGGTCGAAGATCTCGGCGCCGTCGGGCGTCTTCAGGTCGACGGTGAGGGAGCGGCGGCTGCGGTTCCACACCCGGGCGCCGTCGTAGGCCCGGAACGGGTCGCCGCCGGGCGGCTCGACCTTGATGACGTCGGCGCCCTGCTCGGCCAGGAGGAGCACGCCGAGCGGGCCGGCGATGCCCCAGGTGAGGTCGAGGATGCGGATGCCGTCGAGCGCGCCGGGCACGGCCGCACGCTACCTGACGTCGGTGTCAGTCCGCCCCGACCGCGATCGTGAACGATGTCGCGAAGCGGTGGCCGGGCGTGACGACCGGAACCCGACCGTGTCGCAGTCCGTCGATCGGGGCGGTCATCGGCTCGATCGCCACGAACCGTCGGCGGGCGGGTGCGTAGATCTGGACGAACGGGAAGCCGGAGCCGAAGCCGACCGTCACCCGGTGGGTGCCGTTGCCGAGCGCGATCGCCCGGCGACCGGCGAGCGCGAAGTGATCGTCGAGCGCGAGGCCGGAGAGCGCGACCCGCGTGGCGCGTTCCGGAGTGCGGACGCCGGTCGGGAGGCGGCGGGGATCGAGGGCGATGTGCTCTCGGCGCGGGAGCACGAGCTCCCAACCGGACCGAGAACCGCTCGGCAGACGGAGGTACGGGTGCCAGCCGAAGGCGACGGGCACCGGCCGGCCCGAGGTCGGGCGGACGGTCGTCGTCACGGTGAGGCCGCGGCGACCGTCGAGCCGGGCCCGCACCTCGAGGCGATGGGGGTAGGGGAAGGCCGCGAAGCGTGCCCGGTCGTCGTCGGCCGCGTGGATCCGGTGGGCGACGATCCGGTCGGCCCGCAGTGCGTCGACGGCGAACGGCGCCCCGGTGAGGTTGCCGTGCAACGGCAGACCGTGCTCGTCGGTCGGGAGGGCGAGGCCGCCGAGATCGACGCGACGGCCGGCGGCACGGTAGCGGCGGCCGCCGAGGCGGTTCGCCCACGGGTGCATGAGCGCAATGGCGGTCATGGCCCCCGCGCCCGCTGCGGCGAGAGGCTCGGGGCGGGCCACGTACTCGGCTCCCAGGTGCCGGAGAGACGTTGCGAGCATCCCGAGGTCGGGACGGAACGTCGCTTCGTACCCGCCGGCTCGGAGCCGGACCGTCGTCACCGCCGCCGAATCAGGTGTTGGGCTTGTCGCCCGACTTGGCGGCCGCCTCCATTGCCTTCAACCGCTCGAGGATCGGCATCGGCTCCTGTCCGACCTCGGCGAAGCGGGCGTCGATCTCCTCCACCGACCACCGTCCGTCCTTGCGCATCTCGCGCACCTCGGCGGGCTGGTTGTAGACCGCGATGCGGCCGCCGTTCACCGTGTACACCTGACCGGTCACCTCACGGGCGAGATCGGAGAGCAGGTAGCACACCATCGGCGCCACATCCTCGGGCTCGCCCATCTCGAGACCGAAGGGCACCTGGCCCGACATGCGCGAGCGGGCGACCGGCGCGATGCAGTTGGCGGTGACGCCGTACTTGTTGAGCCCGGCCGCGGCGCTGCGAACGAGCGACACGATGCCGCCCTTGGCAGCCGAGTAGTTGGCCTGGGCGACACTCGCCGCGAAGGCACCCGAGGTGAAGCCGATCATCGTGCCCGACTTCTGCTGGCGGAACAGGGCCGCCGCAGCCCGGAACACGGTGAAGGTGCCCTTGAGGTGCGTCTCGATGACCGGATCCCATTCGGCCTCGGTCATGTTGAAGAGCATCCGCTCACGCAGGATGCCGGCAACGCACACGACGCCGTCGAGTCGGCCGAAGGCGTCGACGCCCTGCTGCACGATCGACGCGCCGCCTTCCATCGTGGTGACCGAGTGGGCGTTGGCGACGGCCCGGCCGCCGGCCGCGACGATCTCGGCCACGACCTCGTCGGCGACCTCGCTGGTCGGCTCGGTGCCGTCCATGGCGACGCCGTAGTCGTTGACGACGACGGCCGCGCCCTCGGCGGCGGCGGCCAGTGCGACGGCGCGACCGATACCGCGTCCGGCGCCGGTGACGGCGACGACCTTGCCCTCGAGTGCTCCCACGCTGGACCTCCGTGACGGGGTGGATCTGGCTCCGGGGCTTGAGCCCGGACCGGGCGAGACCCTAGTGTCCGGCGCCGTGCGACCGTCGGGGCTCCACCACGTGGCGATCTGCGTGACCGACGAGGACGAGGCCCTCGCCTTCTACCGCGACGCGCTCGGGCTGACCGTGCTCGACCGCCCCGATTTCGGCTTCGGGGGCCACTGGCTCGACGCCGGTGGGGGCCAACTGCACCTCATGCGGGCCGAGCGGGTCGCCGAGGGCGGCCACCACCTGGCCCTCCGGGTCGACGATCTCGATGCGACCGTGATCGAGCTGCGGGCGCGGGGGATCGAGGTGGGGACGCTGCCGCACCTCCCCGGCGCCGGTCACCAGGCCTTCCTGCGCGACCCGTCGGGGAACCTCGTCGAGCTCAATCAGCCCGACGCCTGACCGGTTCGGGTGCCGGGGCTCAGGCGAAGCGCTCGAGCGGGGCGAGGGCGCGGCGCCACTCGACCGGTCCGATGCTCGGGACGGCCATCTCCACCATCGAGAGCCCGAGCGGCATGATGTGCGTGAGGCGTGCGAAGGTGGCGGCTGCGTCGCCGTTGATCGCCGAGCCGACGTTCACCGTGGCGATGTAGGCGCGCTGGGCGTCGTCCTGCACGGCGTTCAGCGCGTGGGCGAGGCAAGGGTTGTGCATTGCCGCGATCTGGGCTTCGAGTCGGAAGGCCGGCCAGTCGTTCCCAGGCGGGTCGAAGGCGTCCGACGCAGTGGCCCCTGGGTCGGACGCCGTTCCGGTCGGGCGGCCCGCTGCGGCAGTGATGGCGCGGTAGCGATCGAGGTTGGCGCCGTACCAGTCGGCGACCGCAGTGCCGAAAGTGCGCTCGAGGAGGGCTTCCTTCGTGCGGTAGCGCCCGTAAATGGCACCGCTGGTGACCCCGGCCCGGCGCGCGATGCGGGTGTTGGTCGCCCGCTTGAGCCCGACCCGGCCGATGATCGTGACCGCGGCGGCGATGAGCGCGTCGTCGACCGGGTCGTCGGTGCTCGTCCGCATCGAGTAGTCGGGGATCCCGCCGAGCGCGAAGCGCTCCACCGGCTGGTCGGGGTCGTACGGCTGGCGGCACGACCACCGCACGAGGCGCATCACGGGTGCCCAGTCGAGTCGGAGCCCACCCGGCGCGCAGTGGAGGAGGGTGCCCCATGCGGCGCCGACCACGGCTGCGACCCGGGCGCGCCGAACCGGTTCGTCGTCGGGGACCCACCGGGCGAACGCATCGGCGAGCCCGGGAGCGATGACCTCGTCGAGCTCATCGATCCGGCGGGCCACGGCGACGAGCTCCAGGCCGACGAGGATCTCGGGCGCAGGAACTCGCAGTCGCTCTCTCGTGCGGTCGAACGCCGGTCGGTCGCCGTCGACGATCGCGGCCACGATGTCGTCGAACGCATCGAGCGTCGGTGGGCCGACCAACTGCGTCCAGACGTCGGCGGCGAGCTCGGTACTCGTCTCGTAGCGGCTGTAGAGCGCCCCGGTGGTGAGGCGCGCCCGGCGGGCGACCTTCGTCATCGTGAGGTGGTCGACCCCGACGGCCTCGATCTCGGCGGCGGCGGCCTCCACGATGGCCGTGGCGTTGCGCCGAGAGGCGTCGGACTGCCGACGGCTCACCCGGCTCGGGGCCTTCGGCACGGCGGGCGGGGCGATCGGGTCGATAGGCGAGGCTAACCCGGGTGGTCGGAAACCGGGGGGTCGCAAACCGGGGGGTCGGGCGGCCCCGGCACCGGCTGGGTCGTAGGTCCTACTATCCGGTAATTGTAGGACCTACGATTCGACGGGGATCGGCTGCGGGCGAGTGGCCACGGATCGTGTGGAGCGGTCCACAGAGCGCGAGGGGGGATATTGACGGACTCGATGTTCCGGGTGCTGGGTCCGGTCGGATGGGATCTGGACGGACCGGCCGGATCGGTGAGGATCGGTTCGCCGCGTGCCCGGGCCTTGCTTGCGATGCTCGTGCTCGCCGACGGCCTCCCGGTGACGCCCGAGCGTCTCATCGGCGGCATCTGGGGCGGGGAACGACCGCAGCATCCCGGTTCGGCCCTGCAGGTCATCGCCTCCCGGCTGCGGACGACGCTGGCCGAGATCGGGTTCGGGCTCGATCTCACCGATGCGGGATACGTGCTCGTCGTCCCCGGGCTCGACTCCGACCTCCGGCGGGCGTGGGCCGCCGCCGATGAGGCCCGGGCCGCCTTCGATGCCGGCGACGCACGAGCGTCGGCGGCGGCCGCCGCCGCCGGCCTGGCGTGCTGGGCGGGTGACTCGCTCGCCGACGTCGGCGACTTCCCCTTCGCGGGGGAGGCGGCCCGGCGCCTCGACCGGTTGCGCCTCGATCTCGTCGGGCTCCGGAACCGTGCGTACCTCCGCCTCGGGTACCACGCCGCGATCCTCGCCGACATCGACGACTGGATCGCGCTCGACCCCTGGCGGGAGCCGCTCCGCACCCAGCAGATGCTCGCCCTCCACGCCGAGGGGCGATCGGTCGAAGCGATCTCGGTCTATTCGGCGTTCCGGGATGCGCTCGTCGCCGAGTTCGGGCTCGAGCCCACGTACGACTGCCGCGAGCTCCACCGGGCGATCGTTCGCGACGATCCCGCGATCCTGTTGGCCCTCGACTCCTTCCGACGTCTCCACACCGATCCGGGATCGGTTCCGCTCGGCGACGACGGACTCGCCGATACCGCGATCCGCCTCGTGTGGGCCGCCCGGGGACTCGCCGGCGCCGCCGGGGTGAGCGTCGTCGGGGCCGAGGGCGACGACCGGACGTGGCTCGTCGTCGAGGCCACGGGGGCGGCGGCCGCCGCGCTGCGGTTGGCGATCGGCGGGCGGATCCTCGCCGACACGTCGGTCGCCCGGGCGCTCAGTGCGTCGGTGCCCGTGACGTCGGTCGGTCCGCCGGCGACCGAGGTCGGGGTCGGCGCCGAGACCGTCTGACCGTCGCGCAAACGCATCGCCATCCGACTCGTCGTCGAGAGACGACTGCGGCGGCGCCGGGCTGTTCCGCTCAGGGGCGGATCTTCGACACGGAGTTCGACCCCTGGTTGGTCACCCAGAGGTTCGTTCCGTCGAAGGCCGCTCCGTGTGGCCCCGATCCGAC
>JBJSXF010000124.1:0-4172 GCA_046086225.1 Actinomycetota bacterium | reverse complement strand
GCCTTCTCGCGATCCGTCGCGACGTCGGCAATCCGCTTCGTGATCTGCTCGAGCTCGCGTCGGGCGGCCGCGAGAGCCGCTCGCGCCTCGGCAGGTGATCCGCCGGTCTCGAGCGCCGCGACCTCGGCCTCGGCGGCCGTGACCGCCGCCACGAGCGGCACGAGTTCTGCGGCTTCGGCCTCCGACCGGGCGAGCCGCTTGCGCACCGTGGCCGCTTCGGCAACCAATGACGCGACGACGTCCTCGTCGGCCACGGCCGCCAGGTCGCGTTCGAGCCCGCGCCGGCGCTCGGCGACCAGCCGGGTGAGCCCGCGGGTGCGTTCGCGCAGCGCCTCGGTGCGGGCCAGGAGATCGGCGACGTCGTCGTCACCCGGGCCGGCCAGCGCCCGCTCGGCGTCACCGACCTGCGCATCGAGCCCGCGGAGGAGGACCCGCGCGTCCTGCTCCTCGACGGCGAGGGCCTGGCGCGCCTCGGTACGGCGCTGCTCTCGGGTGCGCAGCCGGTCGATCTCGCGGCCGGCGAGGTGCAGCCGGATCGCCCGCAGCTCGTCGGCGATGCCGTCGTGGCGACGAGCCGCATCGGCCTGACGTTCGAGCGGCCGCAACCCTCGCCGGACCTCGCGGAGCAGATCACCGAGGCGCAGCAGCGTGGCCTCGGTCGACTGCAGCCGCCGTTCGGCCTTCTCCTTACGCTTCCGGAACTTGAGGATCCCGGCCGCCTCCTCGATGATCGACCGGCGATCCTCGGGCCGGGCGGTGAGCACGGCGTCGAGCTGCCCCTGGCTCACGATCACGTGCTGCTGTCGACCGATACCCGAGTCGGAGAGCAGCTCCTGGATGTCGAGCAGCCGACAGGGCGCACCGTTCAGCGCGTACTCGGACTCACCCGTGCGGAACAGCGTGCGGGTGATCGTCACCTCGGAGAACTCGATCGGCAGCATCCGCGAGGTGTTGTCGATCGTGAGCGTCACCTCGGCCCGCCCGAGCGCCGGACGCTCGGCGGTGCCCGCGAAGATCACGTCGTCCATCTTCGCCCCGCGGAGCTGGCGCGCACCCTGGGCGCCGAGCACCCACGCCACGGCGTCGACGATGTTCGACTTGCCCGACCCGTTGGGACCGACGACGACGCAGACCCCGGGCTGGAAATCGAGCGTGGTCTTGTCCGCGAACGACTTGAAGCCCTTCAGCTCCAGCGACTTCAGGAACACGGAAACCCCGACACTCGACCCCCTTCTCCACGGTCGACCGTAGCGGAGGCCTCCGGGGCCCCTCGGCATCTCAGCGGATGCGGAACCCCCGTTCGCCGATGAGCGCGCAGCCCTCCGCCGCGACACCGTCGACCCGGGCCCGCGTCGGCCCGATCCGGCACCAGGCGACCATCGCATCGACCGCGGCGGGCGGCCCTTCGAACTCGGCCTCGACCGTTCCGTCGGCCCGGTTCCGGACCCACCCGGCAACCCTGGCTGCCCGGGCCTGCTCCCGGCAGGAGTCCCGGAAGAACACGCCCTGCACGACCCCGCGCACCACGACGCGAACCCGCACGGGGCTCACACCTGGCATGCCTCGCAATAGAAGGTCGAGCGATTCGAGAAGCGGGCCCGCACGATGAGCTGCCGACACCGGGGGCAGGCCTGGCCTTCCCGGGCGTACACCTGGTGGAACTGCTGGTACGAGCCCGTCTGGCCGAACAGGTCGACGTACTGCTCGTCGGCGAGTGACGATCCCCGGTGCTTCACCGCATCCTGGAGCGTCTCCGAGATCGCCCGGTACAGACGCCGGATCTCCTGCTCGGAGAGCGCGTCGCTCATGTGGTCCCAGCGCAGCCCCGCGTTGAACAGGATCTCGTCGCTGTAGAGGTTGCCGATGCCGGCGATGAAGGTCTGGTCCATGAGGAGCGCCTTCAGGCGGGTCGATCGCGACGCCAGCATGCGTCCGAAGTCGATCCACGACATCGGCTGCTCGAGCGGATCGACGCCGAGGTGGGCGAGCTCCTCGACCTGCTGGTCGATGCCGTCATAGGCGGTCACGAACATCTCGCCGAACGTGCGGGGGTCGACGAAGCGCAGGAGCCCGCCCTGGACGAACGTGATGACGACGTGCGTGTGCTTGGGTGCTTTCTCCCGGGCCGTCTTCGCCCGCAGCAGCTGTCCCGACATGCCCAGGTGCACGACGAGCGCATCACCGCCGTCGAGCCGCAGCACGAGGTACTTCCCGCGCCGCTGCACTCCTGTGATCTTGTGGCCGGTCAGCGCGTCGACGAACTCCTTGCGGTTGCGGTGACGCCGCACCGTTCGCGTGCCCGTCACCTCCACCGCCTTGATCTTGCGGCCGACGACCTCCTTGTCGAGGTCGCGGCGCATGACCTCGACCTCAGGCAGCTCCGGCATCCGGTTCCCCCCGCTCTCCGTCCGCCTCGACGAGTCGCTCCCACGCAACCCAGGCGGCGACCTGCTCGGCCTGCTTCTTCGTCCGACCTTCGCCTTCGCCCATCGGCTCGTCGTCGAGGAGCACCGTCGCCGTGAAGTGCTTCGCGTGATCGGGACCGACGTCGACGACCTGGTAGCGGGGCCGCCCGCGCCCCCGGGCTGCGGCGACCTCCTGGAGACGCGTCTTGGCATCGAATCCACCCGGCCCGGTCGCCGCCGCCGCGATCCGGTCGTCGAGGCAGCGCACGACCACGTCCGCGGCGGCCGTGAAACCGTGCTCGAGGTAGACCGCGGCGATCACCGCTTCGAAGGCATCGGCGAGGATCGACTGCTTGGCCCGCCCGCCGGCCGAGTCCTCACCCTTGCCGAGGAAGAGGCACTCACCGATCCCGATCTCGGCCGCAACCTCGGCGAGCACCCGGGAGTTCACGACCCCGGCCCGGATCTCGGAGAGCTTGCCTTCGGTGAGGTGCGGGAAGTGCTCGAACGCATGGTGTGCGACGGCGAGGCCCACGACCGAGTCACCGAGGAACTCGAGTCGCTCGTTCGACTCGACCGATCCGTTCTCGGAACACCACGACCGGTGGGCGAGTGCCTGCTCGAGCAGCCCCCGATCAGCGAACTCGAGTCCGAGGCGCTCCTGGAGCACGCCGAGGGCGGCGACCGACGCCGCGCTCACGCGCCGTCGCCTGTCGCTGCTGCGTCCGGTGAGCCGAGCCGGGCGATAACGATCTCGATGACGTCGCGCACCGAGACGAGCTCGACCAGATCGTCATCTTCGATCGCGAAGCCCACGCTGCGCTCACCGAGCTCGGCTTCGACCGCGTCGACGAGATCGAGGATCGCGAAGTCGTCGGCGTCGAGGTCGTCGCGCAGCCGGGTGTCGGATCCGACGCCGTCCGGGTCGACGCCGAGGATCTCGACGATCTGCTCGCGCACGATCCGCTCGACGTCGGCGGCGCCGATCCGGCCTCCGTGACTGTGGGTCTCAGCCGGCACCGGCCACCGCTTCCTTCAAACGGGCGACGACGTCGGCCGTCACGCAGTCGCGGGCCAGCTTCACGGCGTTGACGATCGCCGTGGCCGAAGAGGATCCGTGCGAGATCACGCACACTCCGTTGACCCCGAGCAGGAGCCCGCCCCCCGTGTTGTCGGGCACGAGCGGAGCGGCCGCCGCGAGGAGCCGTTCGATGAGGGCCGGGGCGGCATCCGACCACGGGCCCGGCTCGCCGATGACGCCCAGCACCAATCCGGCGAGACCCTTCACGGCCCCTTCCAGCGCCTTGAGGGCGACGTTGCCGGTGAATCCGTCGGTGACGATGATGTTCGCGCCCCCGTTCATGAGGTCGCGTCCCTCCACGTTGCCGGTGAAGCCGGGGGCGGCGGCGAGGAGCCCGGATGCGGCCTTGCGCAGCGCGTCACCCTTGCCTGCCTCCTCTCCATTGGAGAGCAACGCAACGGTCGGCTCGTCGACGCCGATCCGGAACCGGGCGTAGGCCCGAGCGAGGAGCGCCCACTCCACGAGCCATTCGGGATCGGGGTCGACGGTCGCGCCCGCGTCGACGAGCAGCTGCGGGGTGTCGGAACCGAACACCGGCAGGGGCACGGCGATCGCCGGCCGGTGCACCCCGGGGATGCGGTGCCAGCGGAGGAGCGCAGCGGCCATGGTCGCCCCGGTGTTGCCGGCGCCGACCATCGCTGCCGCCCGACCTTCGCGCACCGCCTCGGCGCACCGGACGATCGACG
>JBJSXF010000123.1:0-3075 GCA_046086225.1 Actinomycetota bacterium | reverse complement strand
GCGGAGGTTCGGCCCATCGGTTCGGGGCTCGACGACGAGCTCGACGTCGTGCTGTTCAACCACGAGCCCCAGTGGCTCGTGCTCGACCGGTTCCGGCGAGCCCGGCGACGGGTCTTCTACGCGCTGCATGACGGTCACTGCTACGGCAAGGAGGGCTCGTGGGAGAGCATCCACGCCGCTGTCGACCTCCGCCTCGCCAACAGCGGATGGACCGCCGACCGGATCGAGGCGCACACGGGTCATCGCCCGGTCGTGCAGCTCGGCGGGGTGAACCGCGAGGTGTTCCATCCGGCCGCAGTGCGGCGGTCGCGACCGCTGCTCTGCTCGGGTGAACGCCAGCGGGCCTGGAAGGGAACCGACACGATCGAGGAGGCCGCCCGGCTCGCCGGCGTGCCGTACCGCGGCTACGCCGGACGGGGACTCTCCCAGGCGGCGCTCGGTCGCGAGTACGCAAGCGCCCGGGTGTTCGTCGTCGGCAGCTGGTACGAAGGGTTCTGCCAGCCCGGGCTCGAGGCGCTCGCGTGCGGAACGCCGCTCGTCACCACCGACAACGGCGGGTGTCGTGAATACGCGCGCGACGGTGAGACGGCGCTCGTCGTCGCGCCGCGCGACGCAGTGGCGATGGCAAACGCGATCCGGCGCCTCCTCGACGATCCTGGCTTCGCGCGCACGCTCGCCGCGAACGGCCTCGATCTCGTGGCGAGCGACTTCGACTGGGAGCAGCGAACCGACGAGTTCGCGGCTGTGCTCGACGGGCTCGTGGCGTCGGCGTCGTCTCCGCCGCCCGGGCGACCGCCGATGGTCGCCGAGCCCCGGCTGAGCGTCGCGGTGATCGCGTCGGCCGACCTCCTCGCAACCCAGCGGGCCGTCGACGCGGTGCGCTGGGGCACTGATGTGCCCTACGAGCTGATCGTGGCCGATCCCGGCGGGCCGCCCGAGGTCGGCGAGTACGTCACGGCCGCGGCCGACCGCGTGGTCGACGGCTCCGGAGGGCCGGTGGCGGCCCGCAACGCGGCCCTCGCCGCGGCTCGGGCCCCCTACCTCGCCGTGTGTCGGGCCGGGGCGAGCGTGCCCGACGGCTGGGCGTCCCGGATGATCGACGCGGCCGAGACGAGCAGCGGACCTTCGGCCGCCACCGTGGTGGTGGTGCCCGAAGCCGTGCCGCTCGCCCGGGTCTCGGTGCAGCCGGACGGCGGCGCCGAGCCACTCGGGCCGTTCGTGCTGCCCCCCGCGGCGCCGGTGGCGCTCTACCTCACTGCGCCGGTGCGCGAGTTGGGCGGCTGGGCCGAGGCGCTCGGCGCCCCGGCCGCCGACATCGATCTCGTGTTGCGGGCCGGCGCCAACGACCTCGGGGTCGTCGTACACCGGGGCGTCGCGGTCGGGGAGCGGTGGCGGCGACGACGGCGCGGCGAGTCGCGCCTGCCGGTCGACCCGGTCGAACGCGAGAAGCTCGTGGCGCGTTGGTCCGCCGGCGGTCCGGTCGTGCGCCTCGACTCGTGCCCGCCGGACCGGCACGAGGTGCTCGCCACCCGGGCCGGGGCAGCCGTCGAAGCGTTCGCGCGTGAGTTGCGGGTCGGCGAGGCCCGCGAGCGTCGGGAGCAGTCGCTCCTCGGTCGCGACGGTCCGGTGGTGGGCGCGACGCGGGAATGGGCGCTCGGACGCTGGCGCGCGCTGCGCCCGCGAATCCCGGTCGGGGTCGCCGACCGGATCGGCGCGTTCGGTCGGCGCCTCGCCCGCTGAGCCTCCGGTTGCTCGGGGCGTCGCCCGGCGTGGGGGCGACGGGTACTGTGCGCGCCGTGGGGGAGCCTGCTGCCGACACCGAGCTCGATCCGGTCGGAGCGACCCATGCCGACCCCGCCGGATCGGGTGCGGCCTCGGTCGAGAGCGAGACCGAGCGGCTCCGGCGCCACCTGCGGGCCCTCGCCGCCGTCAACCGGCAGCTGTTCGCCCAGCTCGAGGGCACGGGTCCGGTCCGCCAGGCACCGACCGCTCCGGATGGTGATCTCCTCGCCGAGGAGACCGTGCGGCTGCCTTCGGTCGCGATTCGGCGGCTCGGCCCGGCGACGGAGATGGCCGACCGGCTGGCGGCGGGCACCGGGGGTGCGACGCCGTACCTGACCCGCAGCGCGACGTCGGGCGGTTGGGTGGTCGAGGGTCGGGGTCGCCGACCGGTGAAGTCCCGCTTCATCTACGACGCGCTCGTCGGTGTGCTCGAGGAACGGGCGCTTTCCGACGCCGAACTGGAGCGGCTCGAGGAATCGGTTCCGGTCGAGGTGCTCGAAGGGCCGACGGGTCCCGCCTTCGTCGTCGTCGGCGGTCGGGCTTACCCGCTGCGCGGGCTGCCGCTGCCGTACCCGGTCACGCACGACCAGATGGCCCGGTTCCCGAAGGGACCGGAGCTCCGGGTGCGGGCCGGTTCGGGCGGGTCGGGCGGTTCCAGCGTGCGTGCCGTCGCGGGTCGCCTCCGGCGCGCCGTGCGCCGCGGCTGAGCGGTCCGGGTTCCCGACGACCGTTACCCTCGCGCGCCGTGGGGGTCTTCGTCGTCGGGATGCACCGTTCGGGCACGTCGGCGGTCGCGGCGGCGCTCCGGGACCTCGGTCTCGACGCCGGCGCCGAGACCGCGCTCATGGCGGCCGACGCCGCGAACCCCGAGGGCTACTACGAGGTGCGCGACATCGCCGACCTCGATGACGAGATCCTCGGACTCCTCGGCGGTCGCTGGGACGCGCCGCCGATCCTCCCCGACGGCTGGGAGAACGACCCGGCGCTCACCCCGTGGGTGCGCAAGGCGATGACGACCCGGGCGTCCCGCCTCCCGGGTGACCGCTGGCTGCTGAAGGACCCGCGCGTCTCGCTCCTGCTGCCGTTGTGGCGACGCGCGCTCCTCGATCGCTGCGCCGCGGTGCTCGTCGTGCGCAACCCGATGGAGGTGGCGTGGTCGGTCGCGCTGCGCAACGGAATCCCGACCATGACCGGTCTCGCGCTGTGGGCGGCGTACAACCGAGCGGCGATTCGCGGTCTCGGTGGCCTGCCCGTCTACGTGTGCGATTACGACCGGCTCGTCGCCGACCCGGT
>JBJSXF010000122.1:0-3637 GCA_046086225.1 Actinomycetota bacterium | reverse complement strand
CGCCGGATCGTCCTCGAAGTGGCCGACGAGGCCGCCTTCGAGGAGGTGGGCCAGGACCCGGAGGCCGCCGGCGACGTCGTCGGGGCCCACCAGGCCCCACTCCGGCCCGGCGAAGCGGTCGGCGGCCTCCCGCAGCGTGGTGAGCAACTCGGCGAAGGCGGCCCGACTCCCGGATTCCCCGTTCGAGTCGTTCCCGGTCATCGGGACCGCATCGTAGGTTGGTCTTGCCATCTCCCGAATCCGCGGGCACGATCTCCGGAACGAACCGGGTGCGGGGGCATCCGGCGAGAGGGGGAATCATGCGCTCACACCTTCGCTCGGGCATCCGGGCCCGGTTGGCCCGCACCGTCGGCCTCGTCGCCGTCGGCACGCTCGCCACCGTCGGACTCAACGCCCCGCCGGTCGGCGCCACCGTGAACTCGTGCGGCATGAGCCAGTTCCCGGCCAAGGTGTACTCGATGTCGAGCCTCAAGGTCGCGTGCACGTCGGCCTCGGGTGGGTCGCCCGCCATCACGATCCACGACTTCACGAACGCCGTCTGGCAGAACGGATCGTCACGTGTGATCACGGCGTCCACGACGAACGGCTCGGCCGTCGTGAACGCCCCGGCCGGCGCGTTCTCCAACGCGGCAGGGGGTGTCGGGGACATCAACCGTGGGGTTACCGGGAGCGGTATCCCGATACAGAACGATTCGACCAACTCGCTGTCGCCCTTCATCAAGCAGGTCGTGAGCGCGACCCAGGTGGTGCTCTCGAAGCCGGCGAACGCAACCGGCACGATCGCGCTGACGGTCAGCAACTCGACCGGCCGCATCGTGCACGACGCGACGTTCACCAACGGGAGTACTGCGCTGTCGTCGGCCACCGCCAACTTCACTGCCGCCGACGTCGGTGAGTTCGTCTACGCCACCGGCATCCGACCCGGCACCAAGATCGCCTCGCGGACGAGCGCCACCCAGGTCGTGCTCACCCAGGCCGCCAACGCGACCGCTCCGGTGAACACCAAGCTGCAGATCACCGACTACGGCACGGCCCCGTCCCGCTTCCTCGCCGGGGTCAGCCGGACCAACCTCTCCAAGACGATCACGTCGGCCGCGGCAGTGTTCGACCCGACCGACCGGGGCGTCGAGGTGATCGGGAACGGCATCCCGCTCGGCACCTACGTCGACTCGGTCGCCGTCGACGGCAAGTCGATCGTCATGACCAAGGCCGCCACGTCGACGCTGGCGGGGACGGCAGCGATCGTCGTCGGCAAGCCCTCACCGTTCGCTCCGCAGAACGGCGAGCTGGTTTCGCTGCTCTCGAGCGAGCTCAACGTGAACCCGCTGTTCGTGAAGGGCTTCGACGCCTGCGCCGAGAACACACCCGAGGGCTTCGCCGTCACCGGGAAGTGGTACAACCCCGGCTCCTTCGTCTCGGCCGCCCCACCCACGAAGAGCATCGGGGAGATCGTCTACACCGCCGGTGTCGTCTCGTTCTCGGCGTTCGTGGTCGGACCGATCACCGACGCCGCGAACGCCCAGCCGCACTACGACGTCACCTTCGCCTCCATCCCGGTCAGCGCCGCGTCGTGCGCCGGATCGCCCTCGGCGACGACCTGGACGTTCAACTCGATCACCGGGTCGCAGTCGGAAGCGGGCAAGGGCACGGTGCGGGCCATCGTCGACGCGGCCGGCGTAGCGCCCTCGCTCTCCGTCACCGGCAAGGTGGTTTCGGGAGCGACGACGTACACGACCACGTGCGCGATCTCCCGGCTCACCGGGAACCCCGGATTCACCTGCGGCGACGCCACCACGGGCAAGACCGGCTGACAGCACTGCTCGCTACAGTGCGCGCATGGCGCCGGAGCAGGAGACCGATCGAACGTTGACCGGCGAGGAGCGGGAGTTCCTCGCCGGTCATACCTGGGCGATCCTCGCGACCGGCCGGAGTGACGGCTCCCCCCAGCAATCGATGATCGGCTACCGCCTCGACGAGCACGATCGACTCGTGATCTCGGCCAAGGCCCACACGGCCAAGTGGCGCAACGCGCTGCGGCAGCCGCAGGTCTGCGTCGCCGTTCCCGACGGTCGGGCCTGCCTCGTCGTCTACGGCCGAGCCGAGACGATCGCCGAGGACCCCGAGCGGGCGGAGCTCACCGCCGACGTCTTCGCTGCCCTCTCCGGGGCCGCCCGCCCCGATCCGGCCACGATCGTCGCCATGCTCGACGAGCAGCAGCGCACGGTCATCCGCATCACCCCCGAGCGCGTGTTCCTCCACGCCTGACCCCGAGCACCGGGAGCGCGCCGTGTTCCGACTCGTCAACGTCTCCGGCCGGGCCGCCCTCGAGCACGACGGCGGTCGGCACGATCTCGTCGCGCTCTCGGGCGATACCGCCCTCGCCGACCCGATGGTTGCGATCGCCCGCCACCGGGAGCTCCACGCGCTCCAGGCCGCCTGCGCAGGTCGTACCCCCGAGAGCCCGCTCGACCCCACCGGGCTCGGGCCGCCCGCGCCGAGCCCGCGGCAGTCGTTCGGCATCGGGCTCAACTACCGCGACCACGCCGGCGAGTCGGGTGCGCCGCTGCCGCCCGCGCCGCTCACCTTCACGAAGTTCCCGAGCTGCATCGCCGGACCGAACGCCGAGATCCCGATCACCGGCGCCATGGTCGACTGGGAGGCGGAGCTCGTCGTCGTGATCGGCGATGAGGTCTCGAACATCGGCGTCGACGATGCGTGGGGCGCGGTCGCCGGCCTCACCCTCGGTCAGGACGTCTCCGACCGCGCCGTACAGCTGACGGGCACACCACCCCAGTTCTCGCTCGGGAAGAGCTTCGCCAACTTCGGCCCGATCGGACCGTCGATCGTCTCCCCCGACGCATTCGCCGACCGCGACGACATCGGGCTGTGGTGCGACGTCTCGGGTGAGCGCATGCAGGAAGCACGCACGGCCGACCTCATCTTCCCGGTCGCCGTGCTCGTGGCCTATCTCTCGTCGATCTGCCGTCTCTTCCCGGGCGATGTCATCTTCACCGGCACGCCGTCGGGCGTCGGCATGGCCCGCGGCCGGTTCCTCGCGCCCGGTGACACCGTGGTGACGGGAGCCGAGGTTCTCGGCGAGCTGCGCAATCCCTGCGTCGCCGGCACCGGCCCGCTCGCGCTGTGAGCCTGCACCGGCTCCTCGGGTTCCGGACCTCGGTTCCCGACCCCGACGGCCTCGTACGCTTCTTCGGGGACCTCGGCCTGATCGCCGGCGCGAACGGCTGGACCGGGAGCGATGGCGGCGGCGCGGTGTCCGTCACCGAGGGACCGTTCCGGAGGCTCGAGTCGATTGCCATCGGCTGCGCCGACGATGCCGATGTGCATGCGATCGCCCGACGACTCGCCGAGGGCGGTGCCGAGGCGACGATCGACGGTGGCAGCGTCACCGTCCGCGACCCCGCGTCGCGGGTCGCCTTCACGGTGACCCCCGCCGCGCCGGAAGCGCAGCCCGCCCCGCCGACGCTCGTCACCCCCAACGCACCCGGCGCCACCGTGCGTGCCGATGCCCGCGCCCCAGCGGTCGCGGGCCGGGCCCGGCCGCCTCGGCGGCTCGGCCACCTCGTCATCGGCACGCCCGATCCGGGTGCCACCCGAACGCTGCTCGTCGACGGGCTCG
>JBJSXF010000121.1:0-6306 GCA_046086225.1 Actinomycetota bacterium | reverse complement strand
ACCACCACATCGGCATCGGCGGGAATCGGATCACCCGGCGCGAAGGACACCGCACGAGCGCGTCCGCCGAATGCGGTGAGGAGTTGCTCGATGACCTTCGGGTCGCGACCCGCGAGCAGCACCTCCTCGACCCCCGGCGTGTCCACCAACTGGCGAGCCACGCGGGTGCCGACCTGACCGGTGCCGACGACCAGGGCGCGAGCCATCAGCGGAACTCGGGGCCCTCGAGCACGCGCCATCCGCCGCTCGTCGGCGGAACGGCGTCCTTGCCCCGGAGCTTGGTGTACCAACCGACCGCACCGGCGATGCCGACCACGAGGAGGAGACGCCGGAAGGTCCGCACCGCGTCACACTACCGACGACCCCCGAAGGGGAGACCGGGGCCGGCGGATGCCGTCATCCGGGATCACCGCCGGACGGGAGGGTGGGGCTAGCTGGAATCGAACCAGCGACCTCATCCTTATCAGGGATGCGCTCTAACCGACTGAGCTATAGCCCCCGAACCGGTTGACGATCATAGCCCCCTACGGCGTCGGGACTTCCTGCTCGGCGATCGTCACCTCGATGCCGCCGAAGACCTCGGCGAAGAGGTTGTAGAGCGCCGCGAACAGCACGGTCACGACGGTCGCCACGCACACCCAAGCGAGACCGATGAGCGTCACCGAACGGAGCACCGCCCAGGAGAGCAGCCGGAAATCGTCGTTGTTGAAGAGATCGCCGACGAACTGCTCGACGTTGCCGACCGCGCCCAACGCGATGGCGATCCACCAGAGCACCACGCCGACGCACAAGGCCACGATGAGGAGACACAGGTAGAAACCCACGCTGATCCGGCACACCGACCAGATGTCGATCGAGCGGACGGTCTGGACGTAGCGCCGCTCGGACCGTTCGGGGGGCGGCGTCGGCTTCGCCGCGCGCTTCGATTTCCGTCGGGGTCCCGACGCCGCCGGTCGCGACCGCCTCGGCTCCGGCGCCGACGTACGCGACGGCTCGGTGCCGGTGGTGGTCACGCCTCGGGCCCCGGTTCGGCAGCTCCGACCTCGGCCCCCTCGGCACCGTCATCGCCCTCGGTGCCCTCGCCCGCGTCGTCACGGTCGCTCTCGAGGACGCGGGCCACGGCCACCACCGTCTCGTCGGCACCCGGTCGGGCCACCCGCACCCCGGTGGCACCGCGCCCCTGCTCCGAGATCTCGTCGACCGGCACCCGGACGATGTTGCCCGACGACGAGAACACGAGCACCTCGGTGCCGGCATCGACCGTGAAGGCGGCGACCACGTCGCCCCGTTCCTCCGTGACCCGCATCCCCCGGACGCCCTGCCCGCCGCGGCCCTGCCGGTTGAAGGCACCGACCGGCGTGCGCTTGCCGTGACCGCTCGCCGAGACGAACAGCAACACCGCTTCGTCGCGCGCCACATCGGCGCTCACCACGGCATCGTCGGCCGAGCGCAGCCTCATGCCGCGCACTCCGGCCGTGGCCCGCCCCATCGCCCGCACGTCATCCTCGGAGAACCGGATCGTCATGCCCTTCCGGCTCACCATGAACACGTTGTCGGAGCCGTTGGTCTGAATGACCCGCACCAGCTCGTCGTCGTCCCGCAGGTTGATGGCGATGAGCCCGGAGCGCAGCGACGAGTCGTACTCCGACATCCGGGTCTTCTTCACCATGCCGCGTCGGGTCGCGAAGAAGAGGTACGCGCCGTCCTCGTAGGTGCGGGTGTCGATCACGGCCTGAATGTGCTCGTCGGGCTGGAGCGCCAGGAGATTCACCAGCGCAGTGCCGCGCGCCGTGCGATCGACCATCGGCAGCTCGTGGGCCCGGAGCCGATAGACGCGACCCCGGTTCGAGAAGAAGAGCAAGTACGAGTGGGCCGTGGTGGTGAGGAGATGCTCGACCCAGTCCTCATCGCGCAGACGACCGCCCCGCACGCCGCGGCCGCCGCGGCCCTGCACCCGGAACTGATCCACCGGCACCGTCTTCGCGTAGCCCTGGTGCGACAGCACGAACACCAGTTCCTCATCCTCGATGAGGTCGAGGTCCATGAGCTCACCGGGATCGGCCACCAGCTGCGTGCGCCGGTCGTCGGCATAACGCTCGCGGACGGCACCGAGCTCGTCCTTCAGCACGCCGCGCAACTTGGCCTCGTCGGCGAGGATCGACTCGAGCTCGGTGATCGTCGCCTGGAGCTCGGTGAACTCGTCGCGGAGCTTCTGGTGCTCGAGCGCTGCGAGGCGGCGCAGCTGCATATCGAGGATGTGGGTGGCCTGGGTCTCGCTGAACGAGAAGGGCTCGGCCATCAACGCCTCGCGTGAGGCCTCGGCCGATTCGGCGCCGCGGATCAGGGCGATGATCGCATCGATCATGTCGAGGGCCCGCAGCAGCCCCTCCACCACGTGGGCCCGGGACCGGGCCTTCTCCAGCCGGAAATTGCTCCGTCGGGTGAGCACCTCGACCTGGTGGTCGACGTAGACGGCGAGGGCCGTACGGAGGTCGAGGAGCCGCGGGGCACCGTCGACCAGAGCGAGCATGTTCGCCGCGAAGTTCGACTGCATCGGCGTGTACTTGAAGAGCTGGTTGAGCACGACCTGCGGGTTCGCGTCGCGCTTCAGGTCGATGACCAGTCCGGTCGTGTCGCCGGCCGAGAGGTCGCGGATGTCGCTGATTCCCTCGATGCGCCGCTCCTGCACCAGCTCGTCGATCTTCGCCGCGATCGCCTCGACCGAGGTCTGGTAGGGAAGCTCGGTGACCCGGATGTGATTGCGGCCCTGACGATCGGTTTCGATCTCGGTGACCGCGCGCATCCGGATCGAGCCCCGACCGGTGCGGTAGCAGTCGATGATCCCGGCCCGGCCGAGCACCGTGGCCCCGGTCGGGAAGTCGGGCCCCAGCACGAACTGCATGAGATCGTCGACCGTCGCGTCGGGGTGATCGATGAGGTGAACCGTGGCGTCGATGATCTCGGCCAGGTTGTGCGGCGGGATGTTGGTGGCCATGCCGACGGCGATGCCCCCACCGCCGTTGACGAGCATGTTGGGGAAGCGGGCCGGGAGCACGACCGGTTCGCGATGCCGGGAGTCGTAGGTCTCGGCGAAGTCGACGGTGTCCTCGTCGATCTCGCCCAGCAGCTCGGTGGCGAGGGCCGAGAGCCGCGCCTCGGTGTAGCGGGCCGCCGCCGGACGGTCGTTGGGTGAGCCGAAGTTGCCGTGCCCGTCGATGAGGGGGTAGCGGAGCGAGAAATCCTGCGCCATGCGGGCCAAGGCGTCGTAGATCGCCTGATCGCCGTGCGGGTGGTACTTGCCCATCACCTCGCCGACGGCGTTCGCGCACTTGCGGTGCGGCCGGTCGGGCCGCATGCCCTCGGCGTACATGCCGTAGAGGATGCGGCGCTGCACCGGCTTCAGTCCGTCGCGGGCATCGGGCAGGGCCCGGGCCGTGATGACCGACATCGCGTAATCGAGGAAGGAGCGGTGCATCTCCTCCTGGATCTCGATCGGCTCGATGTCTCCGATGGTGGGGGTCTCGTCGGGCATGGTGTCGTCCCGGTCAGATGTCGAGGAAGCGGACGTCGCGGGCGTTCTGCTGAATGAAGGTCTTGCGGGCGTCGACGTCTTCGCCCATCAGCTGCGAGAAGACGGCGTCGGCGATGGCGGCATCCTCGACCGAGACCCGGAGCAAGGTGCGGGTCGCCGGGTTCATCGTGGTGTCGCCCAACTCCTGCCAGTCCATCTCGCCGAGGCCCTTGAAGCGGCTCACCTCGATCTTGCGGCCACCGTGCTCGGCCTCGAACCGGGCGAGCGACTCCTCGTTCTTCAGGTAGGTGCGGTCGTCCTTGCCCATGCGCGCCGCGAACAACGGCGGCTGAGCGATGTAGACGTGCCCCTCCTTCACGATCTCGGGCAGGGTTCGGTAGAAGAACGTGAGCAACAGCGTGCGGATGTGGGAGCCGTCGACATCGGCGTCGGTCATGATGATGACCTTGTGGTAGCGGAGCTTGGCGAGGTCGAACTCCTCGGCTCCCACCCCCGTGCCCACCGCCGAGATGAGGGCCTGGATCTCCTCGTTGCGGAATGCCCGCTCGGGCCGTGACCGCTCGACGTTCAGGATCTTCCCCCGGATCGGCAGGATCGCCTGGAACTGGGGGTTGCGAGCCCGCTTGGCGCTGCCGCCGGCGCTGTCGCCCTCGACGATGAAGAGTTCGGCCTCCTCGGCGTTGCGGGTGGAGCAGTCGGCGAGCTTGCCCGGCATCGATGCCGACTCGCGCGGGCTCTTGCGGCGGGTGAGATCACGGGCCGTTCGGGCCGCGACCCGGGCCCGGGCCGCGTCTATGGCCTTGACCGCGATGAGCCGGCCCTCGGTGGGATGCTCCTCGAGCCATTCGGCGAGCTTCTCGTTGGTGACCTTCTCCACGAAGGAACGGATCTCGGTGTTGCCGAGCTTCGTCTTCGTCTGGCCCTCGAACTGCGGGTTGTGCAGCTTCACCGACACGATGGCGGTGAGGCCCTCGCGGATGTCGTCGCCGAGGACGTTCTCGTCCTTCTCCTTCAGGTGCCCTTTCGCCCGGGCGTAGCGGTTGACCACGTTCGTGAGGGCCTTCTTGAAGCCCTCCTCGTGCATGCCGCCCTCGGTGGTCGCGATGTTGTTGGCGAAGGAGTGGAGCCCCTCGTTCCACGTGTTGTTCCACTGCAGCGCGATCTCCACCTCGCCCGGCGCACCATCGCGGGCCGGCTCGGAGAGATCGATCACCGCGGAGAAGAGCGGGTCCTTCGACGCGTTGAGGTGCCGTACGAAGTCCACGATGCCGCCCTCGTAGCGGAACGTGTGCTCGACCGGTTCGGGGGCTCGCTCGTCGCGGAACACGATCTCGAGGCCCCGGTTGAGGAACGCCATCTCCCGGAGGCGGTCGATCAGGGTCTGGGCCCGGAACTCGAGCTCCTCCATGATCGTGCCGTCGGGCCAGAACGTGACCATCGTGCCCCGGCCGTCGGAGTCACCCACCCGCTCGAGCGGACCCCGGGGCTCGCCGCCGTCGCCGAACAACTGGACGAAGCGCCCGCCGTCGCGTTGGACCTCGAGCTCGAGCCGACGGGAGAGGGCGTTCACGACCGAAACCCCGACGCCGTGGAGACCGCCCGAGATCTTGTATCCGCCGCCCCCGAACTTGCCGCCCGCGTGCAGCACCGTGAGCACGACCTCGGCGGCCGACTTCTCGGGGTACTCGGGGTGGGGATCGACCGGAATGCCCCGCCCGTCGTCGATGACCCGGCAGCCGCCGTCGGGCAGCAGCGTGACCTCGATCCGGGTGGCGTAGCCCGCCAGGGCCTCGTCGACCGAGTTGTCGACGACCTCGTAGACGAGGTGGTGCAGGCCGGTGCTGCCGGTCGAGCCGATGTACATGCCCGGCCGCTCGCGCACCGGTTGGAGACCGGTGAGGACCTGGATTTCCTGGGCGCCGTAGGCCACGCCGCGGTTCCTTCCCGACGCTCCCGGCGAACGGGCTCCGCACCCGCCGCGGGACGCGAAATCCCTCGTCAGCAACCCTCTCGGAGACCCCGGGATTCTACCGGACGGGAGGGTCGCGGAAGGTCCCTTCCGGCGGTCTCACGACCACTTTCACGACGCCGACCGAGCCCGCACCGAGACGGTCGTCGAGCAGGTCGCGGAGCACCCCACCGAGGTACCGGGCCCGGGTGGCCCAGGCCGGACCGTCGGCTTCGACGACACACTCGCCGTCGCGCACCGACCGCACGCGCGAATGGGCCGCGAGCTCGTCACCGGCTACCTCGAGCCACGCAGCCGCGGCCGTGTCGAGCACCTCGGGCGGCACGATCCGGAACCGCCGCACGAGCGCATCGAGGGCCTCCCGGAGCGGGCGAGGGTCGCCCCCGGCGCGGGTCATCCGGCCAGCACCTCCACGCAACCGGCACTGACCCGCAGCCGGCGCTCGGGCACAACGGCATCGGGCACTGCCCCGGCGGTGGTGAGCAAGGTCTGCCCGGTCGGCAACTCGCGCACGAGCGCGGCTGAGCGCAGGGGATCGAGTTCACTGAAGACGTCGTCGAGGAGGAGCACGGGCGCGGCGCCTGTCACCTCGGCGACCACCCGATGACCGGCCAACCGGAGAGCCAGCGCCAAGGTCCGCTGCTCGCCCTGCGACGCCTGGTACCGGGAGTCGAGCCCACCGATGACCAGTCGCCATTCGTCGCGATGCGGACCCACGAGCGTGAGCCCCCGATCGATCTCCGCGCGCCGGGTGCGGACCAACGCCTCGGCGAGGAGCTCGTCGATCGGATCGTCGGCCCCGACG
>JBJSXF010000120.1:0-2658 GCA_046086225.1 Actinomycetota bacterium | reverse complement strand
GCACCTCGGCCCGGAACGCCGCGACCGCCTCGGTCGAGCCCACCACCGCACCGGCCCACGGCTCGAGCAGCGCACGGGGTGCCGCCCGCCACCATCGGACCGCCCGCTCCCACATCCCCGGACCGGCAGCCGGGGCCGGGGTCGCGCACCACGTGTCCACCGGCTTCGGGAAGGCCGTCGGACACCCGATCGGCAGCGCGAGCGAGGCCGGGTCGGTGCCGAGGAGCGGATCGATGTGCGCGAATCCGTCGGCCGCGGCTGCCGCAGCCCGTGTCGGTTCGTCGCCCCGGGCGAGGTAGACGACGTCCACCACCCCGAGCGTCGTCACCGGCTCACTTCGTCATGGATTTCGGCATCACCATGCCGACGGCCTGGAGGTGCTGGCCGAGGCCCTTGTCGAAGCGTTCGGCGACCTCGGCCGGCGTCCACCCGCCCTCGTTCCCCATCCAGGCGATCTGCTTGGGGTGCTGGAACAGCGTGTACGCGTACTCGCTGCGCCCGAGGATCTGGCCGTTCACGTGCCCGGCCTGCTCCGACGCGAGGTACGCCACGAGCGGCGCGTTGAGCGCCGGGTTCTCCTCGGGCGGCGGCTCGGTGCCCGCCCGCTCGTAGAGGCTCGCGGTCATGCGGGTGGCCCCCGCCGGTGCCACGGCGTTGACCGTGATGCCGTAGCGGGCGAGTTCCATCGACCAGATGAAGGTCATGCCCATGATCCCGGCCTTGGCCGCGCCGTAGTTGGTCTGGCCGAAGTTGCCCCGCAGCCCCGCCGACGACGTGATGTTCACGATGCGCCCGTAACCCTGATCTTTCATCACCTCGGCGGCATGCCGGGTGCAGTTGAAGGTGCCCTTCATGTGCACGGCGACGACCGCGTCGAAGTCGGTCTCGTCCATCTTGAGCAGCGTGCGGTCGCGGACGATGCCCGCGTTGTTCACGAGGATGTCGACCGCGCCGAAGGCGTCAACCGCAGTCTGCACGATCCGCCGGGCACCCTCGAAGTCGCTCACCGAGTCGCCGTTGGGCACCGCCTGCGAACCCAAGGCCTCGATCTCGGCGCACACCGCCGACGCCGGATCGGTGCCCTCACCCTCACCGGCCAGCGAGGCGCCGACATCGTTCACCACGACCCGGGCGCCCTCCCGGGCGAAGCACAGCGCGAACTCGCGCCCGATGCCCCGACCTGCGCCGGTGACGATCGCGACCCGGCCGTCGAGCAGACCCACGCTGCGCCCCTCAGCCCGCGGCGACGGTCGCCGAGCCGACCACCGCCTGCGCGCCGGCCTGGTTCTCGACCACGAGCTCGAGATCGACGAGCCGGGTGTCGTCGTGCTTCGCCGTCACCGTGGCCGTGGCCGTGAGCACGTCACCGGGCCACACCTGCTTGGAGAACCGCACCTGCACCTTGCGAATCGCCTCGGCGCCGAACCAATCCTTGATGACCCGAGCGGCCAGGCCCATCGTGAGCATCCCGTGGCCGAACACCGACGGGTTCCCGACCTGGGTGGCGATCGTGTCGTCGTGGTGCATCGGGTTGAAGTCGCCGCTCGCGCCCGCGTAGCGCACGAACATCGTGCGGGTGAGGGGCGGGAACTCCTGGGTGCGCTCCTCGCCGACGGCCACTGCCTCGTAACTGCTGGTCACCGATCCTCCCGGACTCCGGTCGTGTCGGGCGAGGCTACCGGCGCGGTGCCGCCGGTCGCCCGGAGGCCGGAGCACCCGCGCCTACGCTGCCGGGCATGGCCGGTGACGCCGATCCGGCGGCGGGCGCGCCGCCACGAGACCCACGCAGCGTGCCGGCTCCGGATACCGGCGCCCCGCCGGGCCGCACGAGCCGCCGCGCCCGCGGCATCCTCACCCGGCGCAAGCTGCTCGTCGCCGCGGAAGCCACCTTCGCGGCCAAGGGCTACCACGCGACCCGCGTCGACGACATCGTCAAGGCCGCCCGCATCTCCCACGGCACCTTCTACCTCTACTTCGCCAACAAGGAGGCGGTCTTCGGCGCCCTCACCGAGACCGTCGACGCCGAGCTGACCGCGGCCGCCGAGCGTCTCCCGGCCCTGACTCCCGGCCGGGCCGGCGCCCTCGTGCTCGAGGCCTGGATCGCCGAGGTCTCCGCCGTGTTCGAACGCCACGGTTCGGTCATCCGGGCCTGGGCCGAGACCGCAAACGCCGCGAACGCCGACCGGGGCCTCGGCGGCGACGTGCTCGCCGGCTTCACCGCCACCCTGGCCGCCCGCCTCGGAGCAGCGGATCCGCCCGATCCTGATCCCGAAGCAGCCGCGATCGTGATCGTCGCCATGATCGAGCGCACCCACCTGGCCCGGCTGGCCGGACGGGGCGACCTCGACCACGACCGGGTCGTGCGCGCCCTCGCCCGGCTCGTACACGGCGCGCTGTTCCCCGGCCCCTGAGCCGAGCAGAAGCTGTCCCTCAGCCGGGCGGAGCGGCCGCGCCGTCCGCCGGGCTCCCGCCCAGCACCCGAGCCTGCAGATCGCCCAGCTCGGCAACGGAACCCGAGTAGGCGACCTCGCCCTTCACGAGCACCACGGCATCGTCGGCGATCGCGAGCGCGTGGTGCACGTGCTGCTCGACGATGAGCAGCGTGGTGCCCGCATCACGGATCTGCTCGAGGGTCCGGTAGGTCTCGTCGACGACGAT
>JBJSXF010000119.1:0-3896 GCA_046086225.1 Actinomycetota bacterium | reverse complement strand
GGATGGCGACCACCAGGACGACTTCGCCCGCGAAAACCCAACGCCACGACGCGTAGGTGGTCATGAAGCCTCCGAGGACGGGCCCGACCGCAACCGCGGCAGCCATTGCCGCTGCGATGAGTCCGTAGGCCCGAGTGCGCTCCTCGGCGACGAAGTTCCCGGCGACGAGTCCGACGATCGCCGGGAGGATGAGCACGGCCCCGATGCCCTCGAGGAACGACCAGCCGAGGATGAGCACGGTCAGATTCGGGGCGATCGCCGTCGTCAACGAGCCCGCTCCGTAGATCACGGCGCCGATCGTGAACGCGCGCTTGCGTCCGATCATCTGGCCGATGCGGCCTCCGGTGATCATGAGCGACGCCATCACCAGCGTGTAGAGCGTGATCGCGGTCTGGATCCCGGTCACGGTCGTGCCGACGTCGACGGCCACCGTCGCGATCGACACGTTCATGACCGAAGTGTCGAGGGCCATGAGGAACTGGCCCGTCGCCAGCGTCGCCAGCACGAGGCCGGGACCGCCGGTCTTCGCGGTCGGGGAGGGACCGGTGCTCACCCGGCCCACCCTAGGTTCCCCTCGGGTGGTGCCGAGCCGGCGAGTCGGGTTACTGCGCCACGGCCGGGCCCGTCGCCTCGCCCCGCCGGGCAGCGGTCGAGACCTGCTCACCGAACAGCGGACCCTGGGCCAGATCGAATCCGTGGGCGATGGCGCTCGCCAGCTCGGGCAGGGTCGCCACGCCCGAAGCGACAGTGCCGATGCCGAGCCGGCGCGCGGTGGCAGCCACCGCGGTCAGCACCTCGAGTCGGTCCCGGCTCGCCTCCTGGAGTCCGGCCTGGTCGATCTTCACGAGATCGACGGGAACGACCGCCAGGAGGTGGAGGGGCGAGACCGCCGATTCGATCCGGTCGAGGGTCACGCTCCAGGCGTCCTCGTGGAGCCGTTCGATCGCCCGGCGAGCGCCGCTCGGATCGGTCTCGACGAGCGCCGCATCGATCTCGAAGAGGAACGAATGGGGATCGATAGCCGCCCGTTCCGCGACACCGGTGACCCGGCCCACGAGCTGCTCGTCGAGGAGCTGGTCGAGCGTCACGTTGAACGACACCACCGTGCCCGCCGGCCACCGACGGATCTGCTGGGCGACCTTGCCGAGGGCATGCTCGAACGCGCCGCCCTGGGTGATCCCGAAGCCGACCCGGGGGCCGGTGCCGATGATCGCTTCGTGGGCGCGGACGTCGCCGTCGGCGAGCGTGATCAGCGGTTCGTACCGGAGAGCGGGTCGCCCGGATCCGAACGACGGGTGGAGGCTGCGGTGTGCGGTCATGGGCGCAGCATCCTCCCCGATCGTCCGCAGGGGAATGGTCGCACCTGCCCATTGGCATGGACGGAGTGCACCGTTCGCGGCGATGAACGTCGTTCAGTCGGGATCGGGGTCGGGCGTGCGGCCCCGGAGAAGGGCGAGGAGCTCGGACTGCGAGTGAACGTCGAGCTTCCGGTAGACGGCACCGAGCTGATTGCGAACGGTGCTCTGGGAGAGGAAGAGCGCCCGGGCGATCTCGGGGACCCGCTCGCCCCGGAGCAGTCGCGTGACGATCTCCCACTGGCGGGGTGAGAACGCGTCGAGTCCCGCCACGCGGCCCGCGTCCGGAATGCGCTGCACGCCGTGGCTGACACCCGCCGCCTCGACCTCGAGTGCGATCCGCCAGAGGTGTCGCTCGAGATCCGCCACGCGGGCGTCGGCCGGCTGGTCGACGCTCTCCGCAGTCATGACGAAGCCGAGTCGGGCCAGCGTCGTGCCCCGGATCGGATTCACGACGAGGCGAACGCCGACGTAATCGTCTGCCGCGTTCCGGATCCGGACGTGCATCGCCGCACCGTGCTCGTCGGCGACGGCGCGTCCGATGCCGAGGAGGAGTGTGGCGACGTCGTCGGGGTGCACCCGGCCGGTGAGGGTGTCGCCGATCACGACCTCCGGACCTTCGTCGAGCACTTCGACGATGTCGGCGCTGCAGCTGAGGATCCGCAGCTCGAGGTCGATCGATCCGACCGCGACTGCGCCCCCGAGGTCGAGACGGACGGCCGGGATGCCGGCCCCCGGGTCGAGGGGATCGGAGCCGCCGAACCGGGCGAAGACGACGAGCGCGGCGTGCAAGCCGAGCATCCGCAGGGAGCGGACCCAGAGGTGGGCGTCGTAGGTCGATCCGTCGGCACTCCGGAGGGACCGACGCGACTCGAACGCCAGGACCGCTCCGGAAGCGAGCAGCTCGAGCGCCCGCACCGAGTCGGCGACGGCTTCGGGGTCGAGGATCTCGGCGACCGTGCGGGGGAGCGGAGCATCTTCGTCGAGGCCGATGGCCCGGCGGGCCGCGGCGTTCGCTTCGAGGAGGCGCATGTCGTCGAGGTCGAAGAGGGCGATCGGCAGCGTGCTCCGGTGCAGGGCCGTGCGGAGATCGGCCGGCGGCCGGGAGACGGCCGGCGGCCGGGAGACGGCCGGTGCGCTCACGACGGGTCGGACGGTCGGACCGGCTTCCGCATGAGGAACCGGAGTCGGGCGGCCCGGGCGTCGAAGTCGTAGATCACGCCGGTGTCGGCGATGACGTCGTGCAGCGCCCGCCGTCGCCGACCGAGCACCACGCCCACGTAGCCGAGGCCGAAGCACACGGCACCGAGCGGGAGGGTGAGGGCCCGGAGCGCAGCCCGGTTTCGGTCGAGATCGCTGCCGTCCCCTCGCACCACGCGGAGGCCGAGCAGGGCCATGGCCGGCGTCTTCCCCGAGAGAGTCCAGCAGTAGGCGAAGTAGACGAACTGCCAAGCGAGGAGTGCGACGATCCAGACGGGACTGCCGTCGGTGGGGTCGACGGAAATCCCGAAGAAGCGTTGGGCGAGCCAATCGCCGGCCGCGACGGCAAGGTTGAAGACGATGATGGTCAGCGTGATGTCGAGGGCCAGGGCCGCGAGGCGGGTGACGGCACCCGCGTAATGTCCGATGAGGCTGGTCTCGGTATCGGGAGCGCGGCGGTTCGTCATTGCTTGTCGCCCGTGAGGAGCGGCGGGCCGACCGGCGCGTCGCCGAGGGCGCGGGGTCGGATACGGGCGGCACATCGGGCGACGAAGGAATCGAGGCCGACACCCTGTCGCCGGACGAGGTCGACCGCGCCGGAAGCGACGCCTCCGGTCGATTGCGCGATGATCCGCCCGAGATCGGTGCGCTCGACGAGGGTGTCGACGTCGATCCGGTCGACGACCGCCTCGATGTCGATGCGGTCGAGGAGGGCCTCGATGTCGACGCGGTCGAGGATGGTCTGGACGTCGACCCGATCGATGATGCGGCCGACATCGACGCGATCGAGGAGCGCTTCGATGTCGATGCGGTCGAGGAGTGCGGCCATGTCGACGCGGTCGAGGATGGTCTGGACGTCGACCCGATCGATGACCGAGCCGACATCGACCGACTCGATCACCTCGTCGATGGGGACGATGTCGAGCACGGCCCGGGTGGCCTGGGCCGCGTAACGGGGGAGTGCGTCACGCGTGACCCGGTCGGCGACCTCCCGAACGGCGCGTCCGTGGGCCCGGACGGGAGCCGCGGATCGTGATGCCCGGATCGTGAGTGCCCTGATCGGTGCCATTCCGGACCCGAGCCGAGCGACGGCACCGCCGAGTGCGATGGCGGATTCCGCGGCATCGAGCGCCCGGCGTTGACCTTCCACGACGGCACCGAGAATGGTGTCGGAGATCGCCCCGGCCGAAGAACCCGGTGGGATCGCGCCGCTCGTCACCGCGGTGCCGATGCCGATCGCGAGCTACGATCACAATGACGATGACGACGACGATGACGATGGAGATGGGGATTATGATGGCGACGGCGATGCGAGTTTCACGGTCATCCCGACTCAGGGGT
>JBJSXF010000118.1:0-22193 GCA_046086225.1 Actinomycetota bacterium | reverse complement strand
GGACTGAACCCGACGACCGGAACCGCGCGAGGATCGCACCGTGGGCCGAACGGGAAAGAGACTGCTGTGGGGCGGCGCGGCGGGCGCAGTCGCCTACGCCGCATGGGCGTGGTGGCGTCGGCGCGTGCCGGCGGACACCGGATCACCGGCCTGGGGACCGGCGCCCTTCCCGTTCCCGCCCGCGCCCACACCGACCGGTTCCTCGGAGGCGACGCCACCGACCACCGGCGCCGGTGACGGCAAGGACACGCCGGCGTGGCGCGCGCCCGCGCCCGACGGGTCCTGCCCCGACGGATTCCCGGTGAAGGCGAAGCTGGCGAGCGGGATCTACCACTCGCCCGGCGGCGCGTCCTACGACCGGACTCGCCCCGACCGCTGCTATCCCGACGAAGCGGCGGCCCGCCGCGACGGTCTGCGCGCCGCCCGTTCCTGAACGCCGGAGTTCCGATTGCGATCTGGTCAGGCGCCGAGGTCGATCGCCCGGGCCGACGACACGCCGTCGATCTCGTTGATCCGGTCGACGATGGCCGGCGGGACCGGTCCGTCGGTGGCGATGGCCATGAGCGCCGCCTCGCCGGCCGGACTCCGACCGACGTGGATGTCGGAGATGTTGATGCCCGAGCCACCCAAGGTCGAGGTCACCTGACCGATCATGTTGGGCACGTCGCGGTTGTGCACCACGAGCATGAACCGGGCGGGCGGGAGGTCGACCTTGTTGCCGTCGATCCCCACGATGCGCGGCGCCTGCTGGGCCCCGAACAGCGTCGCGGCCACGTGTGTGCCCTGATCACCGTGCACCTCGATGAGGTTGACGAAGTCGCGGGCGTCGGCGGCCTTCGTCTCGCGAACCGAGAGGCCGCGCCGCTCGGCGATCTGCGGCGCGTTCACGAACGACACCGGCTCGTCGACGACCGGGCCGAGCACACCCTTCAGCACCGCGAGGGTGAGTACCCCGCAGTCGTACGCGGCGAGGTCGCCTTCGAAGGTGACCGACAGCGTGCCGACCGCCCCACCGGCGAGCCCGGTGAACAGGCGCCCGAGTCGTTCGGCCAGGGGGAGGAACGGCCGCACGGTCTCCGAGGCCGACGCCGCGGCGACGTTGACGGCGAAGGGCACGAAGTCGCCCCGCAGAGCGAGGATCACCTGCTCGGCGATCGTCTCGCCCGCCTTGTCCTGCGCCTCGGCGGTCGACGCCCCGAGGTGCGGGGTGACGACCACGTTCGGGAAGGAGAACAGGTCGGACTCGGTGGTCGGCTCGGCCGCGAAGGTGTCGATCGCGGCACCGCCGAGGCGCCCCGACCGCAGCGCGTCGGCCAGCGCCGCCTCGTCGATGATGCCGCCCCGGCCCGCATTCACGATCCGCAACCCGGGCTTGGCCTCGGCGAGCACCGCGGCCGAGACGAGCCCGACGGTCTCGGGCGTCTTGGTGGCGTGGATCGAGACGAAGTCGCACGTCCGCACCAGCTCGGTGACGGTGGGCACGAGCTTCACCCCGAGCTGGCGGGCCCGGTCGTCGCTCACGAACGGGTCGTACGCGAAGAGCTGCATGCCGAAGGCGAGCGCCCGCTGGGCCACGAGTACGCCCACCCGGCCGAGGCCGACGATGCCGAGCGACTTGCCGTGCAGCTCCACCCCCTCCCACTCCGAGCGGTTCCACCGGCCGGCCTTGAGGTCGGCGTCGGCCTGGGGCACGTTGCGGGCCTGGGCAAGGAGGAGGGCGAGGGTGTGCTCGGCCGCCGAGAGGATGTTCGACTGCGGGGCGTTCACGACCATGACGCCCCGCCGGGTGGCCTCGGCGACGTCGACGTTGTGGAGCCCGATGCCGGCCCGACCGACCACCACGAGATCGGTTGCCGCTGCGAGCAGACCGGCATCGACCTGCGTCGCGCTGCGGATCACGAGCGCCTTCGCCCCGCGGATCGCCTCGGCCAGCTCGGTCGGCGAGCAGCCGGTGCGGACATCGACCTCGAGCCCCGCGGCCCGCATGGCCTCGAGCCCGCGTTCGGACAGGGGCTCGGCGACGAGGACGCGGTCGGTCATCGGGAGGACGGTAGTCAGGCGCCGAGCAGTGCGCCGATCCGGCGCACACCTTCGACGAGGTCGTCGTCACCCAGGGCGAACGAGAGCCGGGCGTACCCCGGGGCGCCGAAGGCCTCACCGGGCACGACCGCGACCCGGGCCTCGTCGAGGAGGAGCTCGCACAGCTCGAGCGAGGTCTGCGGGGTGCGGCCCGCGATCTCACGGCCCAGCACGCCCGTGAACGACGGAAAGCAGTAGAAGGCACCTTCGGGCGCTCGCGACCCGACTCCGGGGATCGCCGAGAGCATCTCGTGCATCACCGTGCCCCGCCGGGCGAAGGCGGTTCGCATCTCCGCCACCGCGTCGAGCGAGCCTTCGACCGCGGCGAGCGCGGCGACCTGAGCCACGTTCGAGACGTTCGAGGTCGCGTGCGACTGCAGGTTGGTCGCCGCGGCGACCACATCGGCCGGGCCGATCATCCACCCGACTCGCCATCCGGTCATCGCGTAGGTCTTGGCCACACCGTTCAGGATGATGCAGCGGTCGGCGAGCTCGGGCACGAGGGTCGGCATCGAGGCATGCTCGTGGCCGCCGTAGGTGAGGTGCTCGTAGATCTCGTCGGTGACCACCCATATGCCCCGCTCGACCGCCCAGCGCCCGATGGCCTCGATCTCGGCGGCCGGGTAGACGGCACCCGTGGGGTTGCTCGGCGACACGAACACGAGCGCCTTCGTGCGGGGGGTGACAGCCGCTTCGAGCTGCTCGACCGTGACCCGGAAGCCGGTCGCCTCGGTGGTGGGGAGCACCACCGGCACGCCGCCGCCGAGGGCGATGCTCTCGGGGTAGGTCGTCCAGTACGGCGCCGGGAGCAGGATCTCGTCGCCGGGATCGCAGAGCACCTGGAATGCGTTGAAGACGGCGTGCTTGCCGCCGTTCGTCACGACCACCTGGCCGGGCGAACAGGTGAAGCCCGAATCGCGGGCCGTCTTCGCGGCGATCGCCTCGCGCAACGCCGGGAGCCCGGGGGTGGGCGAGTACCGGTGGTAGCGCGGGTCGTGACAGGCCGCCGCGGCGGCCTCGACGATGTGCTCCGGCGTCGGGAAGTCGGGCTCACCCGCCCCGAAGCCGATCACGTGCTCGCCCGCTGCGGCGAGCGCCTTCGCCTTGGCGTCGACGGCGAGGGTTGCCGACTCCTGGATGGCGGCGATCCGCCGCGAGATGCGTTCCACGTCCCCCATGGTGGCACGCCACCGCATGCGAGCCCGATCCGATTAGCGTCCTCGTCCATGCCCAACCGAGTCGGAGGCCGTCTGACGGCAGCCGTCGGCGTGGCTGCGGTGCTGCTCGCGGCCCTCGTGGTCCCGGTCCGGCCCGCAGCCGCCGGACGCGCCGACGCCGCCGCCGACCGCCGGGTGCCCTCGGCCGCCCCCGCCCTCCCCGAGGGCCTGCCGGTCGCCGCGTCGATCGTCGTCGATGCCGACACGGGCGAGATCCTCCTCGGCGATGCCTTCCACGAGGCCCGGCCCCCGGCGAGCACATCGAAGCTGATGACCGCTCTCGTGGCCACCGAGCGTCTCGCGCCCGGCAGGAACGTGACGGTGAGCGCGCGCGCCGCCGCAGTCGAGCCCAACAAGATCGGGTTCTCGGAGGGCAGCCGGTGGCCACTCCCCCAGATGCTCGCGGCGCTCCTCATGGTGTCGGCCAACGATGCGGCCTATGCCATCGGCGAGGCCGCAGGGGGCGGTTCGCTCGAGGGCTTCGCCCGGACCGCGAGCGAGACGGCGGCCCGACTCGGCATGACCGACAGCACCTTCGCCGACCCTTCGGGACTCGACACTCCGGGATCGTTCCGGGGCGGACCGCGCATGAGTGCCTACGACCTCGCGATCGCGGCCCGCAACGTACTCACCGTGCCCGCCCTGGCCCGGTGGGTCGGGATGCACTCCTACGAATTCACCGACCCGGACGGCGACCCGCACTCGTTCACGAATACCAACAAACTGCTCCCGGGCGGTGCCGCCGAGTACCCGGGTGCCATCGGCCTGAAGACCGGGTTCACCAACCGGGCCCAGCACACCCTCGTCGCCGCCGCTACCCGGGACGGTCGCACCCTCATCGTGGTGCTGCTCGGGGCAATCACCTCGGGCTGGCAGGAAGCCACGGCGCTCCTCGACGCCGGATTCGCGACCCGGCCGGTCGCGGGGGCACCCAAGCTCCCTGAGCCGACCGTCTCCCCCTACGCGGTCCGCCTGGCGCAGCGAAGCGGCTTCGCCGCCCTCGGCGGGGCCACCGCCGGGCCGACCACGACGGTCACCTCGCCGGTGCCCACCTCGTTCGAGCTCTCCTCACCGCCGTCGGAGGTGCGGGTCACGCGGGTGCGGGCGGGCGACGGAAACGGATCGCCCGTGCTGCAGATCCTGCTGATCGTCGTGCTGCTCCTGCTCGCCGCCGCGTTCGTGCTGCGCCGACGGGCGGTCAAGCGGCAGCGGGCGGCGCGCCTCGCCGCACGGCGGCGCCGGGATGCCGCGATGCGCAGCGGCGGGTTACCCGTGGTCGACGGCCGCTACCGACCGGGCAGTCGGAACGGTCCACCGCTCGACTCGACGGTGCGGGTCCGACGCCTCGGCCTCGACGACACCGACGACCGCTGAGCCGACGAACGCCGAGCAACGCCGTCCGCGGCGCGGCCGGCGGGAAACCGGTTTACCAGGGCATCGAGACGCCGCCGTTGGGGCGCTCGATCTGACCGGTCACGAAGGCCGCCGCACCGGACACGAGGTAGAGGAAGGTCCGGGCGACGTCCTCGGCCTCCCCGGCCCGCCCGAGGGGCGCCATCGCCGACGACCGCTTGTGGTATTGCTCGAGCTTCTCGGGGATGACGTTGCCCTCGGCGTCGATGAAGTTGTGTCGTGAGAAGTTGGTGAGGATCATCCCCGGCGCGATCGCGTTGACCCGGATCCCGGATCGGCCGACCTCGGTGGCCAGCGTCTTCGTGAGCATCGCGACCGCCGCCTTCGTCATGCCGTAGCAGGCGAGGGTCGGGGCCGGGGTGTCGATCGCACCCGACGAGATGTTGACGATGTTGCCCGAACCCTGCGGGACCATGTGCCGGATCGCCGCCTGGCAGCCGTAGAACACGCTCTTCAGGTTGATGGCGAGGATCCGCTCGAACTCCTCGTCGGTGCAGTCCGCCACGAGCCGGTTGTGGGGCACCCCGGCGATGTTGCCCATGATGTCGACCCGACCGAACTCGGCGGCCGCGCCGTCGACGAGCGCGTCGATGTCGGCCCGACGGGTGACGTCGGTGCGCACGGCCCGGGCGGTACCGCCCGCGGCGACGATGGCATCGGCGGTCGCCCGGGCGCCGGCCTCGTCGACGTCACCGCCGACGATCGTGGCGCCCGCCGAGGCGAGCATGTGGGCGGTGGCCTGTCCGATGCCGCTCGCGACGCCCGTGAGCACCGCGATCCGGCCGGAGAGGTCGAAGAGGTCGTTCGGTCCGGTCACGGCGGCGGAGCCTAGGTGAACCCGCTCCTCTCGGGACTCGGGCACCGGCCCCGCACCGCACCCGCACCGGGCGGCCCGACTCGCCCCCGGCTCCGAGCGGACCCGCACCATCACGCACAATGGGATGTGCTCGCCCTCGGCTCCCGGATCACCGACGTCGACGGGCTCGCCTACCTCGCGGCGTTCGGCGGCGGACTGGTCTCGTTCCTGTCGCCCTGCGTGCTCCCGATGGTGCCCGCCTACCTGTCGATGGTGACCGGACTCGACGTCGCCGATCTCGCCGCCGGACGACGGGAGCACGCGCGCCGGATCGCGGCAACGACGGCACTCTTCGTCGCCGGATTCGGGGTGGTCTTCGTCGCCCTCGGCCTCACCGCCTCGGCATTCGGCCGCACCTTGCGCGAGCACCAGGTGCTCCTCACCCGGGTCTCGGGGGCCGTGATGGTCGGGCTGGCGATCTTCATGATCGGCTCGCTCACCGTGCGGGCGCCGTGGCTCTACCAGGAACGCCGCTTCCACCCCCGACCCGGTCGGCTGGGCGCGGCCGCACCGTTCGTCATCGGCGCAGCGTTCGGGTTCGGCTGGTCGCCGTGCATCGGACCGGTCCTCGGCTCGATCCTCGGCATCGCCGCGACCCGCGACCGGATCTGGTCCGGGGGCACGCTCCTCGCCGTCTACGCGCTGGGGCTCGGGGTGCCCTTCCTCGTGAGCGGGCTCGCGCTCGGGCGCGTGACCGGCGGACTCGCCTGGTTCCGCCGGCACTCACCGGTTGTCGTCGGCGTCTCGGCCGCGATCATCGGCGGCTTCGGCCTCGTGCTGCTCACCGACAGCCTGTCGCGCGTGACGGTCACCCTGCAGCAGTGGCTCGTCGACCTCCGGCTCGACTGGATCGTGCGCCTCGGTTGACCGGCGCTCAGTCGGTCTCGGTCGGCGCGCTCTCCGGCATCTCCATGAGCGGCTGCCGGATGAGCTCGACCTGGATGCCGTCGGGATCGCGGAAGTAGACCGACTCGGCCGCCCGGTCGGGACCGCCGTATTCGATTCCCGCCGCAGTGAGCTGCGCCTTCAGCCCGACGAACGTCTCGGGCTCGACCGAGATGGCGACGTGCTGCACCCCGCCGAGACCCTCGGGCACGGGATCGAGCCCGAGGCCCGGGAAGTCGAAGAACGCGAGCAGGTTCCCGGCCCCGATGTCGAAGAAGAAGTGGGTCGAGCCGGGGTAGTCGCGGTTCTCGAAGAGCTCGACGAGCGGGAAGCCGAGGAGATCCTGGTAGAAGCGGATAGTGCGCTCGGGGTCGGCGCAGATCAGGGCGAGGTGGTGCACGCCCCGTCCGTTCGTCGGCGCCCCCGGTCGGAGGTGCCGCCGTCGCCACTCCCTCCGCCGGGCGGCCAAGGCGTCGAGATCAACCGTCACCGCCCGATGATCGCGCGAGGCTGTCGCTCCGTGGAGATCGGAACGTCACTGCGCAGCGGCTACCTGCCCCCCGACGCCCGCACCGGTGCCCGGTGGATGGTCGAGCGGGCCCGGGCCGCAGCCGCGGCCGGGCTCGACAGCCTGTTCGTCGGCGACCACCACAACGTCCCGGTGCCCTACTACCAGAACGTGGCGATCCTCGGCCGGGTGCTCGCCGAGTGGGACGAGCGGCCGGCGGGCGCGCTGTTCCTGCTGCCCCTGTGGCATCCGGTCCTCGTCGCCGAGCAGATCGGAACGCTCGCCGCGATCGCCCGCGGCCCGTTCGTGCTGCAGTGTGCGATCGGAGGCGGCGCCGATCAGTTCGGGGCCTTCGGCACCTCGGAGGCGGAGCGGGTGCCCCGTTTCGAGGCCGCGCTCGACGTCATCCGGCGCCTCTGCGCCGGCGAGGAGGTCACCCGCACCAAGCCGTGGGCGATCGACCGGGCCCGGATCGCGCCGGTGCCGACCGAGCCGCTCACCGTCTGGATCGGTGCCGCCGCCGCGCCGGGCGTCGACCGGGCCGCCCGGCTCGGGGACGGCTTCCTCATCGGACCCGAGGCGACCCCGGCCGAGGTGCCGGTCCTCGTCGACCGCTACCGCGAGGCCTGCGCCCGGCACGGTCGTCCGGTGGGCCGGATCGCCGTCCGCCGCGATGTCCACGTCGGAGTCGACCCCGCCGACGCAGCGCGCGTGGCCGATCCCGTCATCGCACGCGGCTACCGCGGGTTCGACCCGGTCGCCCTCGTCACCGGCGGTCCGGCCGAGGTCACCGAGACGTTCGCCGCCCTCGGCGCGACCGGATGCGATGCGGTGATCGTGCGCCACCTCGCCGATGAGCAGGACGAGGTGCTCGCGTCGTACGCCCGCCTGGCCGCCGTCCGCGCCGCGCTCGCGTAGCATCGCCCGTCGTGGACGCACGCTGGATCGACTCCGACGCCGCGCTCGCCGCGTGCATCGACGAGCTGCGCGACGAGCCCCGCTACGCCATCGACACCGAGTTCCACGGTGAGCGCACCTATTGGCCCCGGCTCGCCCTGATCCAGCTCGCGGGTCCGGCCGGGGTGAGCCTCGTCGATCCGCTCGCCGTCGATCCCGCCCCGATCGCCGAGCTCCTCACCGGACCGGGCTGCATGGTCGCCCACGCGGCCGACCAGGACCTCGCGATCCTGGAGCGCGCCTGCGGTACCGGCCCGGGCCGGCTCTTCGACACCCAGGTCGCGGCCGGGTTCGTCGGCCTCGGCACGCCGTCCCTCGCCGCGCTCGCCGAGCGCCTCGCCGGTGCCAAGCTCGCCAAGGGCGACCGCCTGACCGACTGGACCCGGCGCCCGCTCCGCCCCGAGCAGCGGGCGTACGCCGCCGCCGACGTCGAGTACCTCTTCGCCATCCACGATGCGCTCATCGCCCGATTGGAGACCGCCGGTCGACTCCAGTGGGCGCTCGACGAGTGCGAGGAACGGCGGCAGCGCGAGCGTGGTCGCCCGGAGGCCGAGACGGCCTGGTGGCGCATGAAGAGCGCTCGCCAGTTCCGGGGTTCGACCCGGGGGGTCGCCCAGGCGGTGGCTGCCTGGCGCGAGCGAACGGCGGAGCGGCTCGACATCCCGCCCCGCTTCGTGCTCTCCGACCTCGCCCTGGCCGGAATCGTGCAGCGGCCGCCCCGCGACCGGGCCGATCTGCAGAGCATCCGGGGCGTCGACGGCAAGGTGCGCGATCAGCAGGCCGACGAGGTGCTCGCCGCCGTCGCCGCGGGGCTCGCCCTCGGGTCCGGCGACCTCCGCTTGCCCGAGGCCGAGAAGATCGACCGCACCCTCGGCCCGGCGGTGACCGTGATCGGCGCCTGGCTCGCCGAGCGGGCCGCCGAGCTCGACCTCGAGCCCGCCGTGCTCGCCACGCGGGCCGACCTCTCCCGACTCGTGCAGGGGGCTCCCTGCCGACTCGCCGAAGGTTGGCGGGCCGAGCTGGTCGGCGAGCCGATCCGCCGCCTCCTCACCGGAGATGCCGTGCTCGCGCTCGTCGACGGCGGCCGCCGGATCGAGCTTCGCGACTCCGGCGCCTGAACCGGCGCGCTCCCGATCGGTCAGTCGGCGACCGGCGTCTCGGCGAGCACCTTGCCGATACGCAGGAGCTCGGGCGTCGCCGAGCCGAGCGAGAACTCGTAGCGCTTGAGCCACAGGAAGTAGCGGTGGATCGGGTAGTCGAGGTCGATGCTGATCCCGCCGTGGATGTGCAGGGCCGCGTGACCGATCCGGTTGCCGCCCTCGGCCGCCCAGTACTTCGCGGTGGCGATCTCGGCCGGGTCGCCGGCCCCCTCGTCGAGGTGGGTGGCCGCCTGCATCATCGTGAGCTCGATGCCCTGGTTGTCGATGAAGCAGTCGGCGAGCCGCTGCCCGACCGCCTGGAAGGTGCCGATCTGGCGATCGAACTGCTTGCGTTCGGTCGTGTAGTGCGCGGTGCGCTTCAGCACGTCGTCGGCGACTCCCGAGACCACCGCGCAGGTGGCCACGACCGTGCGGTCGAGCGTGTAGGCGAGCACCTCGCGCCCGAGCGCGGGCGTACCGACGACGGCATCGGCGCCGACGACGACCCCGTCGAGCCGCAGTTCGAAGAGCGGCTCGCGGTTCATGATCTCCTGGTGGGTCCAGGTGAGACCGGACGCGTCGGTGGGGACGCGCAGCACCACGATCCCGTCGCCGGAGCGGGCGGGAACGAGAACCTCGGCCGCCGCCGGACCGAGCGGCACGCTGTGCTTGAGACCGTCGATCCGCCAACCCCCGCCGTCGGCCACGGCGGTCGTCGCCGGCGCCTCGGGCTCGGCGCCGTACTCGACGAGCGCAGCCGTGCCCAGGAACTCACCTGCGGCCACCCCGCCGAGCGTCGCCAGCGCCTCGTCACCGCCGTACCGGGCGAGGGGGAGCGCATAGGAGACGAGCGTCGGCAGCACCGGCAGCGGTGCCACGTAGCGGCCGACCTCGCGCAGCACCATGCACAGGTCGAGGAAGCCGAGCCCGAGACCGCCCGCCGCCTCGGGGATCGCGATGCCGAGGATGTTGGCCGTCGCGAGCTCACCCCAGGTGTCGAGGTCGTACCAGGCGTCGGAGTTGTCGCAGGCCTTGAGGTGCGGGAGGGTCATGCGGTCGCCGAGGATGCGACCGGCGAGGCCGGCGAGCTCCTGCTGCTCTTCGGAGAGGGCGAAGTCCACGGAATGCTCCTTGGTCAGGAACGGTCGGTCCGCGTCGGACCGGAACCGAAACGGAATCGGGTCAGCGCGGCGAGCCCGGCATGCCGAGCCCGAAGATCGCGATCAGGTCGCGCTGCATCTCGTTGGTGCCACCGCCGAACGTGAGGATGTGCATGCCGCGCAGCATCCGCTCGACCCGACCCCGGATGACCGCGCCGGGCGAACCGCCCGAGATCGGCGCCTGGTCGCGCATGACCTCCATGAGCAGCCGGGCCGCCTCCAGGTAGAACTCGGTGCCGTAGACCTTGATAGTCGAGGCATCGGCCGGGTTCAGCGCCGCGCCGCTCTGGGCGAGCCAGGCGACCTTCCAGTTGATGAGGCGCAGGAACTCGAGCTTGGCGTGGACCCGGCAGAGGTTGAGCTGCACCCACTCCTGGTCGATCACGCGCCGACCGTCGGCCAGTGTCGTCTCCTGGGCCCAGCGGCGCACGTCGTCGAGCTGACGCTCGACGACCCCCGAGGAGCAGAGCGTGACCCGCTCGTGGTTGAGCTGGTTGGTGATGAGGTCCCAGCCCCGGTTCTCCTCGCCCACGAGGTTGCCGACCGGCACCCGGACATCCTCGTAGTAGGTGATGTTGGTGTTCAGCCCACCGAAGTTCTCGATCGGCTTGTAGGAGTAGCCGGGCGTGTCGGTCGGCACGATGATGATCGAGATGCCCTTGTGCTTCTTGACCTCGGTGTTCGTGCGCACCGCGAGCCAGATGTAGTCGGACCCGGTGGCGAGCGACGTGTAGACCTTCTGCCCGTTGATCACCCACTCGTCGCCGTCGCGCACCGCGCTCGTCTTGAGCGAAGCGAGGTCGGTGCCGGCGTCGGGCTCGGTGTAGCCGATCGCGAAGTGGATCTCGCCCTTCAGGATCTTCGGGACGAAGAACTGCTTCTGCTCCTCCGAGCCGTACCGCATGATCGTCGGCGCCACCGAGTTGATCGTGAGCATCGGCACCGGAGCACCGGCGCGCATCGACTCGTCGAAGAACACGAACTGCTCGATCGGGGTGAGGCCCTTGCCGCCCCACTCCTTGGGCCAGCCCACCCCCGACCAGCCGTCGCCGCACATCTGCTTCCAGACGTCTTTCGACATCTGACCGATGCCCTCGCCCTTGCGGAGGTCGTCCTCGACCGCGGGCGTGATGAGCTGGTCGTAGTAGGCGCGCAGCTCGTCGCGGAGCGCTTCCTGCTCCTTCGAGAGGCCGACGTACATGAGATCCCTCCGGGGTTCGGTTCGGGTCACCGCCATCTTGGCGGCGCCGGGGGCGGGCTGTCGAACGGGGTCAGCCGACCCGCTCGGGCGTCATCGCCCGGGGGTCGGTCCGGTGAGCGGCCCGGGAAGCCGGCGGGCCGCCACCGACGGTGAGCCGCTGCCCGGTGACGGCGGCGGCCCGGGGGCTGTTCAGGAAGACGAGCGGCCAGGCGCAGTCATCGGCCGACGGGGTCGCGCCCGGCCGGTCGACCTCGGGAACCACGCAGTTGATCCGGATCCCCGCCCCGGCAAGCTCGTCGGCCCCGTGGGCGACGTAGGCAGCAACCGGATCGACGCCCGGGTCGGCACCGGCTGCGACCGGCGCGGCCAGGAGGGCGACCGCGGCGCCTTCGATCATGTGGGGGACGACCGCATCGATCCAGCCGCGCGCCGCCGCGAGGTCGAGGAGGAGCCCGCCGGGATCCGGGGCCCCGGCCGTCGGCAGCGCGCCGAGGAAGAGCCCGTTCACGATCGATCCGATGCGGGTGGCGGCCGCCCTCGCCTCGGCGGGCTCCCGGAGATCGCTCCGGGTGACGCTGGCCAGCCCCCCGACCTTCGGCTCGGCTCGGTCGACGGCATGCACCTCGGCCCCGAGGTCGACGAGGATGCGGGCGACCGCCGCCCCCGGGCCGGTGGCGGCACCGGTGACGATGACGCGACGGCCGGCGTACCGCAGCCCGTCGCTCACGACTCAGGCGTCCGCGACGGTGATCGCGCGCTCGGGGCAGTTGTCGGCCGCGGTCCGGGCCTGATCGGCGAGCCGACCCTCGACTTCGGCGACGAGCACCACGGCGTGTCCGAAGTCGTCTGCCCCGAAGACGTCGGGTGCGAGCGCATAGCACCGACCGTGTCCGACACAGAGGCTCTCGTCGAGGCGCACGCTCAGCGGCATGGGCGAATCCTAGGCTGTGGGCGTGCGCCGCTCCTCCCCGCTCGGGTCGCCCGGAGCTGCGTTGCTGCTCGCCCTGATCGTTGTCGCATCGGCCTGCGGAGGATCCGGCGGAGAGGGTGAGTCCCGCCGGCCCGTCCCGTTGGCACCCGGCCTTCGGCTCGACCAGGTGCAGGTGCTCGGCACCCACAACAGCTACCACCTGCGCGCGTTCCCCGAGGTGTGGCGGACCCTGCAGGAGTCGGTGCCCGCCATTGCGGCCGAAATCGACTACGAGCACCCACCGCTCCCCGAGCAGTTCGATCTCGGTGTGCGTCAGATCGAGCTCGACCTCGCCGACGACCCCGCAGGAACGAAGTACGCCCCACCGCCCGGGGAGACCTACCCGAACCTCCCCGACGACCCGGTGATGCGCGAGCCCGGGTTCAAGGTGCTGCACCAGGCCGGAGTCGACACCAACTCGTCGTGCCTGACGCTCGCCGCGTGCCTCGGTCTCGTGCGCGACTGGTCGGAAGCGCACCCCGGGCACGTACCAATCGCGATCTACCTCGACCTGAAGGACGCCGACTTCGGCCCGGAGCGCCTCGACCGACTGGAAGCCGAGATCCGAACCGCGATCCCCGCCCGGCAGCTCCTCACCCCCGATGCCGTCCGGGGCGACTTCCCGACCCTCGGCGCTGCCGTGCGCGAGCGGGGCTGGCCCGTCGTCGATCGGATCCGGGGCCGCATCTGGATCTACGCCGCGTCATCCGAGTTCCGGCGCACTGCCCTCGCCCGACACCCGGGCCTGCGGGGCAGCGCCGTCTTCACGACGTCCGAGCCGGGCGCCGCCGACGCCGCCGTGAAGAACGCCGAGGAGCCCGGCGCCGACCGGGCCACCATCGCCGACGCGCTCCGGGCGAACATGATCGTGCGCACCCGAGCCGACGCCGACACCTACGAGGCCCGGGCCGGCAACACCGCCCGCCGGGACGCCGCGCTCGCGAGCGGAGCGCACCTCGTGGCCACCGACTACGAGCTCCCCGATGCCCGCTTCGGCACCGGCTACGTCGTGCGCATCCCCGGCGGCACACCCGGACGCTGCAACCCGGTCACCGCGCCACCCGGGTGCCGCCCGCAGGACGTCGAGGATCCGGCGACGCTCACCCGGCCGCGAGGTTGACCCCGATCGCGGTCAACCGGTCGGCAGGTCGCGGAACGGGAGGGTCTTGTCGGGGCGGGGCTCACCCGGCAGGCCGAGCACCCGCTCACCGATCACGTTGCGCTGCACCTGCTCGGTGCCGCCACCGATCCGGGAGCTCCACTGCATGAGGAACTGCTGCTGCCAGTAGCCCCCCGACACCGCGTCGGCATCGGCGAGCACCGCCGGGGTGCCCTGGAGACGCAGCACGAGGTCGCCGTCGTACTCCAGCCGGCGGGAGGCGGCGAGCTTGAGCACCGACGCCTCGGGCCCGAGGCCCTGGTCCTTGCGGCTGCGCGACCGCCAGCCCAGCCACTTGATGAGTTGCAGACGCGTGTACGAGCGGGCGAGCTCCTGGCGTACCAGCGGGTCGGCGCTGGTGCCGTGCGCCCGGGCGAGCTCGACGAGATCGCCGAAGCCGACCCGCCCGCCACCGCCGATGAACGACCGCTCGTTCGCGAGCATCGTGTTCGCCACGCGCCAGCCGTCGTCGAGTGGGCCGATCCGGTGGGAGTCGGCGACCCGCACGTCGGTGAGGAACACCTCGTTGAAGTGGGCGGCCCCGGTGATCTGGCGCAGCGGGCGGATGTCGATCCCGGGGGTGCGCATGTCGAGCGCGAACGCGGTGATGCCCCGGTGCTTCGGCACGTCGGGATCGGTGCGGGCGAGCAGCACACCCCAGTGGCTGTAGTGCGCACCCGACGTCCAGACCTTCTGCCCGTTGACAACCCACTCGTCACCGTCGCGCACCGCCTTCGTGCGCAGGCCGGCGAGGTCGGAGCCCGCACCCGGCTCCGAGAAGAGCTGACACCAGATCTCGTCGCCGGTGAGCATCGGCGGGAGGAGCCGCTCCTTCTGCTCGTCGCTGCCCCAGGCGATGATCGTGGGACCGGCCATGCCGATGCCCACCGCGAAGGCGCCGACCGGCACGTCGAAGCGAGCCTGCTCCTCGTTGAAGATGCGTTGCTGCCAGCCCGCACCGCCCCGGCCACCGGCCTCGGTCGGCCACGTGATCCCCGCCCAGCCCCCGGCGTGCAGCTCGCGCTGCCAGACCCGGCAGGCCTCGACGTGGGCGAGGTCGCCCTCCTCCGAACGCTCGCCCGGCACGTACGAGTGGTCGGACGGACCGCCCGCGACGCGCCGCGACGCCCGCGCCTCGAGCCAGGCCCGCACCTCGCCCCGGAACGCCTGCTCCTCGGGAGTCTCGTCGAAGTCCACGGTCAGCCCGCGAAGAACGAGTAATCGGGACCGCGGCGCAACTGGTGTCCGCCGTCGATGCCGATCATCTGGCCCGTGATCCAGGTGGATTCCGGACCGGCGAGGAACGCCACCACCGACGCGATGTCGTCGACGGTGCCGACCCGGGCGATCGGCATGTTCTCGTAGTAGCTGTCGAGGACGTCGCCCCCGGCCGTGATGAAGCCGACCAGTTCGGTGTCGACGATGCCGGGCTGCACCGCGTTGACCCGAACTCCCTGCTCGCCGAGCTCGTCGGCCGCGCACTTCACGAGCATCTCGATGGCCGCCTTGCTCGCGCAGTACGCGCTCATGTAGCGGTGCGTGGTGTGACCCGCGATCGACGACATGGCGATGATCGAGCCACCCCCGGACGCCACCATCGCCGCCGACGCGTGTTTGATCGTGAGGAAGGTGCCCACCAGGTTGAGGTCGATGGTGGCGCGCCACCCGTCGGCGTCCGAGACGACGATCGGACCGCCGTGCAGCGAGCCGCCCGCGCACGCGAAGCACACGTCGAGGTTCCCGTCGACCGTGGCGGCGACCACCGCCCGCTCGACGTCGCGCTCGTCGGTGACGTCGGCGACCACGTAGCCGATCCGGGCGTCGGGCGCGGCGACCGATCCGATCTCCTCGACGGCCGCGGCGAGTCTCGCCTCCGTGCGCCCGGCGATCGTGACGTGCGCCCCGTCACGGGCGAGGCGCCGAGCCGTGCCGAGGCCGATGCCCGAGCCGCCCCCCGTGACCAGCGCGGCGCGGCCCGTGAGCGCGCCGTCCGTTCCTGCGGCGGTCACGCGTCGACGACGGCGATGGCCTGCTTCGGGCAGATCCGGGCCGCTTCCTCGCACTTCGCCCGCAACTCGTCGGGCGGCTCCTCCTGGAGCACGTAGAGGAAGTCGTCGTCACGGACCTCGAAGACCTCGGGCGCGGCAGCCATGCACAGCGCGTTGCTCTCGCAGCGGTCGAAGTCGACCACGACCCGGAAGCTCATCTCGCACCTCCAACCCGGCCGCCCGGGACCGGGCGGAACGGACCCAAAGTACCCGCACGCCGAGCCGGGTACCGTCTCCGGCGCCGGCCCCACACCCGAGCGGAGGCAACGTGGACATCACCCTCGAGACGCCCGACGGCCCGATGCGCGCCGTGGAGTTCCGACCCGCCGGCGAGGTCCGGGGCGGACTGGTCGTGATCCAGGAGGCCTTCGGCGTGAACGCGCACATCGCCGACGTGACCGAACGCGCCGCGGCGGCCGGGTTCCACGCCGTGGCGCCCGAACTGTTCCACCGGGGCGGCCCCGGCCTCACCGCCGAGTACGGCGACTTCGAGAAGGTCATCGAGTGCTTCGGCGCGGTCCCCGGTGACGACGCCGTGCTCGCCGACGTCGACGCCGCGCTCGATCACCTCCGGGCCTGCGGCTTCTCCGACGACCGCCTCGGCGTCGTCGGCTTCTGCTTCGGCGGCCGGGCCACCTTCCTCGTGGCGCGCCACCGGGCGATCGGCGCCGCCGTCGGCTTCTACGGCGGGGGCATCGTGCGGGCCCGGTTCCCCCAGTTCCCCCCGCTCGTGAGCGGTGCGGGTGAGCTGCAGACCCCGTGGCTCGGCCTCTTCGGAGATCTCGACGGCTCGATCCCGCCCGACGAGGTCGAGGAGCTGCGCGCCGCACTCGCCGCCGCACCGGTCGCGACCGAAATCGTGCGTTATCCCGATGCCGGACACGGGTTCCACTGCGACGGGCGCGACGACTACCGAGCGGCCGACGCTCGCGACGCCTGGGGCCGCACTCTCGACTGGCTCGACACCCACCTCGCCTGAGGCGCCGCGATCCGTCAGTCGCCGATCTGGGCCCGCCCGCGTTCGAGGATCGCACCCCGGCGCGCTGCGATGCTCGCCGGATCGAAACCCGGACCGTCCCAGTCCCGGCTGACCCGGGCCTCGATCTCCCAGCCCTCGGCCACGGTCGTGTCGGTCACCTCGGCGTAGGTGCGGAGCATGCGGCGTACACCCGCCTGGTCGTTCGAGACGATGTCGGCGGCCAACGCCCGGGAGAACGACAGCAGGTCGTCGTGCGGCACGACGTGGTTGACGAGCCCCCACGCGAGCGCGGTCGTCGCGTCGATGTAGTTGCCGGTGAGGCTCATCTCCCGGGCTCGGGCCACCCCGATGCGCTGGGCGAGCAGCACGGTGAGCCCCCAGCCCGGCATGACGCCGACCCGGGCGTGGGTATCGGCGAAGCGGGCCCGGTCGGAGGCCACGAGGAAGTCGCAATTGAGCGCGACCTCGAACCCGCCGGTGACCGCCACGCCGTTGACCGCGCCGATGAGCGGCTTCGTCCGCGGCGGCAACGCGCCCCGGTGGCGGACCCGGGCGGTCGGGCTGCCCATCTCGGTCGGATCGGCGCCTGCGCCGCCCGCCGCGACCTCCTTGAGGTCGATGCCTGCGCTGAACGCCGGATCGGCGCCGGTGAGGATCATCACGTCGACGCCGTCGTCGGCGTCGCACGCCGTGATCGCCGCCGGGAGCGCCCGGCGCACCGCCCGGTTCAACGCGTTGCGCTGGGCGGGCCGGTTCATCGTGATGACGGCGACCCGGTCGGCAACCTCGACCAGCACCCCGTCGTCGCTCGTACTCACGGCCGGGACCGTAGCCCCGCCCGTCCCCGCCCGTCCCGGCCCGACACCGGGCGCGAGCCGTCGGCTCAGATCGTGTACCCCATCGCGGCAACGATGCGACCACCGAGATCGGCGTCACCCTCGACCACGACCCGGCCCTGGGCGTGCGCTCGGGAGGCGTCCCACCGACCGCCCGCGAGCCGGGCGAACGTGCGCCGGTCGGTGACGATCCGCACCGTGGGATCCGCCGGGGGCGTGGCGACGAGGAGGCGAGCCCGCCCCTCGGGCGGCACCTCGATGGAGGCCGTGATCGGCGCGGCACCCTCGACCTCGAACACCACGGTGGTGCCGGGCGGGGCCGCCGCCTTCTTCCCCACCACGAAGCCGAGCCCGCCCGCCGGGATGCGTCCGATCGCCAGGTCGGCCACCGGGCCCTCGAGGAACCCGGGGCGACCGATCGCCTCGCGGATGTCCTGGTCGTGGAACCAGCAGTCGAACACCCGGATTTCCATGAACTTCCGGTACGGCCCCGGCCCCTCGGGCGTGAACCCTTCGCGATCCCAGCCGTCGGCATCGAGGGCCCGGAGCGCGTCGAGCCGCCGGGCGGTGACGGCCAGGAACGCGTCCCGCACCTCGGCGCCGGCCATCGCCCGACAGCCCGCGACCCACTGCTCGTTGGCCCGGCCGATGTCGTTGCGGACGTAGTCGGCCCCGCCGGTCTCGACCTCGGGGGCCCGGTCGCCGAGCAGCATGCGCTCGGTGCCGATCATGTGGGCGACGTTGTCCTTCACCGACCACCCCGGGCAGTCGGTCGGGAGGTCCCACTCGGCCTCGCTCAGGTCGGCGGTGAGGTCGGCGATGTCGTTCCAGACCTCGACGAAACGGTCGAGCATGGGTTCGGTCATGGGCGGAAGGTAGCGGCCGAACCGACGGCCTCGATGACCCGGCGGCACCAGCGGGCGATCGCCGGGTACTGGTCGGCCTCGGAGTTCCCGAACCGTGCGACCACGAGGTCGGCCGCCGGGCACACGAGCACGCGCTGCCCCGCGTAGCCGCCGGCGTACCCGGCTTCGGGGCCGGGGCCGGGCAGCCCCCACCAGTGGGCGCCGTACGGCGTGCCGGTCTCGGGGTCGCGCGACCGGATCCGCCAGCCGTGCGCGGCCCAGTCCGCAGGAACGATCTGCCGGCCACCCGCTCGCCCGTCGCGCAGGTAGCACTCGCCGAAGCGCACCCAGTCGCGCGCCGTGGCGTACACGAACGACGACGCGATGAACGTGCCCGCGTCGTCGAGTCGGATCCGGGCCGAGGTCATGCCGAGCGGGTCGAAGATCGCCTCGCGCAGCCAGGCCTCGGTCTCGGCTCCGCGCCCGACCACATCGCCCACCGCCCGGGCCACGATGTTCGACGCGCCCGACGCGTAGTTGAAGACTGTGCCCGGCGCGTGGGCGAGGGGTCGATCCGCAGCGAAGTGGGCGGTATCGGCGCGACCGCTCCCGAAGAGCATCTCGATCACATCGGAACTCCCGGCGTCGACGTAGTCCTCGGTGAAGGCCAGGCCGTCACGCATGGTGAGGAGGTGCTCGATCGTGATCGCGGCGCGGGGGTCGCCGACCGCCGCCCACTCCGGGGCGCCCACCGGGACATCGGGGTCGAGTCGGCCCTCGCCCGCGAGCACGCCGACCGCGGCGTGCAACACCGACTTGGCGACCGACCACGAGAGCAGCGGCGTCTCGGGCCCGACCGACTCGTCGGGCCGGTCGAGGTGAGGTAACGCGCCGCCGTAGCGCTCGGCGACGATCTCCCCCGCCCGGAGCACGACGACCGCGTAGGTCGTCCCGAACTCCCCGGGACGCTCGAACATGTCGTCCACCTGCTCGGTGATGGCCGTCGGCGCCGCCATGGGCGCACCGTAGGCCACCGGCGCGAGACTGGGACCGTGACCGAGTCGATCGCCTTCTACCTCGATCCGATGTGCCCCTACGCCAACCAGACGGCGATCTGGATCCGCGAGGTGCGGCGTCTGCTCCCCGACGGCCTCGACGTCGAGTGGCGGTTCTTCTCGCTCGAAGCGATCAACCAGGAAGCGGGCAAGCCCTCACCGTGGGACCGTGACTGGGCCTACGGCATCGGCCAGATGCAGGTCGGCGCCCTCATCCGCCGCGAGCACGGGCAGGCCGGCGTCGACCACTGGTACGAGACGATCAGCCGCGAGTTCTTCGAGAGTGGCCGGTCGTGCCACGTCCCCGATCTGCACGCCGAGATCGTCGCCGAAGCCGGGTTCGCGCCCGATCTCGTCGAGCGGGCGCTCGCCGACCCCACCACCAAGGCCGAGGTGCGGGTCGAGCACGAAGATGCCGTGGAGCGCTACGGCACCCACGGGGTGCCCACCATCGTGCTGCCCGGCGACTACGCCGTCTTCGGGCCGGTTGTGGTGCCCGCCCCGCAGGGCGACGACGCACTCGCGCTCTGGAACCTCGTACGGGCCAGCGCCCGATTCCCCCACTTCTACGAGCTACGCCACCCCAAGACGGCGGCGGATGTCAGGCACATCGGCGGACACTTCCGCACCTACCTCTCGACCCGGGCCTGGAAGACGATCTCCAACCCGGCACCCTGAACCATCCGGCTCCCCGCATCGCCCGCCGCTCGGCGGAGGACCCGCTCAGCCGTCCTCGCGCGCCGCACGCACCGGCACGACCCGCAGGAGCCCTTCGGGCGCGGTCTTCGATCCGCCACCCTCGCGACCCGCCCCCCGAACCCCGGAACCCGGGAGCACGAGACAAGACTCGCCGGTCACGAAGGCGAGATCGCCGGCCGCGCTCGCCACGGCGACGATCTGTCCGCGCGCCTTGTCGATCTTGGCCGCTTTCACGCCGGCACCACCCCGGGCCTGGACCGGGAAGTCGTCGACCGCAGTGCGCTTGGCGAAGCCCTCCTCGGTCGCGATGACGACGAACTCCTCGTGGGCGACCGCGCACCCGCCGATCACCCGGTCGGCCCCCCGTAGGCGGATCGCCCGGATCGCCCCGGCCGAGCGGCTCACCGCGCGGACCTCGGCCTCGGGGAAGCGGATGGCCTGCCCCCCGGCAGTGACCACGAGGATCTCGTACTCCTCCCAACCCGGGAACACCGAGACCACGACGTCGTCGTCGGCGACCTTCATCGCCACGATCCCACTCTGGCGACCCGACGCTTCGGTGAACTCGTCGAGCGCCGTTCGCTTCACTCCGCCCGCAGCGGTGACGAACACGAGGTGCGGGTGCTCCTCGTGGATTCGCGGGTCGATCACGGCGACGATGCGCTCGCCGTCGGCGAGCTGGAAGAGGTTGGGGGCCGCAGTGAGGCGCTCCCGGGGCAGGTCGTGGACCACCGCCCGGTACGCGCGCCCACGATCGGAGAAGAAGAGCAACGCGGCGAGCGCCGTGGTCTCGATGACCTCGACGATCGCGTCGCGGTCGGTAACCCGCACCGCCCGGGCCCCGCGCGTCCGGGCCGGGACCGCCCGCAGGTAGCCCCGGGCCGTGAGGGTGACGACGAACGGCTCGTCCTCTACCAGCTCGACGACGTCGATGGCGCCGGTGTCGTCGCCCACGATCCGCGTGCGGCGATCGGCCTTGTGCGCGTCGCGGAACTCGATGAGCTCGGTCCGGATGACGCCCATCAGCGCAGCCCGATCGGCCAGGATGCGCCGAAGCTCGGCGATCGCGACCTCCAGGCGGGCCCGCTCCTCCTCGAGCTCGGCGATCCCGAGTCGGGTGAGCCGACCGAGGGGCAGGTCGAGGATGTGGTTCGCCTGGATCTCGGAGAAGCCGAAGCACCGCCCCATGAGCGCCTCGCGGGCCGCGGCCCGGTCGGCCGAGGCCCGGATCGCCTTCACCACGGCGTCGATCATGCCGACGGCCTTCACGAGCCCGTCGACGATGTGCATGCGGGCTTCCGCCTTGTCGAGCCGGAACTGCGTGCGCCGGGTGACCACCTCCTCCTGGTGGTCGATCCAGTGCCGCAACGCCTCGACGAGCCCCACCGTGCGCGGCACCCCGTCGACCAGGGCGACCATGTTGACCGGGAACGTGGTCTGGGCTGCCGTGTGCTTGAAGAGGTTGTTGCACACGATCTGCGGGTTGGCATCGGACCGGAGCTCGATGACGAGACGGATGCGGCCCTGCCCCGATTCGTTGCGGATGTCGCGGATGCCGTCGATCTTCCCGGCCTCGACGAGCTCGGCCAGCTTGCCCGCGATCGCGTCGACGCTCGTCTGGAACGGCACTTCGGTGAGGATGACGGCCCGCGCGCCCCGCTTGCCCTCCTCGATCTCGTGCACGGCCCGGATGCGCACGGTGCCACGCCCCGTGGCGTAGGCATCGCGGATGCCGTCGTCGCCCATGATCAGCCCACCGGTCGGGAAGTCGGGGCCCTTCACCTTCTTCATCAGATCGGCGAGCGATGCATCGGGCCTGTCGATGAGCCGGATGGCGGCGTCGCAGACCTCGCCGAGGTTGTGGGGCGGGATGTTCGTGGCCATGCCGACCGCGATGCCCTGAGCGCCGTTGACGAGGAGGTTGGGGAATCGGGCGGGCAGCACGACCGGCTCCGAGCCCGAGGCGTCGTAGTTGGGCTCGACGTCGACGGTTCCCTCGTCGATGCCTGCGAGGAGCTCCATCGCGACCGGTGACAGCCGACACTCGGTGTAACGGGAAGCGGCCGGCGGATCGGCGGGCGAGCCGAAGTTGCCGTGCTTGTCGACGAGGGGCGCCGTCAGCGAGAACCACTGGCCCATCCGTACCAGCGCCTCGTAGATCGCGGAATCGCCGTGCGGGTGGAACTT
>JBJSXF010000117.1:0-10247 GCA_046086225.1 Actinomycetota bacterium | reverse complement strand
GCAGTCGCCCAACCCGCTGCTGTCCCCCTGGGCCGCGCGGCGGATCGCCGAGCGCTCCACCCGCTCGCGGGTGCGCAACGCGATCTTCACCGGCGTGCTGGTCCTCGGCGCCCACGGCGGCCTCGCCGCGGCGACCGCCGCACCCGCCGCGGCCGTCTACGACAACGACATCGACAACGACGGTCGCGCCAACGATTCCGCGCTCGAGACCGACATCGACGGCGACGGCCTGGCCGACGATTCCGCGCTCGAGACCGACATCGACGGCGACGGCCAGGCCGACGATTCCGCGCTCGAAACCGACATCGACGGCGACAACCGACCCGACGACTCGGCGCTGGAGCTCGACATCGACGGTGACGGACGCGCCGACGACGGCACCGGCGAACTCGACATCGACGGCGACGGACGCGCCGACAACGGCACCGGCGAACTCGACATCGACGGCGACGGACGCGCCGACAACGGCGTCGGCGAACTCGACATCGACGGCGACAACCTCGCCGACGACTCGGCCCTCGAGACAGACATCGACGGCGACAACCTCGCCGACGACAACCCTTCCGAGTCGGACATCGACGGGGACGGGACCGAGGACGCCGATGACGACGACGTCGACGGCGACGGCGAGGACAACGAGATCGACGACGACGACGGTGACGGGTCCGACGACGACTCGGACGCCGATGACGACGGAGACGAGGTCGACGACGACGCCGAGTCGATCACCCCGTAACCGGGGCGCCACCGACCGAGTGCGCGAGGGGGGACTTGAACCCCCACGAGGTTGCCCTCACTGGCACCTGAAGCCAGCGCGTCTGCCATTCCGCCACTCGCGCGTGAAGGGGGAGCGTACCAGCCGGGTTCGGCACGGAACCCGGCTGGGGCTTCGTTAGCATCGCCCCGATGGGACTCCAGCGGTTCGAGCGCCGCCTGGAACGACTCGTCGAGGGCACCTTCTCACGCGCGTCGCGTTCCGGGCTCCAGCCGGTCGAGATCGGTCGGAGACTCGCACGCGAGATGGACGTCGGCCGCACCCTCGGTATCCGCGGCACCGTCGCCCCCAACGATTTCACGATCGAGCTCTCCGACGAGGATGCCGAGCGCTTCGCCGGATTCGCCGAGGCCCTGGCCCGCGAGCTCGCCGACGCCGCTCGCGATCACGCCCGCGACCAGGGTTACCTGCTCGAAGGGCCCGTCGCCGTCACGCTCGTCACCGCCACCCGGGCTCGCCGCGGCAGCCTCACGATTCGCGCCGCGATCGTCGCCGGCCCGACCGGAGGCGATGCCTGGCTCACGCTCACCGACGGGCGGCAGGTCGCCCTCGGTCCCGAGCCGGTGATCATCGGCCGGCTCACCGAGTGCGCGGTGACCGTCTCCGACCCACGCGCGTCACGCCACCACGCCGAGGTCGCGTGGACCGGCACCGGATTCCGGGTCGCCGACCTCGAATCCACCAACGGCACGCTCGTCAACGGCGTCGCCATCAGGGAGCAAGTCCTCGCCGACGGGGACGTCATCACCATCGGTGGCACCGAGATCCGTTTCGAGAGCACCTGAGCCGTGTCCGACGCCGTCCTGCAGGTCCTGAAGCTCTGCCTCCTCGCCCTCGTCTACCTCTTCCTGGCCCGGGTCGTCTGGGTCGTGTTGCGGGAGCTCCGGGCCGAGCCCGCCGCCCTCGGATCCGCAGCGGTGCCGCCCCGGACCGGCCCGAGCGAAACCCGGAGCGAGCCGGCCCCCTCACCCCCACCGACGCCTCACCGACTCGTGCTCACCCACGCCGACGGCCGGACCGAGGCGATCGTCGTGAGCGGCGAGACGACCGTCGGGCGGGGCAACGGCTGCACCGTCGTGCTCGTCGACACCTTCGCTTCCCTCGTCCACGCCCGGATCACCCCGGTCGGAACCGCCCTGCGTATCGCGGACCTCGACTCGACGAACGGCACGTTCGTGAACGACATCCGAATCTCGGGCCCCGTCGATCTCCGCATCGGCGACACGATCCGGATCGGCCAGGACCGATTCGAGGTCGTCGCGTGAGAATCGTCGTCGGGAGCGCCACCGACGTCGGTCGCGTCCGGGCCAACAATGAGGACGCCTTCCTCGTCGACGACGAGCACGGCTGCTACGCGGTCGCGGACGGCATGGGCGGCCATCTCGGGGGTGAGGTCGCCAGCGCCACGGCGATTGAGACGCTGCGCGCCGCGGTGGCCGGGAACGCCCCGATCGACGAGGCCATCGGCCGCGCCAACACCGCCGTGCTCGCCAAGGCCGCGACCGACCCTGCGCTCACCGGGATGGGCACGACGCTCACCGGACTCACCGTGGCGGATGGTGCCGTCGTCATCGGCCACGTGGGCGACTCGCGTGCCTACCTCGTCCGCGACGACGGTCTGCGCCAGCTGACCGACGACCACAGCCTCGTCGGTGAGCTGATCCGTGAGGGTCGCCTCACGGTCGAGCAGGCCGCGGTTCACCCCCAGCGGTCGGTGATCACGCGGTGCCTCGGCTCGATTCCCGATGTCGCTGTCGATGTCATCGCCCTGCCCGTCGTTGCCGGCGACCGCATCGTGTTGTGCTCCGACGGGCTCACGACGATGATCGGCGACGACGAGATCCTCGCCCTCGCCGGTGTCGACGTCGAACCGGACGAGATCGCCCGGCGACTCGTCGCCGCCGCGTGCGCCGCCGGCGGCGAGGACAACGTCACCGTCGTGGTCGTCGACGTCGAGGACATCGACGGGCACCCCGCCGTCGTCGGCTCGAACGCCGAGGCAACACCGATGCCACCGATCGCAGCAGAGCCTGAGCTGCCGCCGTCAGCCCGTCCCGAATCCGGCGCGCCGCTCCCGCCCGCGAATCGTCGACGTTCCGTGGTGCGGGCCGTGGCGCTCGTCACCGCGCCGATCCTCGTCATCGCGATCGCCGTCGGCGTGCTCGGTTGGTACGCCCGCCGCTCCTACTTCATCGGCGAGGCCCGCGGGGTCGTCGTGATCTACCAGGGCGTGCCGGGTGGTGTCGTCGGCTGGAATCCGACCCTGCGCGAGCGTTCCGCGCCGACGCTGCGGCTCGGTGCGCTCACCGAGGACGAGCAGATCCGGGTCATCGACAACACCACCCGCGGATCGCTCGCGACGCTGCGCTCGGTCATCGACCGCTGGCGCGACGGGGCCGAGGACCGGGCGACCACCACGACCACCGCACCCGCGGTAACCACCACCACGCGGCCCCGGGTGACGACCTCGACCACCCGGGCGGCCCCCGTCCCGCCGAGCACCGGGTCGGAACCGGCCCCGTGACCCTCACCGCCCCGGCGCCGGGACCGACGGCGGGGTTCCGGCGGCGCCGGGCCGAGCTCTCGCTCGGTCTGCTCGTCGTCGCGATCACGGCGGGGGGCTACATCCTCGCCGCACTGGCCGACGAGCCGACCCTCCCGGCCGACCTCTACCCCCTGCTCGGGGTGACCGCGGGGCTCTACCTCGTCGCCCACCTCGCCATCCGTCGGTACGCACCCGCCGCCGACGCCACGCTCCTGCCGATCGCCGCGATGCTGAACGGACTCGGGTTCGTCTTCATCGCCCGCCTCGCCGACGTGCGCCCGGAGTACGAGACCCAGGCCCGGATCCAATCGCTGTGGGTCGCCATCGCCGTGGGGGTCTTCGTCGCGGTGCTCGTCTTCGTGCCCGACGTCCGGATCTTCGAGCGCTACCGGTACACGGCTCTCGTACTCGGCCTCGCCTTCCTGCTGCTCCCCCTCGCTCCCGTGATCGGCGAGACCCGTGGCGGCGGCCGACTCTGGGTCGCCCTCGGCCCGCTCTCCTTCCAACCCAGCGAGATCGCCAAGGTGCTGCTCGTGGCGTTCTTCGCGTCGTACCTCGCCGACAACCGCGAGCTGCTCGCCGAGGGCCGGATCCGGATCGGGCGCCGGTTCCTGCCGTCGCCCCGTGACCTCGGGCCGCTGCTGCTCGCCTGGGGGGTCGCCCTGCTCGTGCTCGCCTACCAGCAGGACGTCGGCACGAGCCTCCTCATCTTCGGCCTGTTCGCCGCCATGCTCTACATGAGCACCCGGCGCACCGCCTACCTCGTCGGCACGCTCGTACTGCTCGCCGTCGGCGCCGTCGTCGCCTACCTCGCGTTCGGCCACGTCCGGGTGCGGGTCGAGAACTGGCTCGACCCGTGGGCCGATCCGCTCGGACGCGGACTGCAACCGATCCAGGCCTGGTTCGCGTTCGGCTCGGGGGGAGTGGCCGGCACCGGCATCGGCCTCGGCCACCCCGGCGAGGTGCCCAACGCCACCACCGACTACATGTTCTCGACCATCGGCGAGGAGCTCGGCCTGGCCGGCGCGCTCGCCGTCGTGTCGGCGTTCCTCCTGCTCGTCGGCACCGGCTTCCGCATCGCGCTCGAATCGACCCGGGCCTTCGCCAAGCTGTTCGCCGCCGGTTTGGTGACGATCATCGGCCTGCAGACCTTCCTCATCATCGGCGGGGTGCTGCGGGTCATCCCGCTCACGGGCATCGTGCTCCCGTTCGCGTCCTACGGCGGGTCGTCGCTCCTCGCGAACTTCGCCATCATCGCCCTGCTCGTGCGCATGTCCGACGACAACGCCCGGCGGGCCTCCCGGCCGAGCAACCCCGGGACGCCCGCGTGAACCCGGGAATCCGGCGGGTCGGCCTCGCCCTCGTCGCGTGCTTCCTCGTCCTCGCCGGCCAGCTCGCCTACCTCCAGGTCGCCCGTAGCCGCAGCCTCGCCGACGACCCGCGGAACCCCCGGCCGTTCCTCCGCAACGTGGCACGCGACCGCGGCCCCATCGTGAGTCGCGAAGGCGACCTCCTCGCCCGCTCGGTGCGGACCGACGACGTCTACCGGTACCGGCGCATCTACCCGCCGGGAACCGCCTTGCTCTTCGCCCAGGTCGTCGGCTACCAGTCGATCAACTTCGGGGAGACCGGCGTCGAGCGCACCTACTCCGATGCCCTCGCCGGCCGTACGTTCTCGCTGCAGGCCGAGAACCTCACCGACGCGCTCTCGGGGCGGGCTCCGGTCGGCACCGTCGTGCTCACCCTCTCGACCCGGGCCCAGCGCCTCGCCGCCGACGGCCTGGCCGGTCGCCGGGGCAGCGTCGTCGTGCTCGACGTGGTCGGGGGCGGCGTCCTCGCCGCGTACTCCAATCCGACCTACGACCCGAACCTGCTCACCGGCCACGACAGCACCGAGGTCGGTGCGGCCCGACGGCTGCTCCTCGCCGAACCGGGCAACCCCCTCCTCCCCAAGCCCTGGGCCGAGCGCTACCCGCCCGGTTCGACGTTCAAGACCGTGACCGCCGCGGTCGCGATCGAAGGCGGGGCCTCGCTCACGCGCAAGTACCCGTTCGTGCGCGCCATCCCGCTGCCCCAGACCGACGGACAGCTGCTCCGCAACTTCGACGACGAGATCTGCGGCGGCACACTCGAGGTGTCGTTCATCCGCTCGTGCAACACGACCTACGGGCAGGTCGGCTTCGACCTCGGCAACGCCCTCGCCACCGGCATCCGGCCGTTCGGGGTCGCGGTCGACCCGCCGCCGAGCGGGGGCGCCACCGGCATCGATCCGGCCATCGCCCGGAGCACCGGCCCGGCGCCCGGCACCTTCCGGCGCAACCAAGCCGGGTTCATGCAGGACGCCATCGGTCAGAACCAAGTGGCGGTCACTCCACTCGCCATGGCCATGGTCGCCGCCGGAATCGCGAACGGCGGTCTGCTCATGGACCCACGGTTCGTGGCGTGCGTGAAGGACCCGACCGACCGGGTCGTGAGCCGAACCGGACCGAGCGCGTACCGACGGGCCACGAACCCGACCGTCGCCGCGGAGGTCACGCGGTTCATGCGCGGCGTCATCGAGGATCCGCGCGGCACCGGCACCGCGGCCCGCATTCCCGGCGTCGCCGTCGCCGGGAAGACCGGCACCGCCGAGACCGCACCCGGGGCCCGACCCCACGCCTGGTTCATCGCGTTCGCCCCGGCCGAGGCACCCCGGTACGCCGTTGCGGTGCTCGTCGAGAACGGCGGCGGCGCCGACGCGCCCGACGGCGCGACCGGTGGACGGATCGCTGCGCCGATCGCCCGTGACGTGCTCGCCGGCCTGCTCGCCTCACCGCCGCCGGAACCGTCCTGCGGCGCCGATCGCCCGTCCGATCCGTCAATCGGCAACTAGGGTGAACGCACCATGAGCCTGACCGGGAAGGTGCTCTCCGACCGCTACGAGCTGCGCCGCGAGCTGGCCCAGGGCGGCATGGCGACCGTCTACCTCGGCCACGACCGTCTGCTCGACCGGCCGGTCGCGGTGAAGGTGCTCTTCCCGGAGTATGCCCGCGAGCCGTCGTTCGTCGAGCGGTTTCGTCGCGAGGCCCAGGCCGCGGCCAATCTCTCGCACCCCAACATCGTCGCGATCTACGACTGGGGTCAGGAGGACGGCAACTACTTCATCGTGATGGAGTACGTCGAGGGTCGTCCGCTGCGCGAGGTGATCCGCACCGAGGGTCCGCTCGGCGCCGAGCAGGCTTCCGAGATCGCGGCCGAGATCGCCGCTGCGCTGGCCTTCGCCCACGAGCACGGCGTCGTGCACCGTGACGTGAAGCCGGGCAACGTGCTCATGACCCGGACGGGCACCGTGAAGGTCACCGACTTCGGCATCGCGCGGGCCGGCACCGCCGACGGGCTCACCCAGACCGGGTCGGTGATGGGAACCGCCACCTACTTCTCGCCCGAACAGGCCCAGGGGCTCCCGGTCGACGGCCGCAGCGACGTCTACGCGCTCGGCGTGGTCTGCTACGAGATGGTCACCGGCGCACCGCCGTTCACGGGGGACACACCGGTCGCCGTCGCCTTCAAGCACGTGCGCGAGACCCCGGAGCCGCCGTCGCTGCGCAACGCGCTGGTGCCCGCCGCGTTCGAACAGATCATCCTCACCGCGATGGCGAAGGACCCGGCCCACCGCTACCGCTCGGCCACCGACATGCGCTCCGACCTCTTGCTCTTCCGTCGGGGTCGACCGCTCGCCGCGGCGCCGGTCACCGCCGTGGTCGCCACCACCGGCACCGCCGTGGGCACAGCCGATACCGCCCACGCGGCCACCATGGCGATCCCTCCGACCCCGGGTGTCGGCAGCCCGGGGGCCGCGCCCCCACGCCGCCGGATGAGCTCCCAGACCCGGGCCCTGCTCGTGCTCGGCGGGCTCGTCGTGGTGATCGGCAGCATCCTGCTCCTCACCAACTCGCTCGCGAGCTCGAGCCAGGTCGACGTGCCCGACGTCGTCGGGAAGAAGATCGGTCCGGCCCAGGCCGCGCTGCGCGACGCGGGCCTCATACCCGAGGTCCAGCGGGTCATCTCGTCCCAGCCCGTCGACATCGTGCTCGACCAGTCACCCGCCGCCGGCAAGAGCGTCCGGGAGAAGACCACGGTCACCATCGTCGTGAGCTCGGGCCGCGAGCGGGTGGCCGTGCCCACCGGCCTCGTCGGCAGCCCCGTGCAGGAGGCAGTCGACCGGCTCCGGGGAGCGGGCTTCGTCGTCAACGTCGAGGAACGCGCGAGCGAGACCGCGCCCGTCGACACCGTGATCTCGGCGAACCCCCCGGGGGGGACACAAGCGCCCTACGGCTCCACCGTCACCCTCGTGGCCTCGACCGGCCCGGCCCCCGGTCCGGTGCCCGACGTCGTCGGCCGCACCGAGAACGACGCCGTCCAGCAGCTGAGCGGCGACGGCTTCACCGAGGTGCGCATCATCCGTGAGCCGAACGAAACGGTGCCGCCGGGCACGGTGATCCGCACCGAACCGTCGACCGGAACCGAGATCCCGAAGTCGGATCCGGTGCGGGTCTACGTATCGAGCGGACCCACGCCGACGACCACGACGACGGCCCCGGCACCGACCACCACGGCCCCGCCGGCGACGACGACCACGGGCGCCACCCCACCGACGACGGCGTGACCCGGCTCCGGTCCTGGTACCGGGAGCACGGACGCCACGACCTCCCCTGGCGCGCCACGCGCGACCGTTGGGCGATCCTCGTCTCCGAAGTGTTGCTCCACCAGACCCAGGTGTCCCGAGTACTCCCCGCGTACGGCGCGTTCCTCGAGCGCTTCCCGACCCCGGGGGCCGCTCGGGCCGCCGGACCCGGTGCGGTGATCGAGGCCTGGGGCCGACTCGGCTACCCGCGGCGCGCCCGCTGGCTCTGGGAAGCCGCGGACCGGATCGACCGCGAGGGCTGGCCCGAAGACCTCACCACCCTCGCCGGCGTCGGGCGCTACACCGCCGCCGCGGTCGGTGCGCTGGCTGACGACACCGATGCGATCGGCATCGAGGTGAACATCCGTCGGGTGTGCGAGCGCAGCGTCGGGCGGCGGCTCACCGATCGCGAGGCCGAGGTCGAGGCCACCGCGCTCGTCGTCGGTTTGCGCGGCCGCGACCGCCTGCTCGCCCTCATGGATCTCGGTGCGCTCGTCTGCACTGCTCGCAACCCGCAGTGCGCCCGGTGCCCGATCGCCGACCGTTGCGCGACGCGAGGTCCGCTCGCCGAGGAGACCCGTCACCGTCAGGCCCGCTACGAGGGATCGTTCCGTCAGCGGCGCGGCATCGTGCTGGCTCGGCTCCGCGCCGGCGCGGTGCCCACGGCCGAGCTCGACGGCGAAGCGCTCGCGTCGCTCCTCGACGACGGCCTCGCCGAGGTCACCCGCGGGCGGGCGCACCTCCCGCGGTCGCCAGGAAGTTCGCCAGGAGGTCGTGCCCGGCGTCGGTGAGGATCGACTCGGGGTGGAACTGCACGCCCTCGATCGGGAACTCTCGGTGGCGGAGACCCATGACGAGACCGTCGTCGGACTCGGCGGTGATCTCGAGCGTCGCCGGGATGCTCGATCGCTCGACCACGAGCGAGTGGTACCGCGTCGCGGTGAACGGGCTCGGGAGGCCCCGGAACACCCCGGTGCCGTCGTGGGTGATCTCCGAGGTCTTGCCGTGCATCACGTGCGGGGCCCGCACCACCGTGCCGCCGTAGAGCTGCCCGATGCACTGGAGGCCGAGGCACACGCCGAAGACCGGGGTGCCCGCCTCGCCGAAGGCCCGGATGGCGTCGTTGGACCCACCCGCATCCTCGGGGCGACCGGGGCCGGGCGACACCAGCACGGCGTCGGGCCGCAGCGCCCGCATCTCCTCCAGGGTGACGGCGTCGTGGCGGTGCACGACGGGCTCGGCCCCGAGCTCCCCCAGGTACTGGACGAGGTTGTAGACGAACGAGTCGTAGTTGTCGATCACGAGCACCTTGGGCACGGCGCCAGTGTCGCGTACGCTGGTCCCGTGCCCCAGTCGAAATCGAAGCGCTCCCGTTACACACCCCCGCCGCCCAAGAATCTCGAGCCGAGCAAGCTCTGGGTTCCGGTGGCGATGGCCACGCTGCTCGCCGTCGGCCTGCTCGTCATAGTGCTCAACTATCTGAACGTGCTGCCCGGCGACCAGACCGAGAACCGCTACCTGCTGCTCGGCATCGCCCTGATCAGCGGCGGGTTCGTGGTGGCCACCAACTATCGCTGACCCGGTTCGGGAATCCCATCGGTGTGATTCCCCACAGGTTCATCCACAACCTGTGGATAACGGATCACTCGACCGGGCTCACCAGCACCATCGGCTCCCGGCAGTGCCGCGGGGCCTCGGGAACCTCACCCTCGGGGGCTGCGTACAGCACCGCCTGGGCCCCGCACACGATGCACTGGTACCGGTAGTCGACGTCGACGAGCGGCTGCTCCGACGGCTCGGGCGGCGGCTCGGACGTCAGGAAGTTGTGCACCATCCGGGCGCCGACGACGTAGATGACCACCGCCGCCGCAACGGCGATGGCCAGGCGCAGCGCCAGCCAGAGGAGGTCGAGCACGACGCTCCCGGCTTCGGGATCAGAGCCGCTCGATGATGGTGGCGTTGGCCATGCCGCCACCCTCGCACATCGTCTGGAGGCCGTAACGGCCGCCGGTGCGCTCGAGCTCGTTGAGCAGCGTCGCCATGAGCCGGGCCCCCGAGGCGCCGAGCGGGTGGCCGAGGGCGATCGCCCCGCCGTTCGGGTTGACCTTCTCCATGTCGGGGTTGTGCTCCTTCGCCCACGAGAGCACGACCGGGGCGAACGCCTCGTTGATTTCGACGAGATCGATGTCGCCCATCGAGAGACCCGAGCGCTCGAGCACCTTCTTGGTAGCCGGAATCGGACCGGTGAGCACCATCACCGGGTC
>JBJSXF010000116.1:0-8594 GCA_046086225.1 Actinomycetota bacterium | reverse complement strand
CTGCTCGGCCGCCGCCGTGACCGCCCGGTCGACCGATGCCCGGTCGGCGACATCGGCAGTGAAGGCCACGGCTCGATCGCCGATCGAAGCGGCCGCTGCTCGCACTGCCGCCTCATCGATGTCGATCAGCGCGACGCGTGCGCCCCGCTGCACCAAAGACCGCGCAATGCCGAGACCGAGGCCGGAGGCGGCACCGGTCACGATCGCGGTTCGCCCGTCCATTGAACCCATGAGCGGCGACGGTAGTTGACGGTGCGAACCCGCCTTGGTGGGGTGCTCGCACTTCCTCGCGGCCTGCAGTGGTAGCGGGCCGCGAGATCGCGGTCGGGGCGGTTCCACGCGAGAACCGGGGGAGGTTCCACAACCAGCGTCCCCGATGCTCACTGCGTGGATCACGGGTGCGGCGGAACGCTCCTCGCGGATTCCAGAATTCCGCTGAGCAATGTCCGTAGTGCGGAAGCGAAGCGACCGTCGGCGAGATCGTCACCGAGGAGCGGTGTGTCGGCCGCGGGATCGGACGGTTCCGTCGGGTCGCTGACGAGATGCTCTACGGCCGGGAGTTTCTCGAGAACTGCTGCCGAACCTCGTTGGTGGAGCGCGCCGCGTCTTCGTTGGGCTTCGAGCATCGCGGCGCCGACCGTGAACGTCATGAGCGAGTAGGAGATCTGGTCGGCCCAATCTTGGTCGACGGCGAACATCCTCCCCATTGCGCGTGAGATGTTCTGTTGCGTGGATCCCGCCACGCCCGGTTCGGTGCGGGGGATTCCCACGAGCGCGATGTCGCCATGGCGGCGGAACGCCCGTCGGATCGACACCGCGGCGGCGACGGCCACTTCGACGGGATCGCTCGACGACAGGTCGACATCGACGAGCGCCTCACGCCAGACCTCCTCGGCGGCGGCATGGAGGACTGCGTCCCGATTGGGATAGTGGGAGTAGACGGCCATCGCGGTGCAGCCGAGTCGGGAGCCCAGCCGGCGCATCGTCAAGCGATCGAGGCCCTCCCGGTCGATGATGTGCAGCGCGGCCGTCACGATCTGGCTTCGGTCGAGTTTGACGCTCATCGGATTGCAGTTTCCCAGCCCGAATCGGTGGATCCGCACACGATGCGAACGGCGTCATCGGCGGCTCCCGTCGGGGTGCCATCGGGGCGAGGTGGGCTCGGTATCGACATCGCCGGTCGCATCCTCGTCAGCGCAGTTCGGGCCTCGGATCGCGCTGCCCGGGGCGACTGTACACTGTAAGGTCCTTACGTCGTACAGGTATTTCGTCCGTAAACGCCGCCGGAGGGCTAGCCGCCATGACCAAGAAGTCTCGTGTCGTTCGATGGGTGGTCGTTGCGCTGGCGCTCGGCCTGCTCACAGCGGCCTGCGGTGACTCGTCGGGCCCGGCGGCCGATGGGTCGGGGGAGGCTCCGCAGCGCCGGATGGCCCGATCCGATGGTGCCGCCCCCGAACGAGCGCCGCAATTCCCGGCCGACTTTGCGAGTTGTGGCCAATCCGACCGCATTGCGACGAGCGGATGCGTCATCGTCCTCAATCTGACGCGGGGGTGGGTGCGGCCGGGTCCGCCGACCTACACCGGGGGTCTCGTGCTGCGGGCAGTGAGACGCGATGCGTATACCGTCGGCGGAAGCAGCAGGTGGCGGGAGGGTGTGACCGAACCGCTTCTCGACCCCCGGGCGCCGTCCCCCACGGTGTGGGGCGGCGCGAGTTGTCGGACGGCATGGTCGGCCTGTCGGGTCACCACCTGGTGGACCTTCGGTGCTGCCGTAGAGCCCAGACTGCTCGAAGAAGCGATTCTGCTTCGGGGGGGGAACCGGGAGTTCACGGCACTCCAGCGCACGAGACCCTCGGGCACCGCGAATCAATGCGAAACTGCCGGCAACGACTGGATCGTGCTGACTCAGCGTCGCAACATCACCCGCACCCAGAACGGCCGATGTGATGTCGAGGCGAGGAACTACGTGGTTCGGGTGCAAGTGTCGAATCTCGTCCGGGATCAGCGACTCGGCTTCGTGCAGCAGAACAACACCACGACTGCGGTGGAGGACCGGGGCGCCAGATTGCCCCAGACCGTGGATGAATTCGGTCAAGTCAACGGGTCGCTCGTGCTCGCGCCGAGAGTCGGTGGTCGCCCGGAGTCCGGGGGGCGTGGCGAATACGGGTACATCACACGCGTCTCGGGTGCGGTCCGGTTCGACATGGTCTTCAACTGGCTCGGAAGCCCCGGAATCGAAGCGAACGGCAATCGAGCCACGGTCCAAGTGAACTTTGCCCGCAGCGGAAACAACGTCACGGATTCGAGTACTTGCAGTGTGTCCGGCTCCTTCGCTCCCGTCTGTCGGATCCGCGTGTCTGCGACCGACTCGGATGCGGCGACGGTCACCATCGACTTCGAGGACCGGTGATCTCCGACCGAACGAGGAGGCGGTCGCGTCTTTTCGTAGCCACCGTCGCCGCTCTGACGAGCGCATTGCTGGCACAGCACGTCGTGGGCGTTCCCTCGGCGACTGCCGCAACCTCGCTCGGCTCGGCGTCCGCTCCGCAACCGCTTGCCGCGTGGGACGCACGGGATCTGCCGGCGCTGGCGTCCGCCGACGCCACCGGGCCGCGCACGGCTCCGCTCGAAGATGTAGTCGTCGCGTTGGACGCCACGTCGGTGTCCACGTCGACCGAGCCGATTCTGGAAGTGGATGCCCGCGGTGGGGCGGTGCGGTTTCGGATACTCGATGTGGCCGATCGCCGCATTCTCAGTGAATCCGCGGTCATTCGGGAGCACGGCGGGGTGGCCCGCTGGCCGGTACCGCGTGGGGTCCTCGTCGACCGGGTCACCTACCTGGTGAGTGTGGTGGAGGCCGCTCGTCCCGAACGAGTGGTGCACCAGCCCAGCCCTCTGACGGTGGATACGCAGCGGGTCGGCACTCAGCAAGTACACGACTTCGCGGGCGTCGGTGCCGCGCTCGTGACCGGGGAACCCGTCGTCAACTGGACGTCGGCGGGGGTGACCACGCTCAGCGGAACCGCGGGCTTCTCACTGATGCACCGGCCGAGCAATCCCACCCAGGCGGGCCTTCCGGCCGGGTGGTCCCTGAACGCCTCCGGTGCGACCTCGCCGTGGACCTCTCTGACGGTTTCGGGTCGTGGGCGTCAGGCGGTGCTCGCGCAATCCGACGGGCAGTCCGTGACCTTCGAGCTGTCGAACGGCGGGGTCTTCGTTCCCCTCCTGGGCGCCCACGACTCCTGGCCCGGCGGAGTCGAAACCGATCTGTACGTCAACGACGACGGCACCTACACCGCGATCGACGCCAACCAGTCGGTCACCACCTTCCCGACCGCCGGTGCGGCACCGTTGCCGCAGACGCCCGTGCAATTGGAACCGTCGCGTTCGTGGGTCGACGGGTCGCCGTCGCTGCAGTCCTCGTGGTCGGGTCATCGACTGATGTCGCTGGATGACCCGGTGAGTCAACGTTCGATCGTGTTCACCTATGCCGGACCCGGGGGTTGCTCGCCCCCGGCTGCCGGTTTCGTGAGCGCGCCGATCGGGATGCTGTGTCGGGTTACCGACTGGGCGGGACACGTCACCGAGTTGGCCTATGTAGACGGCGTCGGCGATTCCGTGCAGATCGGCCGCATCACCGGGAGAGCGGATCAGGACCAGCACGCCGAGGTCACCGATCTGGCCTGGGACCGAGCGGGTCGGATCGCGGCGGCGCGCCAGCCCCTGGCGGCGGCGGCCGTCGCGTCGGGATTCGTCGAGGGCCTCGGACCGCAGGACGTCCGAGCCCTCACCCAGGTCACGTACGACCCGAGAGGTCGAGTGCGCACCATCACTGCTCCCGCGGGATTGGTGACGGGCCCGACGCAGACTCCGGCCCAGGAGAGTCGCAGCATCCGTAGGTTCGAATACCGGCCCGACGAAGGTCGCATGGTGACTCGGGTCACCCAGGACGGCCTCGCCCGCGGGCTCCTCGAGTCCACGGCGGACCTCGCAACGATGGACCGTCTGGCGGAGAAGGGTCCGAACGGTTGCCGGATGATCTTCGACTTCGATGCGAACGACAACGTGACCGAAACCCGAAACACGTGCGACGACACCCGCATGAAGGTCGAGTTCGACGATCAGGGGCAACCCATCCGTGAGATCGGACCTTCCCGATTTCCGATGAAGCCGGGATCGGGTGCGCCGGTATCGGTCACGCGATACGACACGGAGCGTGTCGCCGGCCTGCCGCTCGCGACCGAGGGAACCCCTCTCCGCGGAATGGTGCTGTTCGGCTACGACGGTTCGTCCGTGTCGGGCGTACCGACCGAACGATCGGTCGGTCCGTTGATCGACGGGAGGGTCCCGCCGTCGATGCGCCTCACGTGGCGCTCGAACCCGTCCGGAAACGGCGGCCGTTGGAGCGCACGAATGTCGGGCGCGTACACCTCCGAGCGGGGGGGACACTACCGATTCACGGCCACCGCGCCGGTGAGACTGTGGGCCGACGGTCGGTCCTGCGACGGCGTCGGTTGCGAGCTGCAGTTGCGGCGCGGCGACGTGGTGGACCTCCGAGTGACGTTCACCTCGACTCCGGCCGGGTTCGCCAGCTTCGACCTCCTCGTCTCGCGGGATCACCGGGCCGCGGTGCCGATCTCTTCGGAGGATCTCCGCCCCGAGTTGCACCTGACGACCGAGACCGAGAGTCTCGACCAAACGGGTTCGGGTCGGCCGCGGTCCGGGTTCAGGACGTCCTACGACTACGACCATCAGGTCGGCGAGAAAGTGATCGGCCAGATCTCGAGGCAGGGAACCACGGTCGCGTACGGATGGGCGCCGTACACCGGCACGGGGAGTGGTCACGGGCAACGCATCAGTGTGACCAATCCGGCGGGCCAAACCACCTACGACGAGTTCTACGGTGGGACGGAGTCGGCGCCGGGCTGTTCGGGTTCCGCGAACCAGGGCGGTCTCCTGAAGTCGACGACCCGCGCCGGTGCCGCGACGAGTTCCCTCGTGTACAACGATGCGGGCCAGACGGTGAAGGCCGGTGGAGCCGGTACGCAAACCTGCATCACTTACGGAGAAGCGGGCCAGGCCGAAGAGGGTCTGGTCACCGGTCCCGGTGCCGACTACGGGCGCAGCCGGGTCGAGATGGTCGGCGGCAATCCCCTGATCACCTCGGGGACGGTGATCTCGCAGGGCGTTGCCCGCACGACGACCACATCGATCTCGATCACCGGATTCCTCTTCCAGACGATCGACTCGTGGGGAACGACGACCACGGTGGGGCGTGATCCGCAGACGAACAATGTGACCTCGTTGCGCGAAGTCACGTCCGGCGGGGAGAGTCGGACGACGACGTACACCTACAACTCGTTGGGTGAGCAAACGTCGATGGCGGTCGACGGCCGGGTCTTGGAAACGAACACGTACAACAATCGAGGGGTACTGACCTCGTCCGAGTTCGCCAATGGCACTCGAGCATCCCGGAGGATCAACCGGAACAACATCGTCGACGAACTCGAATACACCGGGTTCTCCGGCGGGACCCGGACCCGTGAAGTTCGGACCCTCTCCGATCACGGAGCCGTGCTGGGTCGGACCTTGTTCGGCCCCGACGGATTCGGCGAGTTCCGCTACACCTACAACCTGGACCACCGTCTGGTGCGTTCCGAGGTGACGGGGTCCATTCCGGTCTCGAAGCGGTCGACGACGTTGGACTTCTCCGGGCCCTCCGGAGCCAACGGCAACCGCCAGACGGAGAAGGTCGTAGCCGCCGATGGCAGAACTGCGACCTGGTCCTACGAATACGGTCCGGACGATCAGCTCGTCGCCTCCACGAAGCCGGGAGTCACCAGCACCCCGACCTATGACGCGGCCGGTCGAACGCTGACCTTCGGGCAATCGGCTTTCTCCTACGACTCCGCCGGCAATCTCGTTTCCGCCGTGGGCCCGAACGGAACGGTGGCGTTCGGGGGCGATGGCTCCATCAGCCTCCTGGGGAACGGGGGCTCCGTGGTGACCCTGCGCCGCTCGGGGAGCCTGCTCCTGGATGCGGACGGCCGCATCGAAGCCCAGGTGTTCGGTCTCTCCGGAGGGGTCATCGTCGCCCTCGACGCGACGGGTACTCCCACGAGGTGGCAGTACCCCGATCTTCAGGGCAGCGTCGCCTGGCAGACGACGGGCAACGCAGCTCCCGTTGCCACGACCGTGTACGACCCCTGGGGTGAGCAGATCTCGCCGATCGACGACCGAGCGATCACGAATTCCGCGGACCTGGCTCTCGCGATGACCTCGAGTTGGTCCGGGTCCGTGCGCCTCCCGAGTTCGGACGACGCCTATCAGATCGGTGCTCGCCTGTACGCCCCGGTGGCGGGACGGTTCCTTCAGCCCGACCCGATCAATGGAGGGTCGCTCAATACCTACGAGTACGCGATCGGCGATCCCATCAACTACAGCGACCCCACCGGGGAGTTTTCTCTGGGCAAGGTGATCGGGATGGCGGTCGGGATGATCGTCGCGGCCTCGATCACCGCGCTCACCAAGGGTGTGGGCGCGCCACTGGCCGCAATGATCATCAAGGGAATGTTTGCCGGAGCCGTCGGAACACTTGCGGGCGCAGTGGTAGAGCATGCGATCGACGACGGATTCGTGTCCCCCTTCAACTGGGAAGCGGCGGGCATCAAGATGGCCGTGGGTGCCGCGTTCGGTGGCATCAAGGGCAGCATCAAGAGTGTGGTGATGCAGGCAAAGATCGCCGCGATCAATTCCAAGATCGACGTCGTGAGCGCTGCGGCCGGCGACGCGTGGAGTGCCAAGGATGCGGCGCTGGACAAGCTCAGCGAAGCGTTCGCGGGCGGTGATCTAGCGGAGATCAACCCGGCGAAGGCGGCAGTCGCGCAAGCCGGCAATCTGGCTGCAGAGATCGGCAGTCAACTGAACGGCCTCGAATCGGCGCTGGCGAATGTGGGCCTCAGCCTGAAGCAGACCCTGGGACTCGAGCTGGGCATCGGGGGAACGAAGTTCCTCGTCAACATGGGGATCGGGTCGGGCGGGTACTACGCGCCGAAGCCGGATCCCGGCACCTCCGGTGAAGGCACTCCTGATGCCGCTTCCGCGCCGCGACTGCTCCTGCAGGACGCTTTCGCCGGGTAGCCCGCACCGCCGCCCGTGTTCCGTCGGGGGGTTCCGGAGCGACACTCGGGCCTTCCCCGGACTCGGGGAGGGCCCGGTTGCGGCGGGACCCGGAGAAGCGACCCGACTCGACGGAACCGGAGACCGGCGTGAGATTCTCTGACCGTGGTCGGAGATCGGCGTGACGGTGCAGAGTCGGTGAGGGGCGGGCTGCGGTCGCGTCGGCGGCCCCGCGTCGTCGTCATCGGGGCGGGCATGGCCGGGCTGACTGCGGCGCGACGACTGGTGTCGGCCTGCGACGTGTTGGTGCTCGACAAGGGTCGCGGCGTCGGTGGCCGCATGGCGACGCGGCGGATCGGTGATGCCGTGTTCGACCACGGGGCCCAGTTCGTGACCGCTCACACCGACGAGTTCGCCGAGCGGATCAGGGGGCTGGCCGACGACGGGGTGGTCGTGCCCTGGTTCCGGGGGCGCATCGGACCGGACGGTGTGCACGCCGGTGGTGGTCACGACCGGTACCGCGGTGCGGTGTCGATGAACGCCGTGGCCCGGGCGCTCGCCGTGGGTCTCGACGTGCGAACGGGTGTGCAGGTCGCTGCGCTCGGGGTCGAAGCGCACGGGTGGCGGGTGCTTCTCGCCGACGGCTCCGAGTTCGGGGCCGAGGCGGTGGTGGCCACTGCGCCGGTTCCGCAGAGCCTGGCGCTGCTCGAGGCCGGTGGCGTTCGCCTCGCTGACGGCGATGCCGACGCGCTCGGGGTGATCGCCTACGACCGGTGTCTGGCGGTGATGGCGGTGCTCGACGGGCCGTCGGGGCTACCGGCGCCCGGTGCCGTCGACCCGCAGGACGGTTCGGTTGATTGGGTCGCCGACAACCGGGTGAAGGGGATCTCGGCGGTGCCTGCCGTCACGATCCACGCGGCCGCCGCGTACAGCGGTGCGCGCTGGACGGCCGACGATGCGGAAATCGCCGCTGAACTCCTGACTGCGGCCAAGTTGGAATCGCCGCCGGTGGCGGGACTCGTTCAGGTGCAACGGTGGCGGTACGCGCGTCCCTCCGTCGGGCATCCCCATCGCACCCTCGTGCTCGACGGTCTCCCACCGTTCGCAATCGCGGGCGACGCCTTCGGCGGGGCGAAGGTCGAGGGGGCGGCGTTGTCGGGTACCGCAGCCGCCGAGGCGCTCGTCACGGCATTCGGCCTCGGTACCTGACCCCCCGCAACCCGTCCTCAAGCGCCCGAACTGCCGCGCGTGAGCCGAACTGCGAACACAGAACCCGTGTTCGTGTGAACACGCCTTGGTGGGGTGTTCGCACTTCCTGGCGGCCTGCTGGGGTGGTGGCCTGTGAGATCCGAGTGGGGGAGGCTCCAAGCGATAACCGGGGGAGGTTCCACACCCCGCCTCCAGCCTGGGCCGTAGGGGACTGGTAGTGACCAGCCGCATCGGCCGCGGGCGGGTCTTCGCCACGCCCAGGATGC
>JBJSXF010000115.1:0-29647 GCA_046086225.1 Actinomycetota bacterium | reverse complement strand
TGAGCAGCTTCGCGACGGACCGAGAAACCGGCCGTCCGACCGGCGCCACGTAGTCTGCGGCCGGCGGAAGGGGAACAGGTGGCCGGAGCAATCGATTCCTCGGCGCTCGAACGCCGAGCCGTCAACGTCGTCCGGGCGCTCGCGATGGACGCCGTCCAGGCCGCGAACTCCGGGCATCCCGGCACGCCGATGGCGTTGGCCCCCCTCGCTCACGTGCTGTGGACACGCGTCCTCCGGTACGACGCTTCGGCACCCGACTGGCCCGACCGCGACCGCTTCGTGCTCTCGGCCGGCCACGCCTCGATGCTCCTCTACTCGATGCTGCACCTCACCGGGTACGACCTCGGGCTCGACGACCTGCGGGAATTCCGGCAGTGGGGCAGCCGAGCCGCCGGGCATCCCGAGCAGGGGCATCCGGCCGGAGTGGAGGTCACCACCGGGCCGCTCGGGCAGGGCATCGCCAACGCCGTCGGATTCGCCCTGGCCGAGCAACACCTCCGGGCCCGCTTCGGCGCCGAATCCTGCGACCACCGGGTGTTCGCCGTCTGCGGGGACGGCGACCTGATGGAGGGCATCAGCCACGAAGCGGCGTCGCTCGCCGGTCACCTCGGCCTCGGACGGCTCGTGACCGTCTTCGACGACAACCACATCACGATCGACGGTCCGGTCGAGCTGGCTTGCCGCGACGACGTCCCCGCGCGTTTCCGCAGCTACGGCTGGCACGTCGTCGAGTTGGGTGAGGCCGCCGAAGATCTCGATGCGATCGAAGCCGGACTCCGCGAGGCGATGACGGTCGAGGATCGCCCGTCGCTCGTGGTCCTCCGCTCGCACATCGGCTACCCGTCGCCCACATTCACCGATTCCGAGAAGGCGCACGGCGCACCCTTCGGCGCCGAGGAGATCGCCCGGACGAAGGAACTCATGGGCCTGCCCGTCGAGGCCACCTTCGCTGTTCCCGACGACGTCGCGTCCTTCTACCGCGAAGCCGGTCGACGCGGGAAGGAGGCCCGGCGCGAATGGGAGGCCCGCTCGCATTCGGACGACTTCACCGCGTGCATCACGGCCCGCACCGCGTCCGGGTGGGAGGCGAAGCTGCCCCGGTTCGAGCTGGGCACTTCCTTCGCGCCCCGGTTCTCGATCCAGGACGTGCTCGACACGGTCGCCGACCTCACCCCGGGCTTGATCACCGGCTCCGGTGACCTCACCGGGAACACGGGGATGGCCGTGCCCGCGCTCGAACCGCGGCGACCCGACGCGCCCGGTGGCCGCATCATCCATTACGGCGTCCGCGAGCACGCCATGGCTGCGATCGCCAACGGACTCGCCGCCGACGGCCTGCTCCCGTGCGTCGGAACCTTTTTCGTCTTCAGCGACTACATGCGACCGGCGGTCCGTCTCGCGGCCATGACCGGAGCCAAGGTCTGCTTCGTCTGGACCCACGACTCGGTCGGGGTCGGCGAGGACGGACCGACCCACCAGCCGATCGAGCACCTGGCGGCGCTCCGAGCGATGCCCGGGCTGCGGGTGGTCCGGCCCGCCGACGCCAACGAGGTCGCCGCAGCGTGGCGGGTCCACATCGACGGCTCGGGCCCGACCGCCCTCGTGCTCAGCCGCCAGGCCCTCCCCGTGCTCGACGGTACGGCCGAGGCCGCCGCCGAGGGCGTCGCCCGCGGTGCCTACGTGCTCGTCGATGCGCCGAACCGCGAACCCGATCTCGTGCTCGTCGGCACCGGATCCGAGGTCTCGGTCTGTGTCGCCGCCGTCGAGCGCCTCGCCGGCACGAACCTCGCCGTTCGGGTCGTCTCGATGCCTTCGTGGGACTGCTTCGAACGCCAGGACGGCGCGTACCGGGCGAGCGTGCTGCCACCCGGCATCCCGACGCTCGCGGTCGAGGCGGGCGTACGGCTCGGATGGGACCGTTACGCCGATGATGTCGTCTCGATCGACCGCTTCGGCGCATCGGCCCCGGGGCCGGTGGTGATGCGTGAGCTCGGAATCGACGAGGCCGGAGTGGTGGCGCGGGCGCACGAGCTCCTCGGTCTCGGAGAACTCCCGGAGTGACGAGCGCAATCGCGCTGCTCGCCGGGTTCGGGCAGAGCGCCTGGTACGACAACCTGACGAGGGCGGTGGCCAACGGCGGCCTCGACGCGCTGGTGTCCGAGCACGGGATCAGTGGGGTCACCTCGAACCCGACGATCTTCGAGAAGGCGATCGCGGGCGGTCACGACTACGACGAGGACCTCGCCGCCGCCGCCCGGTCCGGCCGTGACCCGGAAGCCGTGTACTGGGATCTCGTCTGCACCGACATCGGCGCCGCGGCCGATCGTCTGATCCCGATCCATCGGGCCACCCACGGTCGCGACGGATTCGTGTCGGTCGAGGTCTCGCCGACGCTCGCCGACGACGCAGCCGGCACGATCGCGCAAGCCGAGGAGCTCAGCGCCCGGATCGCCCGTCCGAACGTGATGATCAAGATCCCGGCGACCCCGGCCGGACTCCCGGCGATACGCGCCGTCATCGCCGCCGGCATCCCCGTCAACGTCACCCTGATCTTCTCGGTCGAGCGCTACCGGTCGGTGATCGACGCATACCTGGGCGGCTTGGAAGATCGGCTCGCCGCCGCGCCCGGTGCTCCGCTCCCCCGTTCGGTGGCCTCGTTCTTCGTGAGTCGAGTCGACACCGAGGTCGACCTGCGACTCCCCGACTCATCGCCCTGGCGGGGCCGGACCGCGGTCGCGAATGCCCGTCTCGCCTACCGGGAGTTCCGGGCATCGCTCGACACCGACCGCTGGCATTCACTCGAGGCCGCCGGTGCGCACTGTCAACGTCCGCTCTGGGCTTCGACTTCGACGAAGAACCCCGACTACCCGGCCGACCTCTACGTGGCTCCGCTCATCGGACCCGATACGGTCAACACCCTCGCCGACGCATCCATCACGGTGCTGGCCGAACCGGGTTCGGAACTCCGGGCCGGTACGGTCTCCGAGGATCCGGACGGCACCGAAGCCGTGTTCGCCGGGATCGCCGCGGCCGGTGTCGATCTCGCCGACGTCACCGCCGTGCTGGAGCGAGAGGGCGTCGAGGCCTTCGCCCGCTCGTTCCGAGACGCCGTCGCGACGGTCGAGCAACGGATGACCGAGCTCGTCGCCTGAATCACGGGCGGGCGGCGACCAGCGCGTCCGCCGCCCGGAAATGTTCGACGAGCGCCGCGAGCGGCGTGCGCGCGTTCAGCCCGCTGGTGCTCGGCATGACGTAGACGGGCGAACCGGCGATCGATTCCGGTTGCCGGCCTGCGTCCGCGTTCGCCGAGAATGCGGCCCGGTAACCGGCAAGGCCGACGAAGCAAACGACTCCGGGCCGAACCCGCGCGACGAGCCGTCCGAGCCGAGGGACGCCGGAGCGATACTCGCTCGCGGACAGTTCGGCGGCGCGGGCCGTGGTGCGCCGGACGAGGTTGGTGAGCGCGAGCCCGTCTTCCCGGGCCGCCGCAACCGGATCATGCGGATGCACGGTGAGGCCGGCGGCTACGGCAGCCGGCCAGAAGCGGTTGCCGGGTCCGGCGAATGCGAAACCCTTTGCAGTCGAGTGTGTACCGGGGTTCAGACCCACGACGAGCAACCGAGTTCGCGGGCCCACCGTGTCGGGGAGCATCGCGGCCCGGATCGCCCGGATCCTCACCCTCGTCCGGGCCGTGATCTCGAAGCCGGCCCCCTCGACGAGATCGATATCCACCTCCCGGCACTCCGCCCGGTTCGGCGAGCGATCGTCATCGATCGTCGTGATCGTCAACCGTTCACCGATCCCGAGCGCGCTGTGACATTCGGCGAGCACGAGCTCGGGAGTGTCGGGAAGCGTGATCGCGCCGAGGTCGATCGTCGATCGGGAGGCCGTGGTCCGGCAGGGTAACGTCACCTCGTGCGCACGGTCGTCGCTCGGGACGAACTCCTCGCGGTCCCGGTCGAGGAACTGATGGCCGAAGCGGCCCGCATCCGTGACGCGGCGACCGGAACCCGGATCACCTTCTCACCGAAGGTGTTCCTCCCGCTCACGATGCTCTGCCGAGACCGTTGCGGCTACTGCACGTTCGCCAAGCCTCCGGCCCGGCTCGAGGCGCCCTTCCTGGAGGCCGATGCGGCTGTCGCCCTGGCGGCCCGGGGCGCTGCGCTCGGATGCCACGAGGCGCTGTTCACGCTGGGTGAGGCGCCCGAGGCCCGGTACCCGGCTGCGGCTGAGTGGCTCGCCGCCCGAGGCTTCGCCGACACGGTCGAATACCTCGTCCACGTCGCCGGCCGGGTCCTCGGCGAGACCGGTTTGCTCCCCCACGCCAACGCCGGTGCACTGACCCGAGCCGAGCTCGAACGGCTCCGTGCGGTGTCCCCGTCGCAGGGCATGATGATCGAGACGCTCGCGACCCGGCTCGGCGAGCCCGGCGGACCCCATGCCGGCGCGCCCGACAAGACGCCGGCTCGGCGCCTGGCCACGCTCGACGCCGCCGGACGTGCCGCCATCCCGTTCACCACGGGGATCCTCGTCGGGATCGGCGAGACCCGGGCCGAGCGCATCGACGCACTCCAGGCGATCGCCGCGGCGCACGCCGAGCACGGGCACGTGCAGGAGGTGATCGTCCAGAACTTCCTGCCCAAGCCAGGCACGATCATGTTCCGCGAGCCCCCGTGCCCGGTGGACGAGTACCTCTGGACCATCGCTGCGGCCCGGATCATCCTGCCGCCCGCCGTCCACCTCCAGGCCCCCCCGAACCTGAGCGACGATCTCGCTCCCCTCCTCGCGGCCGGGATCGACGATTGGGGCGGCGTCTCACCGGTCACGGCCGATCACGTGAACCCGGAGCGTCCGTGGCCCGAGCTCGAACGCCTGCGAGAAGCGACCGAAGCGGCGGGATTCACCCTGGCCCCTCGCCTCACGGTTCACCCCGAGTGGGCCCGGGAGCCCGAGCGCTGGCTCGATCCCGCCGTGCACACTGCGGTCCTCGTCGCCTCGGATTCCGAAGGGCTGGCCCGCGACACCGCATGGTCGCCCGGTCGCGACGACCTCGTCCCGCCCGTGCTCCTCCCGCCTCCGGTTCCGGCTCGGGCCGGTGGAGCCGTCGGCGAGGTACTCGAGGGCGCCCGATCCGGGGAGCAGGTCGGCATCGACGAGATCGTGACCCTCCTCGGCGCCCGCGGACCCGAAGTGGCTGCGGTGGCCGAGGTCGCCGACGAACTCCGAGCGCGAATCGCGGGCGAAGATGTCACCTTCGTCCGGAACCGCAACATCAACTACACCAACGTCTGCACGTTCAAGTGCCGATTCTGCGCGTTCTCGAAGGGACCGTTGTCCCTCAACCTCCGGGGTGCCCCGTACCTCGTGGGCATGGAGGAACTCGCCGAGCGAGTCGTGGAAGCGGTCGATTGCGGTGCAACCGAGGTCTGCCTCCAAGGCGGCATCCACCCCGACTTCGACGGCGACTACTACGTCGATGTCACGCGGGTGGTCAAGGAAGCGGCCCCGACGATCCACGTCCACGGGTTCACCGCGCTCGAGGTCACCGAAGGCGCCCGCCGGCTCGACATGCCCCTCGCCGACTACCTGGTGCGCCTCCGTGATGCCGGTCTCGCCTCGCTCCCCGGCACCGCGGCCGAGATCCTCGACGACGAGGTACGGGCCGTGATCTGTCCCGACAAGATCGACACCGATGAGTGGCTCGACGCGCACCGGACCGCCCATTCGGTCGGTCTCCGGTCGAACGTGACGATCATGCACGGCACGGTCGAGCGCCCGGTGCACATCGCCCGCCATCTCCTCCGGACCCGGGCCCTGCAGCTGGAGACGGGCGGCTTCACCGAGTTCGTGCCGCTCCCCTTCGTCCACATGGCCACGCCGATCTACATCCAGGGCCGGGCCCGGCGTGGTCCGACGTTCCGCGAGGTCCTCCTCGTCCACGCCGTCGGCCGGATCACGTACCGCGAGCTCATCCCGAACGTTCAGGCGTCGTGGGTGAAGACCGGTGCCGAAGGAGCCCGCCAGCTGCTGCGCGCCGGGGTCAACGATCTCGGCGGCACGCTGATGGACGAGAACATCTCCCGCGCCGCCGGCGCGAGCCACGGTCAGGAGCTCGACGACGAGGCGCTGCACGCCATCGTCACGCCGCTCGGCCGCCCGCTCGGGCAACGCACCACGCTCTACGGACGCACGACCACGGTCGGCCGGAGGTTGCGCCCCGCGGTCGAACAACCGGTCGCCGTCACCATCGGAGGCACCCGCCCGTGACCCGCTTCGACGTCGTCGCCTTCGGGAACGCCCTGGTCGACATCCTCGCCTACGAGGACGACGCCACCGTCATCCGGGCCGGTCTCGAACGGGGGGCGATGACGCTCGTCGACGGCGCCCGGGCCGACGAGATCTATGCGGCCATGAGCCCGACCACCGAGGTATCGGGTGGTTCGGCCGCGAACACGATGGCCGGCATCGCCTCGTTCGGCGGTCGAGCCGCATTCATCGGACGCATCGCCGACGACACCTTCGGCCGCGTCTTCGCGCACGATCTCCGGAGCGCCGGGGTGCACTTCGACCCGCCGATCGCCCGGGGGGCCGAACCGACCGGGCGGTGTCTCGTGATGGTGACGCCGGATGCGCAGCGGACCTTGTGCACGCACCTGGGCACCGGGGTCGACCTCGACCCGACCTACGTCGACGAAGCGTTGATCGCCGACGCGGCGGTGACCTACCTCGAGGGATACCTCTGGGACCAACCGCCCGCCAAGGAAGCGATGCGCTCGGCCTGTCGAACGGCCCGGGCGAACGGTCGGCACATCGCCTTCACGCTCTCCGATCCGTTCTGCGTCGAACGGAACCGTGACGAGTTCCTCCACCTCGTCGAACACGAGGTCGATGTCCTCTTCGCCAACGAGCACGAGATCACGAGCCTCTACTCGGTCGAGCGCTTCGATGACGCCCTGCAGCACGTCCGGGGCCACTGCGAGATCGCGGTGCTCACGCGGGGTCCGCTCGGCGCCGTCGTCGTCGCCGGTGACGAAGTTCACGTGATCGATCCCGTTGCGACCACGGTCGTCGACACGACGGGAGCGGGCGACCTCTTCGCGGCCGGTTTCCTCTACGGCCTGACCGCCGGACACCCACTGTCGGCGTGCGGGCGACTCGGTGCGGCCGCGGCCGCCGAAGTGATCTCCCACCTCGGCGCCCGCCCGGCGGTTTCCCTCGCCGAACTCGCGGCGCCGATCCTCGATTGACCCCTCAATCGGCCGGACGGCCGGTAATCCGACCGGCGTCGCGGTGGATCCAATCGAGCAGATCGGGAGGTGCGAGCTCCCGGCTCCGCTCCGCGTAGCGGTCGAGTTCCGACCCTTCGAACTCCTCCCGCCAGGATCCCGATCGCGCGGCCCGGAAGAACGCCTCGGTTTCGCGCCAGATGCCGCTCGTCGTCTCCGGGGCGAAGTCGGCGGCCCGGGTGCGCATGCGGTCGAAACTCGCGGCCGAAGCGAGATCCCCGAGGGTCACCGGATCCGTGTCGGTGCCGAGGCATCGGGCGAGATCGGCCATGACCCCGGCGAGATCGGCGCGGAGATCGTCGTAGTGCAGCAGGACGACCGAGGCATCCCCTCGGCGCATCCACACACCGTGCAGATGGTGGAGGGCCAGGGCCAGGTTGAGGTCGGCTGCGCCCGACGGCGTTCGGAGCGGAGCATCGATCCAGGCGCGAAATCGGTCGCGACGGTCGTCGGGGAACCGTGGCGGTCCGTCGGGGAACAGCTCGGCCAGATCGTCGAGGCCAACCGCCGCGGACCGGGCCGCGAGGAGCCGGGACGGCTCGACGTTGGCGATGTGGTCGTCCCACGACGAGAACGCATCCCGGAGATCACGGCCGACACAGACGTACGTCACACCGTCGACATCGGGCAGACCGTCGAGCGGAGTGTGGGTCTTGATGATCCGGCGTCCGGATTGATCCTCGAGCGCATTCCGGACCTCGGCGAGCGGGCGCAGGAGCGAGTCGAACCACGGCGAGATCTCATCGAGTGGAGCCCCGAGCTCGGCGGAACCCCGGAGCAGGAACGCGCAGATCGTCTGGGTCCAGGTCGTGCCGCATTTCGCCGGAGTGGTGACGACGACGTCGCCGGCCCGGAGCCCGAAGCCGTTCCATCGCTCGTTGTCGAAGAAGAGCCCCCGATACCGGATCACGCCCAGTCGTCTCCCGTCTCCCCGGTGCCGCCGAGGGCCGCGACGGCTCGGGCCACGGCCCGGCGGGCCCGGGCCAGACGGCGTTCCTCGGCGCGGGCCGCCGCCGCGTCCTCTCCCTCGGGATCGGCGGCACGGCGGGCCAGAGCCGAATACTCCAGATCTCGGAGCTCCTCCTCGATCGATTCCAGACGGGCCCGAACGAGATCCTCGCGGTCGCTCACTCCAGGACCTCCGCCGCGAGTTCGGCGGGATGCCGCACGTCGAGCCCGGCGGCCCGGAGGTGCATCACGCAGCCGGGGTTCGCCGAGACCACGATCGGATCGGCATCCCCGGCCGCCGCCCGCAACGCGGCCACCTTCCGGGCGCGGATCGCTGCGGCATCGTCGGCTCGGAACACCGCGAAGGCTCCGCCCGCTCCGCAGCACAGCCCGTCATCGGCGGTCTCCACCAGCGAGTAGGCGCCGGCCAGGAGCTCGCGGACGGCGCCGTGCGTCCGTTGGACGTTGCGGAGGTGACACGGATCCTGCACCACGACGGTCTGCCCGGTCGACCGGAACACCGGAAGACCGGTCGCGACCATCCACTCCGAGAAATCCCGCACCCGCGCCGAGAATCGGTGCGCCTCGTCGGTGCCGAGCAGGTCGCCGTACTCCTTCATCACAGCACCGCACCCGGCGCTGTCGATGACCACAGGCGCCGCGCCCGGCATCGACGCGATCACCCGGCGGGCGAGCCGCCGGGCCTCTTCCCGCCGGCCGGCATGGAGGTGGAGCGCGCCGCAGCAGGCTCCGCCCGGCCCGGGAACCGCCACCTCGGTGCCGGTCGCATCCATGACGCGGGCCGCCGCCCGATGCACGTCGCGCAGCCAGGCGTCCATGACGCAACCGGTGAAGAGCCAGGCCTCGGGCGCGCCGCCGACGGGGAGCCGCAAGGGGCGCCGACCCGCAGGGGCGAGCCGCGGGATCCCGAGGCGGCGGGGAACGAGCCGGAGCCGCTGCAGGACCGCGAGCAGCCGGGTCAGGAGGATGAGCAGGCGGTGCCGGGGCAACACGATGTCGAGCGCGAACCACTCGGCGAATCGCCGGAACCACGATGCGGGGCGCGGGAGCGCGGATCGGGTCGCGGTCATGAGCCGGCCGAACGGCACCGCGGACGGGCAGGCGGGCTCGCACCCACGGCAGCCCACGCACGACTCCATGGCCTCGACGAAGGTCGCATCCGCCGACAGCTCGCCCGAGTCCACGAGGCGCATCGCCGCGATCCGCCCGCGGGGTGAAGCGACCTCGCGACCCGTCACCCGGTAGGTGGGGCAGTGCGGGAGGCAGAGTCCGCACGCAACGCACGTGTTGAGATCGTCGGCGTCGAGGCCGAGGATGCCGGTCACGACGCCTGCGCCCCCACCGGCTCGACGAACGGGAGCCGACCGGGATTCATCCGCCGATCCGGGTCGAATGCGCCTCGGACCCGGGCCGCGATCGCCCCGACGGGGAGCGGAACGCCGAAGCCGTCGTCGTCACTTGCGCCGCCGAGCTCACGCAGCATCCAGCCGCCGAACCGCCGGGCGACCGCCCGAGCCGTGCCGAAGGCATCGACCGAATCGGCGGCCACGGTCACCGTTCCGACACCCAGTTCGGCTCGTCTGCGCACGGTCGGAGGCAATGCACCCAGGACCGATCCGACCACCTCCGGCGCGACCGAGATCCGGCCGACGTGGTGACCCCGGGGCCGGTCCGGCGGTCCCGGGATCGGCCGGAGCCGGAGGGCCCGGGCCTGATCCTCGATGTCGACGGCGAGCCCCTCGAGGAGGACGGATTCACCCTCACCCTCGGTGAGCCGAGCCGACGGCCGATAGCACGCCGCACCGTTCGCCGTGGCGAACCAGGCGGAGGACGCGGGTCGGGGGCGGCACCGCAGGGTGACCCGCTCGATGAGGCCGAGGGTGCCGAACGAGCCGACCGCGAGTCGGGGCAGGTCGTAGCCGGTCACGTTCTTCACGGTGGGACCACCGCCACGGACCAGCCGGCCGTCGGCGGTGCGGATCCAGACTTGCAGCACGTGGTCGCGCACGGGCCCGAGTCTCAATCGGCGCGGTCCGGAGAGTCCGCACGCGAGGATCCCGCCGACGGTGGCCCGGGTCTCGACCGGATCGAGCGGAACCTCTTGTCCGCGCTCGGCCAGCTCGGCGTCGAGCTCCGTGAAGGGTGTCCCGGCCCCGACCGTGACCGTGAGATCGGCGGGCTCCCATTCGGTGATGCCGACCGGCGCCCGCACTTCGGTCGCGCCGACCGGGGCCGGCCCGCCGATCTCCCACTGGGTGCGACTGCCGACCGGAGCGATCGGACCGGTGCCCACACTCAGATCCACGTTCCCTCCGGGATCGATCGGAGCTCACCGCACCTGCTGCCACCGGGGAGGACCTTCCCGGGGTTCGCCGCGCCATCGGGATCGAAGGCGTCACGAAGCCGGGCTTGCGCGTCGAGATCATCGGGCGAGAACACCTTGTCCATCATGTCGCGCTTCTCGAGGCCGATGCCGTGCTCGCCGCTGAGCACACCCCCGACCGCGATGCACGCCTCCAGGATCTCGGAGCCGGCTCGGCGTACGCGCTCCCACGTGCCCGGGATCCGTCCGTCGAAGACGAGGAGCGGATGCAGGTTGCCGTCTCCCGCATGGAAGACGTTCATCACGAGGACGTCATTCGCCTCGGCGATCTCGTAGACCCGCGCGAGCGTCTCGACCAACCGGGTTCGGGGCACCACGGTGTCGTGGAGGTAGTAGTCGGGCGCGATCCGGGCGATGGCTCCGAAGGCGGTCTTCCGGCCTTTCCAGAGCAGCGCGCGTTCGGCCTCGTCGGCGGCGAGGCGCACGCTCAACGCGTCGTTGCCCTCGGCGATACGGCGGATCGCCTCGGCGGTCTCGGCCGTACCCGCCGGGAGTCCGTCGACCTCGACGAGCAGCACTGCACCCGCATCACGCGGGTAGCCGGCACCCACGTAATCCTCGACGGCGGCCGTGATGCGTGCGTCCATCATCTCGATTGCGGCGGGAACGATGCCGGCTGCGATGACCTCACCAACCGTCGCAGCCGCCCGCTCGGCATCGGGGAACGCGCACAGGAGGGTCGCGATCGCCGGCGGGTCGGGCACGAGGCGTACGAGAATCCGGGTCGCGATGCCCATCGTGCCCTCCGAGCCGACGAAGCAGCCGCGCAGGTCGTATCCGGGTTGGTCGGGTTCCGGTCCGCCGAGCATCACCACATCGCCATCGGGGAGGACGACCTCCACCGCCAGGACGTGAGCCGAGGTGACGCCCTCGGCCAGGCAATGGGGGCCGCCGGCGTTGGTTCCGACGTTGCCGCCGATGGTGCAGGCCTGCTGCGAGGACGGATCGGGCGCGTAGTGGAGCCCGTGCGGCACTGCTTCCCGGGACAGGTCGAGATTGCCGACCCCGGGTTCGACCCAGGCCCGCATCCCGACCGCATCGATCCCGAGGACGCGGTTCATCGCCGTCGTGACGATGACGACCGCGTCGTCGAGTGGCGTCGCGCCGCCGGCGAGGCCGGTGCCGCTGCCCCGGGCCGTGAACGGACGTCCGTGCGCACGCGCGATTCGCACTGCTGCCGCGACCTCGTCGGTCGTGCGCGGCCAGCAGACCACCGCAGCCGCCCCGCTGCTCACCCCGGCGTCGCGGGCGTGGAGCGCGAGGTCGAGCGCCCCGCCGCTGACCCGTTCCGGGTCGAGCGCGCGGGCGAGGTCGGCGAGCAGAGCGGCGTGCGCGATGCATTCGAGACTAGCGAGTAGGTTCGGCGCCCGATGGCTGCGACCTCGCGCGAGTGGATCACGATTCCCGTACCGGGCAAGGAACGTCGGCAGTGGCAGATCGACGTCACGTACCTGGCGTCTTCGTGGCGTTGCGTCTTCGGCGAATGCTGCCAGGGCGTCCTCACCGAACCCGCACCCGAGATGGCCCAAGGCTGCTGTTCCTACGGTGCGTACGAATCCGACCGCAAGGTGAAGGAGCGGGTCGAGAAGGTCGCCCGCAAGGTGGGCGCCGACATCTGGCAGTTCCGGACGATCGGCCTGAAGAAGGGCGTCTGGGCCAACGCGGGGAAGGGCGAATGGCGAACCCGCCTCCACGATGATGCCTGCGTGTTCCTCAACCGGCCCGGATTCGCCGCGGGTCCGGGGTGTGCGCTCCACCTCCACGCGCAGCGCACCGGAGAGCATTTCGCCGACCTCAAGCCGACCGTCTGCTGGCAACTGCCGCTCCGCGCCGTCGATCGGGACGAGGAGGACGGCACGACCACCACCGTGCTCACCGAGTTCGGACGCGACGGCTGGGGCGAGGGCGGCGAAGAGTTCGCCTGGTGGTGCACCGAGGCGCCCGAGGCGTTCACGGGCACCGAGCCCGTCTACCGGTCGATGGAGGCCGAGCTCCGGAAGATGCTCGGTGACGCCGTGTACGAGGAGCTGGCGCGGTACCTCGACGGTCGTCGCTCGGCGGCGCCGCCGCTCGCGCACCCGGCCGAGGTTCCGGTCGAGCTGGGCCGCACCCGCCTGCGCCGGCCGTAACGCCCGGTCCGGCTCAGGTGCCGGCGACGCTCATTCCGCCGTCGACGACGAGGGTCTCGCCCGTCACCCAAGACGAGGCGTCCGACACCAGGTAGAGCACGCCGGCCGCGATGTCGTCGGGCGTACCGAGGCGCCGCAGCGCGTGACTCCGGGCCATCGCCTCTTCGTGCGGCTCCCACAGAGCCCGGGCCATGTCGGTCTTCACCAGCGCGGGCGCGATCGCATTGACCCGTACTCCGGGAGCGAGCTCCTGGGCGAGCTGCCGAGTGAGATGGATCAGGCCCGCTTTCGAGACGTTGTACGCACCGATCATCGGTCCCGGTCGCAGGCCCCCGACGCTGACGACGTTGCAGACCGCGCCGCCGTGCTCACGCAGCCAGTGGATCCAGGCCGAGCGCACGAAGCGGAGGGCGCCGACGAGGTTGGCGTCGAGCACCTTGGCCACCGCACCGAGGTCGACGTCCATGAGCGGGGCCAGCGCCGGATTCACCGCTGCGTTGTTGACCACGATGTCGCAGCCGCCGAGCTCGGCCACGCAACGGATCACCGCGGTCTCGGCCACGGCGGGATCGCCGATCGAACCCCGGATCCCGATGGCTCGGGCCCCGCCGGACTCGAGGGCCGCGACCGTCTCCTCGAGCTCGGCTTCCTTCCGGGCGACGACCCCGACCGCGGCACCGGCACCCGCGCACGCCTCGGCGACCGCCCGCCCGATGCCCCGGGTGCCCCCGGTGACGAGGACGGTCCGGCCGTCGAGGCGCAGGACGGTCGCCGGGTCGATCACAGGTAGAGCCCGGAGCCCCCGTCACTCTCCGCCGAAGCGACCGCGTGGACATCGCGTTCGCGGAGGATGAGGTACTCGTCACCCCGGATCTCGACCTCGAAGCCCGATTCCGGAGAAAAGAGCACCGAATCGCCGGTCTGTACCGATCGGACGGTCGGCCCGACGGCGGCCACCTCGGCCCAGACGAGCCGCCGGGAGACATCAGCGGTGGCGGGGATGAGGATGCCGGCCCGCGACTTGCGTTCGCCGGCTTCGCGTGAGGGCACGGCGAGGATCCGATCGGCGACCATGCGGACCGCGTGCTTGGAGTCGACTTCGCTCGCTCGGGCCACGGCGAGACGCTAGCCGAGCCCCCTCTCCCCTCCCCGACCCGATGCCGACCCGTACCGCGCCTGCTGGGTAGCCTCGCCCCGTGCGCCGCCTCCTCGCTGCTCTCTCCGTGCTCCTGGTCTCGTTCGGCCTCGCGGCCTGCGGGGGCAGCGAATCGTCCGGACCGCCCTGTCCGCCGGCGAGCGAGACTCGCTCTGCCGTCGACGGCAAGGTCACCGTGTGCGCTTACGACATCCGCTACGACGTGAAGCGGATCGAGGTCGAAGCCGGGGCAATCGAGTTCACGCTGATCAACAAGGGGGCCATTGCCCACAACCTCGTGATCGAGGGCGAGGAGTTCCTCCTCGACACCCCGAGTCGGGGGAAGACCGCATCGGCGACGATCACCCTCGAGCCGGGCACCTACGAGTTCCTGTGCACGATCAGCGGCCACGCCCAGGCCGGCATGAAGGGCACGATCGTCGTCTCCTGACGACGATCCGGCGATGACCACCTCCGCGACCCCCGAATCCGGGACGCGGTCGGGCCGAGCGGGCCTCGGCGCCTACGTCCGACTCACCAAACCGCGGGTGATCGAACTGCTGCTCGTCACCGCCGTCCCGCCGATGGTGCTGGCCGAAGGCGGATGGCCCGCAACCGGCCTGGTCGCCGCCGTCGTCGTGGGCGGGGCGCTCGCCGCGGGCGGCGCCAACACGATCAACTGCTTCATCGAGCGCGACCGGGATCGCCTCATGCGGCGCACCCGGGGCCGTCCGCTCCCCTCCGGGGAGGTCGCACCCGAACGCGCGCTCTGGTTCGGGATCATCCTGAACGTCGTCGCCTTCGTGCTGCTGGCGACCGTCGCCAATCTCCTCGCTGCCGCGCTCACCCTGTCGGCGACGCTCTTCTACGTCTTCGTCTACACGCTCTGGCTGAAGCCCCGAACGGTGCAGAACATCGTGATCGGCGGCGCAGCCGGAGCAGTGCCGACCCTCGTGGGCTGGGCCGCCGTGCGCGGGAACGTCGGCCTCCCGGCGCTGCTGCTCTTCGCAACCGTCTTCATGTGGACTCCGGCGCACTTCTGGGCCCTGGCGGTTCGCTACCAGGATGACTACGCCGCAGCCGGTATCCCGATGCTGCCGGTCGTGCGGGGCATCGACGCCACGACGCGCCAGATCGCGGCGTACTCGATGTACACGGTTGCGTGCAGCTTCGCCCTCACCGCCACCGGCGGGCTCGGACGGCTCTACGCCGGTTCGGCCCTCGTGCTCGGCATTTGGTTCACCGCCCGCGCCTTTCTGCTGCGGCGGGACCCGACACCCGAGCGCGCGATCAAGTTCTTCACCCTCTCCAACATCTACCTGACGCTCCTCTTCGCCGCCGTTGCCCTCGACCCCTTCTTCGGCTGAGCGCAACCGTCGCCGACGCGCTGCGGTCATCGTCGCATTGGTCGCGGTTGCGGTGCCGAGCGCATTGCTCGGCCTCGCCCTACGTTCGGGGGAGTCGGCGACCGGAGGATCGGGTCCGGGCTCGACCGTTGTCCCGCTCGATCCGAGCCGGGCCGAGGTCGGCACGCCCGCTCCCGACTTCACCCTTCCGAAGGTCGGGGGCGGCACCGTCAGCCTGACCGAGCTCCGGGGTCGGCCGGTGGTCCTCAACTTTTTCGCCTCGTGGTGCGTTCCGTGCGAGGAAGAGATGCCGATACTCGAGCGACTCGATCGAACCGGAGCCGTCGAGGTCGTCGCGGTCACGTTCCGTGACTCTCCCGGCGACGCCCGGCGCTTCGTCGGCCGCCTCGGGCTCGGGTTCCCGGTGCTCCTCGACGACGACGGCTCGAACCCGGTGGCCCGGGCCTACGGTGTGCGGAGTCCGCCGATGACGTTCTTCATCGGTCGCGACGGGACGATCGCCGCTCCGCCCGTCTACGGCGGTGCCGGACCGGTCGATCTCGGCCCCGGCCTCGCCCGGATCGCTCCCGGGTTCACTCCTCCCAGCTGAACCAGCGGGCGGCAGCCAACGGCGCCCCGATCGCCCAGACCACGAGCACGACGAGCTCACCGGACGCGAACGGCCCGGCGGTGAGCGCGGTTCGGACGGTCTCGCTCAACGCCGCAGCCGGCAGCAGCCGAGCCACCGCGGCGATACCGTCGGGCAGCCGATCGAGCGGGTAGGCCATGCCGCCCAGGAAGAGGAGCACCAAGAACAGGCCGTTCGCGGCGGCCAGGTTCGCTTCGGCTCGCAGCGTTCCCGCCATGAGCAGACCGACGCCGGCGAACGCAACCGTGCCGAGGAGCAGGCATCCGAGGGCCAGGGGCAGACCCGGGGGAATGCTCCAGCCGAGCAGGGAACCGATCCCGACGATGAGCGCGATCTGGATCAACTCGAGGATGACGACCGTGAGGGTCTTCGCCCCGAGGAGTCCGGCCCGCGAGAGCGGAGTTGCCCCGAGTCGCTTGAGAACGCCGTAGCGGCGCTCGAAGCCGGTCGCGATACCGAGGGACACCATCGCCGCCGCCATGACGGCGAGGGCGAGTACTCCGGGGACCAGGAAATCGAGGGGCTGGTCGTAGCCGTCGGCCGAGACCGTGTCAACCTTGGCGAAGAAGACCAGCACCCCGAGCGGGATCGCGAGCGTGACGACGAGGTTCTCGCCGCGGCGGAGCTGCATCAGCAACTCGGCGCGGGCCTGGGCGAGCACGGCGCGCCGCTTCACGAGCCCGCTCCGTCGTCACGATTGCTCTCGGCCGTGATCTGGAAGAAGGCCTCCTCGAGTGACCGGCGCCCCGAGCGAAGACCGAGGAGCGTGACCCCGACTCCCGCCAGATGCTCGGCGAGGCGGCGAACCGCCGCCGGGTCGATCGCGAGCGTGAGCACGAACTCGCACTCGCCCACCGGGCGGACGGCCCCCTCCGGGAGCGCCAGCGACGCGGCCAGCGCCGCACCGTCGATCGGCTCGGCCACCTCGATCCAGACCTCGCCCGACGCAGTGCCCCGTGTGAGCTCGGCGGGGGTGCCGATCGCGGCCAGGCGCCCGCCCGCGACGATCGCCACCCGATCGCAGAGCTGCTCGGCTTCGTCCATGGCGTGGGTCGTGAGGACGACCGTGACTCCCGACGCCCGGAGCCCCCGAACGATCTCCCAGGTCGCCAGCCGGGCGTGGGGGTCCATCCCTGCGGTCGGCTCGTCCAGGAAGCAGACCTCGGGCCGACCGATGAGCGCCGTCGCCAAGGAGAGCCGCTGGGCCTGGCCGCCGGACAGCCGCCGAACCGGGGTCCCGACCGAATCGCCGAGCCCGACGACCTCGATCAGACGCTCGGGATCATCGGGGTCGTCGTAGTACGCGGCGAAAAGCCGGAGCAGCTCGAGCGGTCGGAGCCCGGGATAGAGGCCGCCCTCCTGCAGCATCACCCCGATCCGATCCCGGAGCGCAGCGCCGTCGCCGATCGGATCGAGCCCGAGGACCTCGACCTCGCCGTCGTCGGGGCGCCGGTATCCCTCGAGGATCTCGACGGTCGTGGTTTTCCCGGCCCCGTTCGGCCCCAGGAGCCCGAAGACCTCGCCGCGTTCGACCGTGAACGACAGCCCGGCCACCGCCTGCCGTCGCCCGTAGGCCTTGGTCAGGCCGCGGACCCGGATGGCGGGCGAACTCAACGATCCCGCCAGGCGACGTAGCCGGCGAGATCGTGCAGGGCCGCCCGGGCCGGAGCCGAGAGCGGCGCGGCATCCACGGCCGTGCGGGCCTCCTCGACGAGGATCTCGATCTCGGCCTCGATCGCGGAGAGCGCACCGGATGCGTTGATGACCTTGCCGATGCAGGCGATGTCGTCCTTTCCGAGATCAGGAGCACCGACTCGGTCGAGCACCGCTCGACCGGCCGCGTCGGTGCGCTCGTAGGCGAGGGCGAGCAGCGGCGTCGCCTTCCCCTCGCGGAGGTCGTCACCGACCGGCTTACCGAGCGCCGAGTGTTCGCCGAAGGCACCGAGTACGTCGTCGCGCAGCTGGAACGCCCGTCCGAGCGGCAACCCGATCGCGCTCAGGGCCGTCGCCAGCTCGGGCAGACGGCCGGCGAGCGCAGCGCCGAGGTGGAGCGGGCGCTCGACCGTGTACTTGCCCGACTTGTAGACCGCGATGCGGCGCGCGACGTCACCGTCGATGCGACCCCGAGCCGTCGCCATCAGATCGAGCGATTGTCCGACGCACAACTCGATCCGGAGCTCGTCGTAGATCGCGCGAGCCTCGGGCCCGGCCGCCGCCATGAGCGTGTCGGCGTAGACGATGGCGAAATCGCCGACGAGGATCGCCAGCCCTTCGCCGAACCGTCGGGCCTCACCGCGCCACCCGGCGTTCGAGTGGTCAGCGCCGAACCGCTGGTGCAGGGCCGCGGCGCCGCGACGGGTCGTCGAACCGTCCATGACGTCATCGTGGACGAGCGCGAAGGTGTGGACGAGTTCGACCGCCGCCGCCCCGTCGACGGCGATGGGGTCGAGGGCATCACCCCCGGCGCCCGTATAGGCCGCGTGGACGAAGGCCGGGCGCAGCCGCTTGCCGCCGTTGGCGACGAACTCCCGTAATGCACCGAGCGGTTCGGCGAGGAGCGGATCGACCGTCGACCACCGTTCCACCTCGGTGCCGAGGAGGTCGGCGATCCGCCGCTCGACCGCCTCCGCCGCGGCCAGCAGGGCGTCCGGGAATGCAGCCGAGGGCCGGACGACGGGGGGCACCGGGGCAGGCTACGTCCCGCAGCGCAACCGTGGCCTACCGTGCGCGGGTGCCGGAGTTCCTGTCTGCGACCTGGATCGACGAGTTCGCCGATGCCGTCGCCGGTATCGCAGTTGCCGCCGACCACCCGATCGGCGCGGTTCGCTTTGTCGTCGACGGGTCCGGAGCCGATTTCCGCTTCGTCGTCGAGACGCCCGCGGTCCGAATCGAGCACGGTCGCGACCCGCTCGCAGCGGTACCCGAGACCGTCGTCCGGTGCGACGCCGAGACCGCCGCAGCGGTCGCGCTCGGCACGACCAACGCCCAGACCCGACTCGCGGCCGGCCGACTCCGGCTGGCCGGCGACGTGCGGGCGCTGGGCGCACTCGCCGCGCTTGGGCCTGCATTCTCCGCCGTGACGGCCGACCTCCGGGCCTGTACCCGCTACCCCACGCCGTAGGCTCCACGCCGATGTGGGGCGATATCACCCCGGCCGAACGACTGCGGGCGCTCGCCCGCCGGGGCGGGGGTGACGACCTGGCCGCCGAGGCGACGGCTGCACTCGCGGGCTACGCCGATGATCCCGCATCCCTGGTCGTCGCCTGCCGTCGGCTCCTGGCTCACCATGCCGATCACGCGCCGCTGCTCTGGGCCTGCAGCCGTCTCCTCACCGCCACCGAGCCCGCCGGCGAGGCCCGGCGGATCATCGAGCGACTCCGGGACGATGCCACCGGACGCCACCTGGCCGCCGCCCTGCCGCTCCTCGACGACCACTCCGGCGTCGTGGCCCTCGGGTGGGACGCAGCGATCGACGAGGCCATGGTCGAGCGGATCGACCTCCCGGTCGTCGCCGTCCGCGCTCGGGGGGCCGATCCCGTCGCCCGGCTCCGGCACCGTCGCTCCGATCGGACCATCCGCGTCATCGATACGTGGGAGCAGCCGCCCTACCCAGCCGGCGTGCTCCTCGTTCCCGCCGTCGTGATCGGACCCGACCGAGCGGTGGTGGCCGCCGGATTCGACGAAGTGCACGCGGCGCTCGCACCCGCCGCGTCCTGGCTGATCGGGGGTGAGGGCCGCTGCCTCCCGACCGTCCTGGCCGGGCGGATCGAACGGACCCTCGATCCGAACGAAACCGCCAGTGTCGCGATCGACCGGTTCACCCGGGCGATCGGTCCGGGTGGGGCGGCCGAACCCGCCGTGGTCGCATCCCGGACTGATTGCCCCGTGGCGCCCGAGCTCCTCGGGGGCTGACCGACCGGTCGGCGGATGCGATCGTCGGGTCAGACGTCGATGACGTCGTCCGGCGGGGTCTGCCCGCCCGTCCCGCCGGAGCCCAGTCGCCGCCGAATCCTCCGCCCGACGATCCGTCGAGTGGCGATACGGGTCACCGGGAACAGCAGCACCAGACCCAACGCGGCGCCGATGAAACCCGGCACGACCAGCAGCGTTCCGCCGGCGAGCACGATCGCCCCGTCGAGCAGCTCATCACCCGGCACCTGCCCACGGGCGGTGCGCTCGGCGACGCGAGCGAACGCGTCCCGCCCGGCCGCGACCGCAACCACGATGCCGAGCATCGAGCAGGCGGCGAGGGCGAAGACCGTCCGCAGGATCCCGATCGCATCGGCGACGAGCGCAGCCACCACCAACTCGGCGATGACCCAGACGAGAACGAGCAGGGCCACGGATCAGAAGGTGCCGCCGTCGACACCGATGCGCTGCCCGGTGATGTACGAGGCACGGTCCGACACCAGGAAGCGAACCGCGTCGGCGACCTCCTCGGGCGTGCAGACGTGCCCGAACGGACTGCCCGCATCGATCGAGCGGATGTCCTCGACGCCCATTGCCCCCTTGACGAGCCGGCGGCCCATTTCGGTATCGACGAGACCGGGAGCGACGACGTTGACGTGGATGCCGTGCCGGCGTTCCTCCTTCGCCAGACCCGCGGCGAGCGCCTCGAGCGCGGCTTTCGCCATGTTGTAGGGCGCCGAGTTCGCGGCCATGTGCACGGTGGCGGCGCTGGAGATCATGACGATGTCGCCGCGGGGTTGCTCACGCATCGATGGCAGGACCAGCTTGCTGCACGCCCACGCGCCGAAGGCGTGCACCCGGAAGAGTCGCTCGACTTCATCGGCGTCGGTACCGGCCACCGAACGCCCGCGCGACGCGACACCCGCGTTGCACACCAGGATGTCGATCCGCCCGAAGGCGGCGAGCGTCTCCTCGACCACCGCCTCACACGCGGTGTAGTCGTCGACCGAACCAGCGACCGCGATCGCCCGGGCTCCCGCCCGCTCCGCCGCGGCGACGGTCTCGAGCGCAGCGTCCCGATCGCGGCGATAGTTGACCGCGACCGAGATCCCATCGGCGGCGAGACCAACGGCGATGGCCCGGCCGATGCCCCGGCCACCGCCGGTGACGAGAGCGATCCGCTCGCCGGCCCCGGCCACTACCCGTCCCCGAATCGGGCCGGCCGCTTCTCGGCGAACGCGGCCATCGCCTCGACCAGGTCACCGGTGAAGCTGGAGAGCACCTGGGTGCGGTTCTCGAGATCGATTCCCGCAGTCAACGAGCCGATCTCGAGTTGGCTCCACATGACCTCCTTCGTCATGCGGACCCCGAACGGGCTGTTCCCCACGATCGTCTCGGCGGTGGCCAGTGCGGCCGCCATCAGTTCCTCGTCGGGGACCACCCGACTCACGAGCCCGATCCGATCGGCCTCGGCGGCGTCGACCATCCGGCCGGTGAGGAGCATCTCGAAGGCCCGGGAGGCTCCGACGAGACGAGGGAGCAGCCACGAGACGCCGATGTCGCACCCCGAGAGGCCGACCCGGATGAACGCCACGTTGAACCGGGCCGAGGCGGCAGCGATGCGGATGTCGCTCGCCAGCGAGAGGGCGAGGCCGCCACCGGACGCCGCACCGTTCACCGCAGCGATGATCGGCTGGGGCACCGAGCGCATCCGGGGCACGAGCCCGGCAATCAGCTGCTGCACCCGCATACCGGCCTGGGGACGGCCCGAATCGGTTGCGCCCGGTGGGCTCGCACCTTCGGTCAGGTCGAGCCCGGCGCAGAATCCCCGGCCCGCGCCGGTCAGGATGATGACCCGACACGTTCGGTCCTCGGCCAGCTCGTCGAAGGCGTCGTACAGACCCTTCACAACCGCGTAGTTCATGGCGTTCAGCCGTTCCGGACGGTCGAGGACGACCCGCGCGATCCGCGGATGCGACCGATCGATGGTGATGCTCACCGCACTCCCCTCTCCCGGGCGAGCCGCTCGGCCCGGATCCCGAGTCTCGGCGATCCGAGCCGTTCGCACCAAGCGGCGAACCCGGGCGCCGGCCCCCGCCAGCGCCAGTCGTCGACCGACCCGACCGGCGCGTCACGGCGGAGGGTCGCGAGGTCCTTGAACAGGGCCGCATCGCCGCGCTGCTCGGCGAGGACGCCCGCCAGGCGTGTCGCGCCGCGGACCCCGGTCCCGTTCCAGGCTCCGGGATCATCCGGGATCGCTTCGAGTCGTCCGAACCGCTCGAGGAGCGCCGCCGCCGTCTTCGCCCCGAAACCCGGCAGGCCGGGGAACCCGTCGGCGGTATCGCCCACCAGGGCGAGCCAATCGGGAATCACCCCGGGTCCGACCCCGTACTTGTCCCGGATTCCTGCCGCGTCGAGGACGATCTCGCGCCGCCGATCGAACATGACGACTTTCCCGCCGACGCACTGGGCGAGGTCCTTGTCGGGGGTGCACACGAACACCCGGGTGACCCGGTGGTCTCCCACTGCGACCGCCGCCGCGCTCGCCAAACCGTCGTCGGCTTCGTACTCGACCATCGGCCAGACCGCGACGCCGAGCGCAGCCAGCGCGTCCTCCACGAGCGGGAACTGGGCGAAGAGGTCAGGGTCGAGCCCCTCGCCGGTCTTGTAGCCGGCCCAGAGATCGTTCCGGAAGGATTCGACGGTGTGATCGGTCGCGACCCCGACGTGCGTGGCGCCCGCCTCGAGCAGGCCGAGCACCGACTGGACCACGCCACGAACCCCCGACACCTCGATGCCGGACGGGTCGAGGTGACCGGGTCGTGGTGCGAGGTACTGCCGGAAGAGCTCGTAGGTGCCGTCGACGAGGTGGACCTCCACGGATCCACATTGGCACAGCCGTGATGGCGTCAGCGCGAATCGATCGGGATCGGCTGCGGCTTCGTGCCCGCTCCCCGGGCACCGGCGGTCATCGCCAGTTCGAAAACGGCCAGGGTGACGAGCGTCGCTCCCACCACGTGGAACCACACGAGGGACGCCGGGATGTCCCTCAGGTACTGCACGTAACCGAGCGTGCCCTGGGTCACCATGGCGGCCATCGTCCAGCCGAGCGCTCGGAGCAGCGGAGCGGCCGCCCGCCGTCGCGATGCGATGACCGTCACGACCAGGACGAGAGCGACGAGGATGTCGACCGAGATCGCGTGCACCCGGGCGACCGTCGGGATCGGCCAGGAGAGCCGGTCGGCGAGCTCGTCACCCCCGTGGGGACCGGCCGCAGTCAGCAGGGTGCCCCACACCAGCACCCAGAGCGTGCCGACGAGGATGACCCCGGCTGAACGGCGCAGCCACGGCTCGCAGGGAACCGCACCCGCACCGGGTTCCGCCCCGGCGGCCCGCCGCACCGCCAGCGCCGCGAGCGCCACGATGCCCATGGCGAGGAGGAAATGGGCAGCGACGCTGAACCAGGCGAGCTCCAGGAGCACCGACAGGCCGCCGACGACCGCCTCGGCCACGAAGAGCCCGAACATCGCCCAGAGGGGCCGGATGAGGTCGGGGCGTCGAGGGCGCTGCCGGTACCCGGCGACGAGCAGGAGCACGATCGGGACGCCGATGAGTCCCGAGAACAGCCGGTTGAGCTGCTCGATCGCGGCGTGCCGGGATGAGACGTCGATGAGCTGGTTCTCGTTGCATGCGGGCCAGTCGGCACAACCCAGTCCCGAACTGGTGAGCCGAACGGCGGCACCGCTCGCCACGAGAATCACGAGGAGCACGAGGACGAGGAGGGCGAGCCTGCGGTACGCCTGCGGGGAACGCAGCACGGAGTCTGATTGTAAGTACGATCGTCCGGTGGTGTGGCAACGGAACACTGCGGCCGCCGCACTCATCCTGCTCGCGACCGTATCCTGCGCATCCGGCGCCGACCGGTCCGCGGCTCCGGATCAGATCACGGCCGATGCTCCAGGTCGCGCATCCGGTCTCGATCCGTCATCGGAGGCGCCGATGACGATCCGCAGGATCCAGCCCGTCACCTTCGGTTTCGCCGGGGATGTTCACTTCGAGGGCGTCCTCCGCGGAAAGCTCGATACCGACCCGGCATCCGTCCTCGCGGCAGCCGCTCCCCTGCTCCGCCGCGCCGACATCGCCGTCGTCAACCTCGAAACGGCAATCACAACTCGCGGCACTCCTCAACCCAAGCTCTTCACATTCCGTGCGCCGCCGACTGCCTTGACCGCGCTGGCGGCGGGCGGCGTCGACATAGCCTCTATGGCAAATAATCACGGGCTCGATTACGGGCGGATCGGCCTCGCCGACTCGCTGCTCGCCATCCGGTCCAGCGGATACCCCGTGGTCGGCATCGGTCGGAACGCACGCGAGGCGTACGCCCCCCACCGCCTCACGGTTCGCGGAAGTCGAGTTGCCGTGATCGGTGCAACCCAGGTCCTCGATGACCACTTGATCCGGAGCTGGACAGCGACCGTCGGTCAGCCGGGTCTGGCGTCGGCGAAGGACATCGCCCGACTGGAGGTAGCGGTCCGGGCGGCACGCCGCACGAGCGACACGGTTGTGGTGTTCCTCCATTGGGGCGTCGAGCGGATGGTCTGTCCGTCGGAACGTCAGACGATCCTTGCTCGCCGACTGGTCGCGGCCGGGGCGGACATCGTCGTGGGCAGCCACGCCCATCGGCTCCAGGGCGCGGGGCGTCTGAATGGGGCGTTCGTCGCATACGGTCTCGGAAACTTCGCGTTCTACTCACCACCCGGACCCTCCGCCGAGACCGGCGTGCTCTTCGTCACCGCCACCGGGCGTCGGATCGACGGATACCGATTCGCACCGGCGTACATCCGTGACGGCTCTCCCATCCCGCTCTCCGGGGCCGACGCCGACGCGGCTATCGGCCGCTGGCAGCTCCGCCGCAGTTGCACCGGTCTGGCCCCGTGAGATCCACTGGAGGCGTGTACGACGAGTTCTCCCTCCTGGCCGAAAACGCCGCCGAGTTCGGCCTGCCGTGGACCGGCACGCCGACGGTGACCCGGGTCGCCATCGAGAGCCCGAAAGGCCTGATCAGCGCGCTCCGCTGGGGAGTCGGTGAACCGGAACTGGTGCTCGTCCACGGCGGCGCCCAGAACGCCCACACGTGGGACACCGTGGCTCTCGCGCTCGGGCGACCGCTCGTCGCGATCGATCTCCCCGGCCACGGGCATTCCTCCCACCGCGACGACCACGCCTACTGGCCGACGGAGAACGCCATCGCGCTCGAATCGGCGATCCGGATCCTCGCACCGCAAGCGAAAGCCGTGGTCGGCATGTCGCTCGGCGGCCTCAGCTCGATCGCGCTCACCCGACGGGCTCCCGACCTCGTCCGGCACCTCGTCCTCGTCGACGTCACCCCGGGAGTCGACCGCGAGAAGTCGAGCGCCGTGGCGGCCTTCATCGACGGTCCCGAGCACTTCGCCTCGTTCGAGGAGATCCTCGAGCGGACCATCGCCTTCAACCCCACCCGATCGGAATCATCACTGCGCCGCGGGGTGCTCCACAACGCCGTCGAGCTGCCGGACGGTCGGTGGCGCTGGCGCTACGACCTGCCCCGCCGGGGCTCCGGCGACGGGCCGACGGGATCTGTCGTTCCCGGCATCGAGGAACTCTGGGAAGCAGTCGGTGCCTCGACCACCCCGGTGGTGCTCGTACGCGGCGCCGACTCCCCCGTCGTCGACGACGCCGACGTGGCCGAACTCCGGCGGCGACGACCGGATGCCACCGTCATCGTCGTCGACGGGGCCGGGCACAGCGTCCAGGGCGATCGACCCATCGAGCTGACCGCCATCCTCGAGTCGCTCCTCGCCTAGCCTCGCCGTCATGACGAGCACCTTCACCCGGATGGACGAGTCGACCGCCGATCAGTGGGCGGTCATCGGGGCCGAGACGGCCGCGAACCAGGGCCGCGTCGCCGAGCGCACCCTCGAGCTGCTCCGGTCACTCGCCGGCATCACCGACGGATTCGCGGTCGACCAGCTCGAGCACTCACTCCAGACCGCGACCCGCGCCGAGCGGGCGGGCGCCGACCCCGAAGTCGTCTTCGCGTCGCTCCTGCACGACATCGGCAAGGCGATCAGCGTGCCCAACCACCCCGAGATCGCGGCGGCGATCATCCGGCCGTACGTCCGCGACGAGGTCTACGAGATGATCCGCGTCCATCAGGACTTCCAGGGCCGGCACTACTACCACCACTTCGGCGCCGATCCCGACGCCCGCGAGCGTTACCGCGCCGAGCCGTGGTTCGATCTGGCCGCCCGCTTCGCCGACGAGTGGGACCAGATCGCGTTCGATCCCGAGTACGACACGCTCCCGCTCGAGCATTTCGAGCCGCTCGTCCGCGAACGCATGGCACGCGGTCGACTCGCGGGTTGACCAGTACCGCTTCTCGGCATTTCCCGGCTCCGGGCGCCGTGTGACAACCTGCCGCCCATGCTGATGAATGGGAAGGTCGTCATCGTCTCCGGGGTCGGCCCGGGTCTCGGACAGGCCAACGCCCGGGCCCTCGCCCGGGAGGGCGCCACCGTGGTGCTCGCAGCCCGGAATGCCGAGTACCTCGAGCAGGTCCGCGGCGAGATCACCGCGGCGGGTGGACAAGCGACCGTCGTCCCGACCAACCTCACCGACCCCGAGCAGGTCGCGGCGCTGGTCACCACCACGATCGACCGGCACGGGCGGCTCGACGGCTTGGTGAACAACGCATTCCGGATGGACTCCTTCGAGCCCGCGGCGACCGTCGACCTCGCCAAGTGGCGCAAGATCTTCGAGGTCAACGTCTGGGGGACCCTCGGGCTCACGCAGGCGTGCATTCCGCACCTGCGCGACGCTGCGCGGGAGCACGGTGATGCCGCGATCGTGTTCATCATCTCGATGAGCATGCGCAAGATTCGCGAGCTCGAAGGCGGCTACTCGGCCTCCAAGGCCGCGGTTCACACGGCGGCGCAGACCCTCGCGCTCGAGCTGGGTCCCGAGCGCGTTCGCGTCAACTGCGTGGCCCCGGGCTGGATCGGCGGGCCCAACGTCGAGACCTACATCAGCTGGGAGTCGCAGTCCCGCGGCTGCCCCTCCGAGGAGGTCAGGGCCGAAATCGAAGGCCGCATCCCGCTCCGCCTCATCCCGCCCCAGGACGACATCGCGAACGCCGTCGTCTTCCTCGTGTCTCCTCGTTCGCGGGTGATCACCGGCCAGACCCTCGACGTCAACGGCGGCGAGTTCTTCGGATGACCCGGGTCGCGGTCGTCACCGGCGCATCCTCCGGCGTCGGCCGAGCCGTCGCCGTCGCGTTCGGCACCCTGGGCTGGTCGGTCGGCATCGGCGCCCGCCGCCGCGATGCCCTCGCCGAGACGGCCGGCCTCGTGGCGGAGGCCGGCGGTCGTTGCCTGGCCCATCCGCTCGACGTCTCCGACGCGGATTCGGTCGACCGGTTCTTCGGGGCGGTCGAGACCGCGCTCGGCCCCGTCGACACCGTGGTGAACAACGCCGGCACCGCCCGGCCCGGCGACACCACCGCCCTCGGGCCCGACGTGCACCGGATGATCGTCGAGACGAACCTCCTCGGCGCCATCCTCGTCACCCGGCGAGCGCTCGGCGCGATGCGCGAACGCACGGCGACGACCGGTGACATCGTCTTCATTTCGTCTGATTCGACCGTGCACCTCCGGCCCGGTCTCGCGACCTACCTGGCCACCAAAGCCGGGCTGGAGGCCTTCGCAGCGACGGTGGCCCTCGAATGCGAGGGCACCGGCATCCGGTCGTCGGTACTCCGGCTCGGACCGACGCTCACCGGCTTCGCCGACGAGTGGGACCTCGAGGTGTTCACCGAGCTCATGCCCCGCTGGCACCGGTTCGGCGTCCAACGCCACTTCGCCACGCTCGAACCCGCCGACGTGGCCGATGCCGTCGTCCGGATGGTGACCGCCCCCGCCCATTCCTGGGTGCCGATCCTCGAGCTGCAGCCGAACCCGCCCCGAGAGGGGTGACCGACCCGGTCCCCGGCGCCGCCGCTACTTGATCGCGGTCGGCGCGACCGGCCCTCCGACCGCCCCCGTGAGCGGCAGCGGAGTTGCGACGAGGAGACAGGTCGTCTGCCCGTCTGCCGCGCAATCGGCGGCGAGGGCGTCGAGATCCCAGTTCTGACCCTGGACGAGGCCCATGTCACGCAGGTGGATCATGTGCACCGGCATGAACAGGGCTGGGTCAGTACCCGGGTAGCACTCGAAGGTGATGGTGTCGGTGGCCACTGCGGCGACCTCGTGATCGGCGAGCCATTCGATCGTGTCGACCGACAGTCCCGGTGACGGATACGAGAATCGCTGCTTGTCGCCTCGCCGGAGATGTGCGAGCTGACCGGTCCGGACGAGGAGCGCGTCGCCGGATTCGACCCGAATCCCGGCGACCCCGACGATGTCATCGAGGTCCGCGGCCGTGATCGGGTACGCATCCTCGAAGAACTCGACCCCATGGTGCCGGGCGACATCGATCATGACGCCCCGGGTCGCAACGGGCCCCATGTGCTCGATGCCGAGCCGCCGGGCCCCGCCGTCGGCGCGGATCACCTCGTTGGTTGTGCCGTTGTAGAGCTCACCCTCGTAGCCGACGTGGGCGAGTGCATCCCAGTGCGTGGCCGCCTGGGTGCCCATCCGGAACGAGTCGTCGCTCGTCGTGAAGTCGGCCGGATTCCCGGTGAAGGAGAAGTTGACCGTGTGGGTGCGCAACTCGGGGTTGACCCGCTCCGGCATGTTGACGGTGTCCCACTGCGGACCGGTCGCGTCGAACGGGATCGCGAGCGAGAAGACCCGGCCGTCCCGGGCGGAAGCGAGGCCGCGGTGCACAGCCGCGGAATCGATGAAGTTGAGCGTGCCCCGCTGATCGTCGGCACCCCACCGGCCACGGTTGCTGACCCGGGCGGCGAGGGATCGCAGCTCGGGCGGCAGCGGCATCGGGCCACAGTACCCTGCGCCCGCATGCCGATCGCCGAGCACATCGACTGCATGGAGTGCGGCGAACAGGCCACGCTCGCCCAGCTCATCGGACCCGAGGATGTGCTCGAGCCGGGCGATGTCGTCGTCTACCTGTGCGGGGCGTGCGCGCAGCGCTGGGACGTCGTCGTCGACGAAGCCGACGTCACCGAGCCGTAACCGCCGGCTGTGGTGCGCTCCCGTTCGCCGCTCGCCACCCTGCGCACCTCGACGATGCGAGCCGTGCGGAACGACGCCACCCGCTCACTGAAGGCCGAGGCGAGCCGTCCCCCGCCGTTGCGCACGAAGAACGTGGTGAGCGGACCCTCCTGCTCGTACGCATCCGCCCCGTCGACCAGGGTGACGGTGTCGTCCTCGAAGCTCACGGCGTAGGTCATGGTCCGACCGTACGCCGGTCGGGTTGTGGAACGGAAGTGGGTCAACCTGTTGACGACGCTGTGGATGCCGGGAAGCGGATGTACTCGTCGATAAGCACGAGGCCGAGTTCGTGGTCACGCTCCGGATCGGATGCCACCCGGCCCCGGTCGACCAGATCAGCGACGAGCCTATCCAGGATCACGTCGATCGTGAGGTCGTCGGAGCCGTCCCGCCACGTGTCCCGCTCGCGTTCGTCCGCGAAGCAGTAGGCCTTCCACGAGACCGAGAAGCGGAGTTCCGACCAGTCGTACCGGCCGAGCTCCTCACCGGCCCCGTTGACGAGCACCCACCGGTCACCGTCCACTGCGAGCGTGGTGCCGGGTCGGATACGGGGCAGAGCTTCGGATTCGACCACCCCGATCCGCTCGACGCCGTGGAACACCGTGTCGGTGTCGAGCACGAGCGCCGTGTCGTAA
>JBJSXF010000114.1:0-25222 GCA_046086225.1 Actinomycetota bacterium | reverse complement strand
GGTCGATCCCGAGGCGAGCCGCCAACTCGTCGTTGGTGACGAGCAGCTCGGGCGCGGTCACCGGCGCGGGTTGCCACGGCTCGGCGAGGCCGGGGAGGTCGCGGGCGAAGGACCGGTCGAAGGTGACCTCGGGGAGGGCGGTGAAGGGGACATCGAGCCGCTCGGAGACCACGGGAGAACGGTATCCCCGGCCCCGGAACGTTCGGGAACGACATCGCCACCGCGAAGCGCGGTGGAAGCGATGCGGCACCGAGTGGGCCCTCATCCGGCGCGGCGTTCCGCGGCGGCGGGGTCGGGTGTCCAGGAACCGAACGAGCTGTCCATCGATTAGACTCCTGCGATGTGGCTCGATGTCGATCTGGACGAAGCTGAGCTCGCCCACCTCCTCGAAGCACTGGGCGCCGTGGTCGACGTCGTCGAGCGGCGGAGCGAGGAGCTCGTCGCCGCAGTCATCCTCCGGAATGTGATCTCGAAGTTGCTCCGAGCGATCGAGGAAGCCTCATGAGCGCAATCAAGCGTCGGGTGGACCTGCAGGAAGTTCGGATGTCGGCGAGCTCACGCGATGCGGCCTTGCGGGTGGTCGAGCGTCTCACCCGTGAGCGCGAGGAGCTGGCCGCGGAATGGTCGACGGCGGTGCGCCTCGCGAAGGCCAACGGAGCCTCGCTCCGGGACATCGCCGAGGTCGCAGGGGTGTCGCCGCAGACGATCGCGAACATCGTCAACGACTGACCCGGATCGAGTCTCGGTGATCCGTCGCCGTCGTCAGATCGGGTCGGGCGCCCACGCGGGGCCGACCTCGGTGGTGACCTCCCACGAACGGCCGTAGCGCTCCTTGAACTTCAGGTAGCGCGAGACCATCATCTGCCCGCTCCCGCCGTTCCACAGGTCGTAGCGCGGGTCGGCGTGGTCGGCGAAGAACGCTCGGAGCCGCGTGTCGAGCTTCGCCACCACTGCGGCGTACTCGGGTCGGGCGGCGACGTCGTGCCACTGCTCGGGATCGGCGACCAGGTCGTAGAGCTCGGGTTCGGCGTCGAGGTGGGCGACGTAGAGGTGCTCTCGCGTCCGCACGGCCCGGGCGGTCTCCGCCTCGAAGAACGCTTCGTCGGTCCAGGGTCCGAGCTCGGCACCGGCGAGGAGCGGGGCGAAGCTGCGCCCGGGCGAGGCCGAGGGTTGCCGACCCCCGATGCCGACGTGTTCGAGGATGGTCGGGAGCAGGTCGTAGTGCGACACGATGCGGTCGATGCTGCGCTGGGCGGGCACCGTTCCCGGCTGCCGCACGATGAGCGGTACCCGGAACGTCACGTCATGGACGAACGGCGGATCGGTCCAGATCGGATGGCCCCACAGGCCCCGCTGGCCGTAGGGGTTGCCCTGATCGGTCGTGACGATCACGAGCGTGTCGGCACCCAGGCCGTGCGTATCGAGCGCGTCGACCACCCGACCGACGGCGGCGTCGACGAGCGCGTTCTGCGCGGCGACGTTGGCCCGAGTGGCCTGGTCGTTGTGCATGCGCACCGTCCACCAGACGTTGTTGAACGCGCTGGCGAGCGTGTACTCCTCATTCGGGTCGAGGTCGAAGTCGAACGGGGCGGCGAGTGAGCGGATCAGACGGTCGTCGACGGGCGGGAAGGGTGCGAACGACCGGCCCGCGAAGCGTTCGTAGAACGGGTTGCGGGGATCGGGGCCGACCACGGTCGGCGGGAGCACGTAGGGACCGTCGAAGTTCACCTGCAGGAAGAAGGGTCGGTCTCCCCGGTGGCGGGCGAGGTACTCGGTGGCGCGATCGGCGAAGTGGTCGACGATGTGGTGTCCGGTCACCCGGTGGGTCTCGCCGTCGGCGAAGACCTCGTTGTCGTAGAAGTCGGTCGTATGACCCTTGGTGAACGCCTCCCAGTGGTCGAAGCCGTGGCCGACGCACGTGTGGTTGCCGAGGTGCCACTTCCCGATCATCCCGGTGGCGTAGCCGTGGGCCCGCAGGATCGGCGCGAGTGACGGGAACTCGCGGGTGACGTCGTAATCGGGGGCTTTCGGGAACACGTCGTCATCGGGGAGCGCGATGTGCACGCCGTGCTGGGAAGGCATCAAGCCGGTGAGGATCGACGCCCGGGTCGGCGAGCAGAGGCCGTTGGTGCAGAAGGCGCGATCGAAGCGGATGCCCTCGCGGGCGAGCCGGTCGAGGTGTGGGGTCTCGTGCTCCCGGTTGCCGTAGCAGCCGAGGGAGTCGGCCGACTGGTTGTCGGTCACGAGCATCAGGACGTTGGGGCTCATGAGATCCTCCGGTTCCGCCGCGCCGCTCAGCCCCGGGCGATGGATACGACCCGGGCCACGAGCACGAGCAGCAACGCGAGCGACATCGCGGTCTGCAACATCATGAGTGCTTTCACCCGTCGCGAGATGACCGACTCGGTGGTGGGGCCGAACGTGGCGTTCGTGTTGAAGGCGATGAAGACGTAGTCGAGCAGGCGGGGCTCGGGCGGCGGCTCCCCCTCACGGTTGGGGAACACGAAGGCGCCCCCGGGCACGAGGTGGTCGCACGCCCAGTACCAGCCGGTGAACACGGCCACGACCATGAGATACGCGGCGACGAGATCCCACAGCCCCCAGAGGTACGAGTCGTCGCGGGTGTGTCCGGTGGCCACGAGCGCGGCGACCGCGGCGAGGGCCTGGGCCGTCGCGACGAGGAGGTACCCGACGACGGCCCGGGAGCGGAGTCGGGGACGGCGGGTGACGGACGCGCCGATAACGGTGAGAGTGGCGAGAACGAAGATGACCGTTCCGATGACCTCGAGGTCGTCGAGCAGTCGGTGGGTGGTTGCGCTGAACACCGTGCCGTACTCGATCTCCCACCCGGCGAGGGAGTCGAGCACGAAGACCGTGAGCGCGTAGGGGAGGATCGTCCGCAAGGAGAAGGTGTCACCGGTCGCGGTGCTCGGATCACTCACGATTCCTCCCGGAGCCGACGGGCGGCGGCGAGCGCGTGCTCCCGCACCTCATCCTCGCCCTCGACGACCCGGTCGCGCATCACGACCTCACCGTCGATGACGACGGTCTGCACGACGGTGCCGGTGCCGGAGTAGACGAGCGCGTCGACGAGCGCCGCCGGGAAGAGGCCGGTCGCCTCGGCATCGACGAGCGAGAAGTCGGCGGGTGCTCCGACGGCGAGCGGCGTGCCGCCGAGGAGCGGTGCGTGGCCTCCGGTGGCGATCGTCCAGGCCTCGCCCGAGGGCAGGACCGACGGATCGCCGTGCGTGTGCTTCTGGAGCAGGGCGAGGTGCTTCAGCTCACCGATCAGATCGAGCGAGTTGTTCGAAGCGGCGCCGTCGGTGCCGAGGCCGACGGGCACCCCGGCGGTTCGGGCGGTCGGGTAGGGGAAGGCGCGGCCCACGGCGAGCTTCATGTTGGACACCGGATTGGTGACCACGGTCGCGCCGCGTTCGGCCACGAGGGCGAGCTCGGCGTCGTCGAGCCAGACGCCGTGGGCGAGCAGCGTCTGCGGCCCGAGCAGCCCGACCCGGTCGAGGTACGCGGCGGGCCGGCAGCCGTGGGTGGCGAGGCAGTCGTTCACCTCGCCTTCGGTCTCCGAGCAGTGGATCTGCACCGGCACGCCCCGCTCGGCGGCGAGCTCGCCGACGGCCCGGAGGTCATCCTCCGACACCGTGTAGATCGCGTGCGGCCCGAGCGACGGCGTGACCCGGGGGCCGAAGTCGGCGAGCCGGTCGAGCCCGCCGGCTGCGGCCCCGATCCGGGCCTCGGCCGGGGCGCCGTCCATGCTCACGATCACCTGGCTCGGCACCGCCCGCATCCCCGCATCGACGACGGCCCGGGCCACGGCGAAGGGGAACCAGTACATGTCCCAGAAGCGGGTCGTGCCGCTGCGGATCATCTCGATGCACGCGAGGCGGGTGCCCCAGTAGATGTCCTCGTCGGTCATCCGGGCCTCGGCCGGCCAGATGCGGGTCTGGAGCCACTCCATGAGGGGGAGGTCGTCGCCGTACCCGCGCAGCAGCGTCATGGCTGCGTGCCCGTGGCCGTTCACGAGCCCGGGAACGACGGCGAGTCCCCGGCCCGGGAGCACGGTGTCGCCCGGTTCGGGACCGACCGTCGGGCCGAGGGCGGTGATGCGCCCGTCGACGCAGCGGATCGCGCCGATCGCGCCGTCGATTCGGACATCGGTGACGCAGAGGCTCATCGGGCACCGGCCAGGGTCGGGACGACGACGGCGAGGTCGTCGAGGAGACGGGTGAGGTTGGCGGCGACGCCGGCGTGGAAGTCGGCGACGGTGAGCGGCTCGGGACCGATGCCGTTCGCGAAGTTGTCGACGACGCACAGGGCCGCGTACGGCAGGCCCCGCTCACTCGCCAGGATGCACTCGGAGGCAACCGTCATGCCGACGAGATCGGCGACCCGGGCGAGGGCCCGGATCTCGGCGGGAGTCTCGAAGCGGGGGCCCCGGGTCTGGGCGTAGACGCCACCGGCGGCGATCGGGGTGGCGGTGGCCGCCCGCCAGGCGGCGGCGACCTCGGCCCTCCAGGCCGGATCGAACGCGGGGACGCAGTGGGCTCGGGCGTCGTCGAGCCGCGAGACGTTGACGGCCGGGGCGTAGAAGTCGTCGACGAGCACGCAGGTACCGACCGGCCAGTCGGGCCGGAGGCTCCCCACCGAGCTCACGGCGAGGATGCGGTCGACGCCGGCCGCCACCAGCGCATCCAGGTTCGCGCCGTGGTCGATCCGGTGCGGGAGCGTGAACCCGTCGCGCCCGTGGCGCGGGAGGACGACGACACCGTCGGCTTCGAGCATCCCGATCCCGTTGGGCTCGATCCGGCGGCCGTCGCGAGCGAGCGGGCTGCGGTGGAGTGCGGAACCGACGACGAGACCGAGGGTCACGGTCGCGATGGTGCCACGGAACGCCGCGTCGGCGCTCCGATCAGCGGGCCAGGATCTCGGCGATGCGGTCGGTGAGCTCGGAGCGCTCGGTGTCGAAGTCCTCGAAGGACATCTCGCCGGCGTCGTACGCGGCGTGGATCTCCCGCATGCGCTCGAGCAGATCCTCGGCGGTCACGCCGTCGTCGATCACGATCTCGTCGGCTTCGGCCTGGGCCCGCTCGGCCCGGCGCTCACGCTTGGCCGAGGCCCGCTCCTGCTTCGCCCGCTCTCGCTCGCGCTTGCCGTGGGTGGTGCGTCGGGTGGCCATGGGTGCTCCTCGGTGCGCGGCCTCCGGGCGGGGTTCGTCCCGGGGTGGCGCTGACGGTTGGGGGGCGGACCGGCGGGGTCGGCGGCTGCCCGACGCCGACCGGCCGCTCGGCCGGAACCGACAGGTTACGCCATCGGCCGGGGCCCGGATCAGGCGGGGGGCAGCGACTGGTGCCGATCGAGCATGTCGGCCATCACCGACCGGATGAAGTCGTCGGCCTCGGAGGTGATCCCACCCTCGATCCCGCCGTAGATCGCGCCGCTCGCCGGACGGTCGTCCCGGTGCTCGTCGGCGTAGGCAACGGCCGCGGCGAGGTCGGTGGCGAAGGCGTCGACGAGGCCGGGCCGGGTCTGGGGCCGGGTCACGGCCATGTGGATCGCATTCGGGTACTGCTGGCCGTTGAAGCGCCAGCCCCGGGTCCGCATGAAGTCGTTGACGTGGTAGATGTCGAACTCGTCGCTCGTGAAGCTGAAGAGGAACGTCGGATTCGCCCCGAGGATCCGCAGCTCGGGATGGGACCGGACGGCGGCGACCATGGCGTCGGCCGTGGCGAAGATCTCCCGGGCGTAGCGCAGGTAGCCCTCCCGGCCGAGCGACACCATCGCGGCCCAGGTCGCGGCGAGCAGCCCGCCCGAGCGTGATCCGTCGATGCCGGGAGAGGCGTACTTCCCGCCCGACCAGTCGGTCATGAAGAAGTACTGCGAGTTGCGGAGCGCACGGTCGCGGAAGGCCAGCACGGAGGTGCCCTTGAAGCCGTAGCCGTACTTGTGTGTATCGGCCGAGATCGTGGTGACTCCCGGAACCCGGAAGTCGAAGGTCGGGATGTCGTACCCGAGCTCCTGGCCGAACGGGAGGATGAAGCCCCCGAGGCAGCCGTCGACGTGGAGTCCGACGCCGCGCGCGAGCGCGACGTCGGAGAGGGCCCCGATCGGGTCGACGGTGCCGTAGCCGTAGTTGCACGCCGAGCCGACGATCGCCACCGTGTCGGCATCGATCGCGGCGGCGATGGTGGCCGGGTCGGCGAGTGTGGTCTGCGGATCCACCGGCACTCGCCGCATCTCGACGCCGAGCAGATGGCATGCCTTGTCGAACGCCGGATGCGCGGTCTCGGGCTTCACGAGGTTGGGTCGGGTGATGCCGCGCCGCTCCCGGGCGTCCTCCCGGTAGGCGAGCACGGCGTGGAGGATGCTCCCGCTGCCGCCCGAGGTGACGAGGCCGGCAGGTTCGGTGCCCTCGACGGCGTCGGCCCGCAGCAGGTCGAGGGTCATGGCGATGATCTCGCCCTCGAACTTCGTCATGCTCGGGCACATGTCGCGCTGCAGCGCGTTCACGTGGGCGAAGCGTCCGAAGGCGTCGGCCATGAACGCGTAGTGGTCGTGATCACCGCAGTACATCGTCCCCGAGCACTGCCCACCCTCCCAGGCGGCGTCCTCCCGTTCGGCGAGCGCGGCGAGCTCGGCGAGGATCTCGGGGCGCGGCCGTCCGGTGGCGGGGAGCGCCCGCACCACGCCGTGCGTTTCGGTGTAGGGGTGGGACGAGCTCATCGGAGGGCCTCGCTGATCGGGAGGAGGGCGGCGTAGGCCGCCTCGAACTGGGCTTGGCGCGCGGCGTAGCGCTCGCGCCGCTCGGGGCGCGGATCGTAACGCCGGACCCCGGATCCCCCGGTGCCGCCGGGATCGGCGGTGGTCTGCGCCTCGACGACCCCGTGGCGCACGAGCGCGAGCCGGGCGGTGGCTCGGGCGATCGCGCCGCTGGAATCGGGGAGTGCGAGGACCGGCCGGTCGAGGATGTCGGCGAGCACCGTGCACCACGCGTCCGATCGGGCGGCCCCGCCGGTGAACGCGATCTCGGTGATGGGTGTGCCGGTGAAGCGCTCGACGTGGGGAAGGAGCCACCCCAGGTTGTGGGCGATGCCCTCGACGACGGCCCGGACCATGTGCCGTCGGGTGGTCGCGAGCGACATGTGCACGAAGCCGCCCCGGATCGCGTCGCTGCCGCCCGGGGCGAGGGCGCCGCTCAGCCAGGGGAGGAAGAGCACGTCGTCGTCGGTCGGATCGGTCGCGGCAAGCACCTCCTCGAGTGCTGCGAACGGGTCGTCCTGCCGGTGGTCACCGAGCTCGTCGGCGGCGTAGACGACGTGCTCCAGCACGTGTTCCAGGACCTTGCCGCCGAGGCCGTTCTCGGCACAGACGACATAGCCGTCGGAGGTCGGTCCCGGCATCGAGAAGAGCTGGTGCTCGAGGTCGACCCGGAAGTCGTCGACCCCGTCGACGAGCACGCTGGTCGTCCCGATGGCGAGTCCGGCCCGGCCCGGGGTGGACGCCCCGGTCGCCACCGCCGCCGTGGCCGTGTCGTTCGTCCCCGCGTACACGACGGCGGACGCAGGCAGTCCGAGCTCGGCTGCGACGGCCGGGAGCAGCGGTCCGACCGGGGCGTCCACTGCGATGAGCGGAGGCAAGCGGTCGGCGTCGATGCCGGCGAGGCGGACGAGGTCGGGGTCGTAGGCGGTTGCGCCGATCCGACGGTTGTCGCAGAGCTGGAACATGTACGTGCTGTGCTGGCTCGCGGTGATCCGACCGGTGCAGCGGGCGGTGAGATAGTCCATCGGCTCGAGCCAGGCGACCGTTCGGGCATGCACTTCGGGCCGCTCGATCTGCAGGTGCAGCAGGTGCCCGAGTGACAGCCCGCTGCCGATCGTGGGGATGCCGTGGCGTTCGACCCAGAGTCCGAAGGCGTTCTCGTCGCGCAGCATGATGTCGAAGCACTGATCGGTGCCGCGCTGGTCCTGCCACATCAGCATGGGTGCGACCGGTCGCGCGTCGGCATCGACGGCCACGATCGACGAATACTGCGAGCAGATGCCGATGGCGACGACCGCGGCGGCGGCATCCGGAGCTGCGGCGGTGACCTGCCGCACCGCGTCGACGACGGCCGACCAGGTCGCTTCGGCGTCCTGCTCGGCGCTCTCGCCGTGTCGGTCGGTGACGAGGGGTCGGTGCGCGCCGGCGACGAGGCGACCGTCGTCGGTGACGAGGGCGACCTTCACGTTCGTCGTGCCGAGGTCGATGCCGAGCGCGTGGGCCATGCCCCATGATGCCGTCGGGGTGGCCGGGTGGGAAGGGGTCAGGGATCGTGGGCGCGGGATCGGCAGTCCCGTGCTAGTGAGGAAGCGAGATGGCTGATCCCCGAGGCGAGACCGACCGGTGAGCGCGACCCGTCCGGGTTGGATCCGACGCCTCCTCGGGGTGATGGCCCCGCATCGCCGCCATGCCTTCACGGCGATCGGGGTGGCGGTCGGCGGACAGGTCATCCAGTCGTTCGTCCCGGTCGTGCAACGGGCGATCCTCGACGACATCGTCGGCGAGCGCACCCGACCCCTCGCCCCGGGGCTCGTGCTGCTCGTGGTCATGACGACCCTGACCTTCGGCCTCGCCTACCTCCGGCGCTTCCACGGCGGTCGGATCGCGTTCGACGTGCAGCACGATCTCCGGTCGTCGATCTTCCGCCAGCTCCAGCGCCTCGACTTCGCTCGACACGACGAGCTCCGCACCGGCCAGCTCGTCAGCCGGGCTTCCTCCGACATCACGCTGATCCAAGGCTTCCTGCTGTTCCTCCCGATCGGCCTGGCGAACATCGTGATGTTCGTCGTCTCGCTGGCGATCATGTTCTGGCTTTCGCCGTTGCTCGCGTCGGTGATGCTCGTCGTCGGACCGGTGCTCGGCTTCACCGCGATGCGGCTGCGCACTGCCGTGTTCCCGGCGAGCTGGGACGCCCAGCAGCGGGCGGGCGACGTCGCCAATGTCGTGGAGGAGGCGGTGACCGGGGTCCGGGTGGTGAAGGGCTTCGGGCAGGAGGCCTACGAGCTCGAGCGGCTCGTCGGCCGTTCGGAGCGGCTCTTCGCCTCCCGGGTGCGACTGGTCGACGTCCAGGCCCGCATTGCGCCGGCGCTCCAGACCATCCCGGCGTTGGGTCAGGTGGCCGTGCTCGCGCTCGGCGGTTGGCTCACGCTCGAGGGCCGCATCACGGTCGGTACGTTCCTCGCCTTCGCGACCTACCTGCTGCTCATCACACCCCCGGTCCGGCAGCTGGCCGCGATCCTCGCGGTGGCCCAGCTCGCCCGGGCCGGGGCCGAGCGGATCTTCGATCTGCTCGATTCCACGCCGCTCGTCACCGAGGCCGAAGACGCCGAGGCGATCACGGTGACCGCGGGCGAGGTCGTGTTCACCGATGTCGGATTCGGCTACTCGTCGACGGAGGCGGTGCTCGACGGCTTCTCACTGCGGGTCGCGGCGGGCGAGACGGTGGCGCTCGTCGGCACGTCGGGATCGGGCAAGTCGACCGTCGGCTTGCTGCTCCCCCGGTTCTACGACGTGCGCACGGGGTCGGTCAGCATCGACGGCACCGACGTGCGGTCGGTGACCCTGGCCTCGTTGCGGAGCGCGATCGGCGTGGTGTTCGAGGACCCGTTCCTCTTCTCCGATTCGGTCGCCGCGAACATCGCGTTCGGCCGACCCGACGCGACGCGGGCCGAGATCGAGGCGGCGGCCCGGGCGGCCGAGGCCCACGACTTCATTGCCCGGCTCCCGGCCGGCTACGACACGGTGGTCGGTGAGAACGGGCTGACCCTGTCGGGCGGTCAACGGCAGCGGGTTGCCCTGGCTCGGGCGCTCATCTCCGACCCGCGAGTGCTCCTGCTCGACGACGCCACCTCGGCGGTCGACGCCCGGGTCGAGGAGGAGATCCACGCCACCCTCCGCCGCATCGCAGCCGACCGCACGACGATCCTCATCGCCCACCGTCGGTCGACCCTCACCCTCGCCGACCGCATCGTGGTCGTCGACGCCGGGCGGGTCGTGGGCTCGGGCACCCACGACGAGCTGTGGGCGGAGCTGCCGCTCTACCGGGCGCTCCTCGCCGGGCCGGGGGACGACGCGGAGGGGCGCGAACCGGCGCCGGTCCCGGTCGAGTCGACGGTGGGCGGGATCACCCCGTCGGCGTGGCGCGGACTCGACCCCGACGCGCTGCGCGAGGCCCGGATCGAGGATGCCTCGCGTCCCGTGGCGACCGCGATCCGAGCACCCGGCGGCGCGGGGGGCCCGGGGGGATGGATGGGGGGCGTCGGCGCCACGCTCGAGGCCACGCCCGAGCTCCTCGCCCGGGTGGAGGCCCTCCCGCCCGCAGCGGCGGTGCCGGCAGTCGACGTCCGGGCCGAGGCCGCCGCCGATCCCGACTTCTCCTTCCTGCGCTTCGTCCGGCGGGCCCGGCGGCCCCTGGCGTTCGGGCTCTTCCTCGTGGCGCTCGACGCCGCCTGCACGTTGGCCGGCCCGTTCCTCGTCCGGGCGGGCATCGACGTCTCGACCTACGGCGCCCGTCGCCTCTGGGCGGTCGTGGCGATCTACCTGGTGATCGTGCTCGTCGACTGGTGGCTGATGGGGGCGGCGGCCCGGGTCCTCGGCCGGGTGTCGGAGCGGTTGCTCCACGCCCTGCGCATCAAGGTGTTCGCGCATCTGCAGCGGCTCGGGATCGACTACTACGAGCACGAGATGGCGGGTCGGATCATGACCCGCATGACGACCGACATCGACGCGCTCTCGCAGCTGCTGCAGACCGGGCTGGTCAACGCCCTGGTGAACCTCGTCACCTTCGTCGGCGTCGGGATCGGGCTGGTGCTCATCGACCCGCGCCTCGCAGCCTGCACCGCGGCCGTGCTGCCGCCGCTCGTGCTGGCAACGGTGTGGTTCCGGTCCCGCTCCTCCCGTGCGTACGAGCAGGCGCGGGAGCGGATCGCGGCGGTGAACGCCGATCTCCAGGAGGGGCTCTCGGGCGTTCGCGTCTCGCAGGCCTTCGTGCGCGAGGAGCGCAACCAGGCGCGCTTCGAGGACGTCGCTGCGGGGTACCGGGACGCCCGGGTGCGGGCCCAGCGCCTCGTGGCGATCTACTTCCCGTTCGTCGACTTCCTCTCGGGGGTGGCGTCGGTGATCGTGCTCGGTGCGGGGAGCGCGCTGGTGGCGAGCGGCGCGCTGGCGCCCGTCGATCTCGTCCCCTTCCTGTTGTTCCTCGGGCTGTTCTTCGCGCCGATCCAGCAGCTCTCGCAGGTCTTCGACGCCTACCAGCAGGCGAAGGTCGCGGTCGGACGGATCACCGAGTTGCTCGCGACGCCGACGTCGGTTCCCGAGGCAGTCGATCCGCAGCCCGTCGATCGCATCGCGGGTGACATCGAGCTGCGGTCGGTGCGGTTCCGCTACCGCGCGGCGGTCGACGATGCCTTGCGCGGTATCGATCTGCGGATCGGCGCGGGGGAGACGGTGGCGCTGGTGGGCGAAACCGGGGCCGGGAAGTCGACCGTGCTCAAGCTGCTCGCTCGCTTCCACGACCCGACGGCGGGAACCGTGCTCGTCGACGGAGTGCCCCTCGGTCGGCTCGATCCGATCGGCTACCACCGGCAGCTCGGGATCGTCCCCCAGGAGCCGTTCCTCTTCTCGGGCACGGTGCGCGACAACATCGCCTACGCCCGACCCGACGCGACCGACGCCGAGGTTGAGGCCGCGGCGCGGGCCGTGGGCGCGCACGACTTCGTCGCCGCGCTCCCGGGTGGCTACCTCCAGTGGGTGAGCGAGCGGGGCCGTTCGCTCTCCGCCGGTCAGCGCCAGCTCATCGCACTGGCCCGCGCTCACCTCGTCGACCCGGCGATCCTGCTGCTCGACGAGGCGACCTCCAACCTCGACCTGCGCACGGAGGCGCGGGTGCAGGCGGCGATGGGGGTCGCCGCACGCGGACGGACCACGATCCTCATCGCGCACCGGCTCCAGACCGCGCGTCTCGCCGACCGGATCGTGGTCATCGACGACGGTCGGGTCGCGGAGCAGGGGAGCCACGCCGAACTCCTCGCGCTCGGTGGCGCCTACGCCCGACTCTGGGCGCTCGCCACCGGCGCAACGGCGGGCGCAGCCTGACCGGTAGCGTTCGCGCCGTGACCGCCGAGTCAGTGATGCCCGCCGAGTCGCCGGGACGCACCTGGTGGCGTGACGGCGTCCTCTACCAGATCTACCCGCGTTCCTACATGGACGCGAACGGTGACGGCATCGGTGATCTCCGCGGGATCACGAGCCGACTCGACCATCTCGCCTGGCTCGGCGTCGAGGGCATCTGGCTGTCGCCGATCACGGTGTCACCCAACCGCGACTGGGGTTACGACGTCGCCGACTACTGCGACGTCGACCCGGCCCTCGGCACGATCGCCGATGCCGAGGAACTCATCGCCGAGGCCGCCGCCCGGGGCATCCGGGTGCTCCTCGATCTCGTGCCCAACCATTCGAGTGACCTCCATCCGTGGTTCGTCGACGCGCGTTCTGGCCGCGACGCCGAGCATCGCGATTGGTACGTCTGGGCCGATCCCGCGCCCGACGGCGGGCCGCCGAATAACTGGGTGAACCAGTTCGATCCGCGGCAGCCGGCGTGGACGCTCGACGAGGCCTCGGGGCAGTACTACCTGAACCAGTTCCTCTCCTCGCAGCCCGATCTCAACTGGTGGAACGAAGGCGTGCGCGACGCGTTCGATGCGGTCCTGCGCTTCTGGTTCGACCGCGGCGTCGCCGGGTTCCGGATCGACGTCTGCCACGCGGTGGTGAAGGACCGGGAGCTGCGCGACAACCCGCCGTGCGAACCCGATGATCACTGGTGGGTGCGCATGCGCGGCCAGCGCAGCGTCTACAACTCGTGCCGACCCGAGCTCCACGACGTGCTCCGCCGGTGGCGGGCGATCGCCGACGATTACGCCCCGCACCGCATCCTCCTCGGGGAGACCTACGTGTTCGACCCGTCGGAGATCGCCGCGTTCTACGGTGACGACGACGAACTCAACCTCGCCTTCGACTTCGCGCTCCTGCATTCCGATCTGCGGGCGGCCGATCTGCGGGAAGTGGTCGAGACGGCCGAACGGCACCTCCCGCCCGGGGCCCGTCCCGTGTGGACGGTCGGCAACCACGACAACCACCGGTTCCCCACCCGGTGGTGCGCCGACGATCCGATCCGGGTACGCGCGGCGTTGGTGATGCTGCTCGGCCTCCGGGGCACCCCGGTTCTCTACTACGGCGACGAGATCGGGATGCCCGACACGGTGGTGCCCGACGACCGCATGCTCGATCCGGTCGGACATTTCCACGGCCCCCGCCTCGGGCGGGACGCCGAGCGCACTCCGATGCACTGGGAGCCGGGTGCGGGCGGCGGCTTCGCTCCGGCCGGGGTCGAGCCGTGGCTCCCGTACGGCGATCCCGCCGCATGCAACGTCGCCGATCAGCGAGCCGATCCCGGCTCGGTGCTCCATCTCACCCGCGACCTCATCGCCTTGCGGACGGCGTCCCCCGATCTGCGGTCGGGGGCCTACCGCACGCTCCCGGGTTCCGACGACCGGGCGTGGGTCTGGGCGCGGGGTGAGCGCACGATCGTCGCCTGCAACCTCTCCGACGAGGTGGTCGAGGTTCCGGCATCGGGCCGGATCGCGATTGCGACCGACCGCTCGCGTGACGGCGAGCCGGTCGACGGTCTGCTGCGCCTCGGTCCGTGGGGTGCGGCGATCGTGGTCGCCGAGGCGTGACCGGCAGGAGTTGGTGGGAGGAGCGGGCGCTCCCGCGGATCATCGACACGGTGCTCGGCACCGGCGAGTTCGCCCGGGTGCGGGCCGAGGTATGTGCCGGTCTGCGGGGCGATGTGCTCGAGCTCGGCTTCGGCTCGGGACCCAACCTCCCGCATCTGCCCGATGCGGTCACCGGGGTCTGGGCGGTCGAGCCATCCGACGGCGCGCGGCGACTGGCGACGGCCCGGGTGCGCGTGTGCACGCTGCCCGTCTTCACCGTGGCGCTCGACGGGGTCCGGCTCCCGCTCCCCGACGGCCGCTTCGATGCCGCGCTCTCGACGATGACCCTGTGCACCATCCCCGATGTGGGCGCGGCTCTCGCCGAGGTGCGGCGGGTGCTGAAGCCCGGGGCCGAACTCCACTTCGCCGAGCACGGGCGGGCGGAGGACCCGACGACGGTGCGGCGTCAGCGGCGGCTCACCCCGCTGCAGCGCCGGGTCGCCGGGGGCTGTCACCTCGACCGGCCGATCGACGCGATCGTCACCGCGGCCGGCTTCGAGATCACGGAGCTACGGCGTTTCCGGCTGGACGGCCCGGCCGTCTTCGGGTCGATGTACCTCGGCCGGGCCCGGGTACCCGGCCGGTATGCTCCCGATTCTCCGGAGGGCTGACCGAGTGGCCGAAGGTGCTCGCCTGCTAAGCGAGTAGGGGGCGATAAGCCCCCTCGAGGGTTCAAATCCCTCGCCCTCCGCCAATCCTCCCCGCCCCGGTCGCTCGGCGACGACGTGGTCCGGGGGTGAGGTCAGCCCGCGGGTCGGGATGCAGTGGGTCCGGGCGCGGTGGGTCGCCGCTCGCGGTCCCCGTCGGATGGGGGAGTCGCCCCGCGGTCGGCCGTCGGTCCGTTCGCCCCGGCCGGTCCGTCGCCCGTCGGCGGAGTCGGCGCCGGGGTCGTCACCGGCTCGCCGTCGGGCTCTCGGCGCCAGCGCGAGCCCGAACGGGCGAGGAACAGCGCGATGCCCACGAGCAACAGCCCGCTCACCGAGATGAGCAGCGGGGCCCGACCTTCACCCGGGAAGAACCAGGCGATCGCCCAGGGCACGTTGACGAGCAGGCCGAGCGAGCCGAAGGCCGAGAGGAGCACACGACCCGGGCGCGTGCCGAGGGCGATGAGCCCGACCGCCGAGGCGATGCCGAGCAGCGGCGCGCCGCCCGGCCACTGCACGCCGGTCAGGGCGGCCCCGCCGATGGTGGCCAGGGCCCCGAGGGCTTCCACGAACGCCCCGCCCCGCACCCGGTGGCTCGCGCCGAGCGCAATGAGGGCGGCGCCGACCAACCAGACGATCGCGCCGGTGATCACCCCGGCGTCCCGGGCGAAGTGGCCGAGGGTCTGGGGCAGCGAGATCAGCAGCGTGAATCCGCCGACGATGCCGAGCACCGCCTGCTCGGTGCGGTCGGCGCCCACTCCGGGCACGACGGCGAGGGTGAGCAGCGCGCTCCCCGTCGCCACGATGAAGAGCAGGCCGATCCCGAGTCGGGTGTCGACGGTCATCGAGGCGCCGATCGACGCGGTGAGGGCCCCGAGCCCGACGGTCACGAACGGGTTGGCCCGCAGGATCCGCCGCAGCCCGAGGGTGATGAACGCGACGCCGGTGAGCCACACCGGCACCCCGGCCGGCCCGGCTTCGGTCCACTGGCTGACGAAGGTGCCGACCGCGACCGCGCTCGCGGCGAGGGCGGTGAGCTGCTGGAGGGGCAGGTCGGGTCGGCCTCGCCAGAGCAGCGCGCTCTCGACGGCGACGGCGGCGGCGCAGGCGAACGCGATCGTCTGCCCCTGGGACGCCTCGATGACGTCGGCGACGAGCACTCCGGCCAGCACGGCGGTCGCGGCGGTCGCCGCGAGCCACACGACGCCGCGGAGGCGGGCGAATGCGGGATCGTGCTCGGCCGGGATCGCGGCTCCTGCTCCGAGCAGCACGGCGGCGCCCAGCCCGCTGATGGCGAGGCGGACCGCCTCGGAGAGATCGGTCCACGAGTTGCCGAGCACCACGAGGATCCCGCCCAGGGCGAGCCAACCGCCGATGTAGCCGATCGCCTCGGCGAACACCGGGATCCGCGACGCCGGGGTGGCGGGCGCGGCGACTCCGTCACCGTGGGCGGCCGCGCCCGCGTGCTCCCGGTTGCGATTGACGAGGACCACCGCGACGGCGATCACGACGACGATGAGAACCAGCCCGATCATGCCGTCAGTCTGCCCGCTCGTACGCACCCGGAAAAGGGCCGGAAGTCCCCGGCCGGGAGGACCGGGCCCGGATCAGCCGACCCGACGCAGGGTGTTCCGGTCGGTGTGGGCGATCGTGCCACCGATGGCGTGGTCGTAGGTGGTGCACTCCTCGTACGACCAGGTGTCGGCGTCCGCGACCGTCACCGTGCACGTGTATTCCCGGGTCCGGGCCTTGGCCGCCAGGTAGCGGTTGGAGAGGATGCCGTACTCCTCGCTCCCGACGGTGGCGGTCATCGTGAACGCCGTGTCCCCCGGGTTCGCGTCACCGCCGGCCAGGACGGTGGAGCCGCGCGGCACCATGAAGCAGCGCATCACCTGACCGGCGTCGGCGTCCCAGAGCCAGTATCCGATCTCGGTGTGGAACGGGTCCTCCTCGCCCTCGCGCCACGCGGCCATGCGGTAGTCGAGGCCGTAGAGGTGCTGGGTGCCGTTGTCGACCGGCCCGAAGGGCTTCATCGTGATCTTCTCGCGGTAGGGCGTCTCGCCGACGCTCCCCTCGACGTTGTGGAACGAGACGTCGAGCCCGCCCTCACCTTCCCACTCGCCGATCAGTGCAGCGAGAGGTCCCCATGCGTCGTGTTCGGCCATGAGTCCAGGCTAGGCAGCGGCACGGCGCGTTCGCTCATCCGGGATCAGGGCACGACGTTGGTCGGTGTGCGGCCCGCGAGGATCTCGGCGACCGCAGCGGTCGCCGTCGTCGCCATGCGCAGTCGGGTCGCGTGCGACGCCGAACCGAGGTGCGGCCAGAGCACGGTCCGCGGCGCAGTGAGGAGCCGGGGGTGGATCTCGGGCTCACGTTCGTACACGTCGAGTCCGGCGGCGAAGAGTCGACCCGCGTGGAGCGCCTCGGCGAGCGCGGCCTCGTCGACCACCGGCCCGCGCGCCGTGTTGACGAGCACTGCGGTCGGGCGCAGCAATCCGATGCGCCGGGCGTCGATCAGGTGGTGCGTCCCCGCTCCGCCGGGCACGTGCAGGGAGACGATGTCGGACGTGGCGAGGAGTTCGTCGAGGTCGGCCACCCAGCCCGGCTCGCCGGTGTCCCGACGGGTGTGGTGGCGCACGGTCATCGAGAATCCGGCGGCCCGACGGGCCACCGCCCGGCCGATGCGCCCGTAGCCGACGAGGCCGAGGGCGGCGCCGTGCACGTCGTAACCGAGGTACTCGGTGATCCGCCAGCCGCTCCACCGGCCGGCCCGGAGATCGGCCTCGGCGGTCGAAGCGAGCCGGGCCGCGGCGAGGATCAGGCCGAAGGCGAGGTCGGCGGTGGTCTCGTCGAGCACGCCCGGCGTGTTGCACACGGCGATCCCGTGGTCCCGGGCTGCGGCGACGTCGATGTTGTCGTAGCCGACGGCGACGTTCGCGATCACCCGCAACCGACCGCCGGCGGCGCCCGCGGCGATGATCGCGGCGTCGATCCGATCGGTGAGCAGGCAGACAACGGCATCGCAGCTCCCGACCTGCTCCGCGAGCTCGGTTGGGGTGAGGGGACGGTCGTCGACGTGGGGACCGACGATCTCGTGACCGGCCAGGGGTCCGAGCCCGCCGTCGGGGAGCCGACGGGTGACGAGGATGCGGGCCACGGCGGGGATCGTAGGGGCGCGTCGTCGCCGGTTCGGCGGGAGGACGGTGCGGGTGCGACCGCTACCCTCGCCGCCGAGCGACGGGAGAGGTGGCCATGGCTGGATTCGCGGGACGCACGGCGCTGGTGACCGGGGGCGCGTCGGGCATCGGCGCCGCAGTGGTCGAGCAGCTCGTCGCCGAGGGTGCCACCGTCGGGGTGATCGACCGGGCGGGCGGCCATCCTCTCGCCGCTCACGGCTACGAGGTCGACGTGCGCGAGCCGGATGCGGTCACCGACGCGATCGGGGCTTTCGTCGCCGCGACCGGCGGTCTCGACGTGCTCGTGAACAACGCCGGTCTCGGCGATCTGCGGCCGTTGCACACCGTCGACGATCGTCTCTTCCACCGCATCGTCGACGTCAACCTGACTGGCACGTGGAACGGCATGCGGGCCGCGCTGCCGATCATGACCGAAGCCGGTCGGGGCGTGATCGTCAACAACGCGTCGCTGTCGGGGCTCATGCCGACCCGCAACGAGGCGGCCTACTCGGCCCCCAAGGCCGGTGTCATCGCGCTCACCCGCAGCGCCGCGCTCGAGTACGGGCCCGCGGTGCGGGTCAACTGCGTTGCGCCCGGGCACATCCGCACGCCGCTCACCGCGATCTGGGACCAGGTGCCCGAGGCCTTCGCGCCGATCGCCGACGCGCTGCCCCTCGGTCGCATCGGCGAGGCGGCCGAGGTCGCGGCGGTGATCTGCTTCCTCGCCTCCGACGCCGCGGCGTACGTCACCGGTCAGACGATCGTCGTCGACGGCGGCGCGTCGCTCCCCCAGGCGGGAACGGACGCGGCGCTGCAGGCGCTGATGGCGCGCTTCACCGGCGAGGGCTGATCGATTCGCTCGGTGACGCCCGGGTCGGGCGTCGACTCAGACTGCTTCGAGGAGCTCGCGGGCACCCACGTCGGCCGACGGGTGCCGCAGCTTCGACATGGCCCGGGCCTCGATCTGGCGGATGCGCTCACGGGTGAGGCCGAAGTGCTCGGCCACCTCTTCGAGGGTGCGCTCGCCACCGCCGTCGAGGCCGAAGCGGAGGGTGAGGATCGTGCGCTCCCGGTCGTCGAGCACCGCCAGCACCTTCGCCACCTCGCCGGGCAGCAGGCTCGTGGCCGCGTGGTCGAACGGGGCCACCGCGTTGCGGTCCTGGACGAAGTCGCCGAGCTCGGCGTCACCGTCGTCGCGGACCGGCTCGTCGAGCGACACGGTGTCGACGGCGTAGCGGAGCACTTCGACGACCTTCTCGAGCGGCAGCTCGGCTTCGCCGGCGAGCTCGGCGAGGGTCGGCGCCCGGCCGAGGGTGCCCTCGAGCTGGGCCCGCAGCTTGAGCAGCGCGGTGAGCATGTCGCCGGCGTGTACCGGGAGCCGGATCACGCGGGCCGAGTTGGCGATGCCGCGCTGGATCGCCTGGCGGATCCACCAGGTCGCGTAGGTCGAGAACTTGAAGCCCTTGCGCCAGTCGAACTTGTCGACGGCGTGGATGAGGCCGAGGTTGCCCTCCTGGACGATGTCGAGGAGCGGCAGGCCCGAGCTCTGGTACTTCTTGGCGATCGAGACGACGAGCCGCAGGTTGGAGTTGACGAACTGGCGGTGCGCCTCCTCGCCCTTGCGGATGGCGCGCTGGAACTGCCGCCGCTGGGTGGGGGTGACCTTCTTCGTCTTCTCGAGGGTCTCGCGGGCCTCGATGCCGGCCTCGATCTCCTGAGCCAGACGGATCTCGTCGTCCTTGGTGAGGAGGTCGTGGCGACCGACGTCCTCGAGGTAGAGACGGACGAGGTCCTCGTAGTCGCGGTCCTCGCGGCGGGCCTTCACGTGCTTGGCGGCCATGGGGTGAATCTTCCTGGCTCGGGTCTTCTCGGGTGTTCGGTCGGTTCCGACCGTCCATCGGCCGGGGAACGTCTCGGGTGAGACTTTCCCACCGAAGCGGCAACGTCGTCCAATGGGGGGATGTTCCCGGCGGCCGGGGGGCGCTGCGGAGGGCACCGGCCCGAAATCAAGGGGTCGGGGCCTCGGCGGGAGCCTCCCGGAGACGGGATTCCGGCCGCAGCCGGTCTTGCAGTTTACCCGAACCCGGGCGCCGTTTCAACGGTCTTCGCCCCGCCTGCGGGCTACCGTCCGGCCGTGCCCCGGCCGCCGCGGACCAGTGTGACCTTCACCGTCCGGGGCCATCCGGCCTTCGCCGCCACCCACGCGAAGACCCTCGAGTTCACCCGGGACCCGGAGATCTCCCGCCGGGCCACCTGCGTGCTCGGGACGGCGAGCGATCACGTCGACGCCGAGCTCCTGCGCCTCCGGGGCGAGGTCGAAGTCGAGCTCGCCTGCGGCGGGGAGTCGGACCGGTTCCGGGCCACGGTCACACCCTTCTATTGCGGGGCCGACAGCCTGGTGTTCCGGCGGGGTCCGGCCCTGCGGGCCCGCACCTTCGCGGGCGGGGCGACGACGGGAGCAGCCGGGATCGACCGGGCCCTCGTCTCGGCGGCCGCTTCGCGCGACGCCGAGATCACCGTCACCATCACCGAGACCGGTGCCCCGGCCCCACCCGGCGCTCTGTTCGTCGTCGCGCTGCCGATCGGGGCCGACAACGACCTCGCCCCCCGGGCCCGTCGGGTGCTCGGGGCGGCCGACACGGTGCTCGCCGAGGACACCCGGCGATTTCGGGATCTGGCCCGGCGCACCGGACTCGAGGTGGCCGGGCGGGTCGAGAGCCTCCATGAGCACAACGAGGCCGAGCGGGTCGCGGCTGCGCTCGCCGCGCTCGGCACCGGGGCGCGGGTCGCGCTCGTGAGCGACGCGGGCACGCCGCTCTGCAGCGATCCCGGCTACCTCGTCGTGCGGGCCGCGGCGGAGGCCGACATCCCGGTCGTCCCGGTGCCCGGCCCGTCGGCGGTGCTGGCCGCCGTGAGCGCTGCGGGCCTGCCGGTCGACCGGTTCGTCTACGTGGGCTTCCTCCCGCGGCGCGCCGCGGCCCGGCGGGCCGAGCTCCGACGGCTCGCCGCCGGGGCCGTCACCTTCGTGTGCCACGAGTCCCCCCACCGGGTCGCGGCGTTCCTCGACGACCTGGTGGCCGAGTGCCCCGACTGGCAGATCTGCGTCGGTCGCGAGATGACGAAGGTGTTCGAGGAGTTCCATCGCGGCTCGCCGGCCGAGCTCGTGGCCGGGCTCGCGGGTCGGGAGCCGCGCGGTGAGCACACCTTCGTGGTCGCGCCGCCGCCGGGGGCCGATGCGCCCGCAGTCGAGTCGGCGGGGATCGACGAGCGACTCGTTCGCGCGCTCCTCGCCGAGGGGGTGTCGCCCCGCACGATCGCCACCGCCCTGGCCGCCCTCCCCGGGGTGAGCCGTCGGGATGCGTACGCCCGCGTGCTCGAACTGGCCGGGCGGGCGTAGGTCGCGTCGTGCTCGTGCGCGTCCTCGGTCCGGACCGGACGGCACCCGTCGACCGTGCCGAGCTCGAGCGGTTGCGGGCCGGGTCGACGCGGACGGTCGTCGATCTCGGGACGGGCGACGGTCGGGCCGTGCACCACCTCGCCGGCGAGCATCCCGACTGGTGGTGCGTCGGCCTCGACGCGCTCGACGCAGCGATGGCCGAGACGGCGGCCCGCAGCGCGCGCAAGCCGGCGCGCGGGGGTCGTCCGAACGCGTGCTTCCTGCGGGCGAGCGCCGAGGCGATCCCGGCCGAGCTGCACGGGATCGCCGATGAGGTGTCGGTCACGCTGCCGTGGGGCCACCTCCTGGAGGGCATCGTCGTCCCCGATCCGTCCGTACTCGGGGGTATCGCCGCGCTCGGCGGTCCTGGTGCCGAGATCGGGATCGTCCTGAACGGCGAGATCTGGGCCGGTTCCCTCCCCTCCCGGTTCCGCGAGCTGCCCGCACCCACCGCCGAGCACGTGAGCGAAGTCGTCGTGCCCGCATTCGCGACCGTCGGGGTCGACATCGCCGAGGTGCGGTGGCTGACCGCGACCGAGGCGCACGGGCTGACCACGACCTGGGCTCGGCGCCTCGCGCACGGCCGCCCGCACCCGCGGTTCCTCTCGCTGCGGGGTCGGATCCCGGGCGACGGGTCGTAGTCTGGCCCGATGCGCCGCCCGACTCGTCGACCGCTCCGGCTGCTCGCGGTCGTCGGCGCGATCGTCGCCTTGCTCAGCGGGTGCGAGTACCACCTGCTCGAGCCCGAAGGCTCGGCCCCGTTGCGCTACCGCGACCTGATCTTCCCCGGGGTCACGAAGACGGCCGACATCGTCTACGGCTCGTCGGTGAACCTCTCGGGCCAGACCGTCACCCTCCGCCTCGACCTCTACCGGCCGACCGGCGACACCCTCACGAAGCGCCCGGCGGTCGTGTGGGTCCACGGCGGGTCGTTCAGCAGCGGAAGCAAGACCTCACCCGAGCTCGTCGATCAGGCCACCCAGCTCGGTCGCATGGGATATGTGAGCGCCTCGATCAGCTACCGGCTCGAGCCGACGGGCTGCTCGGCGGCGGCCCCGACCGCGACCTGCGTGCAGACGATGCAGAACGCCCGGGCCGACGCCCAGACCGCAGTGCGGTTCCTGCGCACCAATGCATCCACTTACGGCATCGACGCCACCCGCATCGCGATCGCGGGCACGTCGGCCGGGGCGATCACCGCGTTGTCCGTCGGCTACGGATCGGGTGAGGATCCGTCGGCCTCGGTGCGGGCCGCCGTATCGCTGTCGGGAGCGAACCTGGTGTCGTCGATCGGACCCGGTGACGCGCCCGCCCTGCTCTTCCACGGCACCACCGACACGGCCGTTCCCTATTCGTGGGCGACGAGCACGGTGACCCAGGCGACGAACAAGGGCCTCGACGTGTTCCTCACCACCTACGAGGGCGAAGGGCACGTCCCCTACGGGCACCGCAACGAGATCATCGCCCGCACGCGCAACTTCCTCTACTGGGCGCTCTGGCTCATCGACGCGCCGTCGTAGCCCGGCAGGTCGCGGCCGCGCAGGTGCGGAGGCGGGCGAGCCGATCGGCGAGGTCGCGCCGCAGAGCTTCCGGTGCGGTCGCGGCGAGGTTCCGCAGCTGGAACGGGTCGGTGTTCAGGTCGTAGAGCTGGCGTTCGCCCGTCTCGTACTCGACGTAGAGGTAGCGCTCGGTGCGGATCGCCGCGTAGGACGGGGGTGAGCCGTACGCCCGGACCCGGTCCTGGGTCGTGGTCGCGTCGGCGGGCGCGTCCTCGGGGACAGGTGCGGTCGCGTCGGGGTCGAACGGCCGCCGTTCGCCCACGGCCGGATCGGTACGGCCCAGGTGCTCGATCAGGATGTCGCGCCCGGCACCCGGCTCGGCCGGGCCCCCGAGGAGGCGGTTCACGATCGACGCCCCGTCGACGAAGTCGGGCACCGCCGCTCCGGCCAGCTCGGCGATCGTCGGGGCGACGTCGACGGCGCTCGTGAGGTCGTCGATGCGTTCGCCGGCCGGGATTCCCGGGCCGCGCACGACGAACGGCACGTGGATGTCCTCCTCGTAGGCGGTTTCCTTGCCGGGGCGGAGCCGGTGCTCCCCGAGGTGGAACCCGTTGTCGGAGGTGACGACGACGTAGGTGTCGCGCAGACGGTCGGTGGCCTCGAGCGTGTCGACGACGCCACGGATGAGGTCCTCGACCGACAGCATGCTCTGGAGGCGCAGCCGGTAGAGCACCTCCATCGTGCGGATCTCGGAGTTGAGGAGCGGACGCCGCTCCCGGAACCAGGCCGGCTCGGCCGAGAGATCCGGTTGGTCGAACGACGGCGGACGCGGGAGCGAAGCGTCGGGGAAGGCTTCGCTGTACCGGGCCGGGGGCTCGGCCGGATCGTGGGGCACGAACGGGGCGACGTAGAGGAAGAACGGCCGGTCGGCCGGCGCGGTGCGGATGAAGTCGTTCGCCTCGGCGTTCAGGATGTCGCCGAGGTAGTCGGACTCGGCGTTGCGGTACTCGACGAAGGTGCCGTTGTCGTTGAGCGTGTAGTCGTACTGCGTGTACGGGTTGCCCCGCACGGGTGCGACCCACTCGTCCCAGCCCGGGGGGACGTACGCCTCGTCGCCCGCGACCGGGTAGCCGTTCAGATACTTGCCGATGAGGCCGGTGTGGTACCCGGCGTCACGGAGCCAGGTGGCGAGGGTCGACTGCTCCAGTCCGTCGGCCCGGAACTTCTCGAACCCGCCGGCCGGGGGCACGTTCGAGCGGATGCCGGTGTTGTGCACGTACTGCCCGCGGAGGAGCGAGGCGCGCGACGGACAGCAGAGCGACTCGGTCACGAAGAAGTTGCTGAGCGTCGTGCCCCGCTGCACCATCTCCTGGTGGAAGACCGGGAAGCGGTCGCGATCGGCGTACATGGCGAGGTCGAGGTCGTCGACGAGGATCACGACGACCGACGGTCGGGCGCCCGATCCGGTCGGGGTGGCGGGTTCGGTCGAGCCCGGGCCCGGGAGCGACTCGCTGCGGGCGCACGCGGTGACGGCGACCACGGCCAGCGCCGCGGCGATCGCTCTCGTCCTGCGCACCTCGTCCCTCCGTGGCCCGGCCCGGAATGCCGTCCCTCAGGATCGCGCGGGCGGCCCACGGTCCGCACCGCGACCCCGGGAGTCGGTCTCCCGGTCGTCGCTAGACTCCGCTCCCTCGCGCTCGTAGCTCAATGGATAGAGCATCTGACTACGGATCAGAAGGTTGGGGGTTCGAGTCCCTCCGAGCGCGCTGGCCCTTCCGACCGGATCGTCGGTAAATGACCGGACCGACTGCCCCTGCTGCGGGCCCCGGGGGTGGTCCCGGTGCCGCTCGGATTCCGGTTGCTACGTTCGGCGCGTGAGCGAGCGGACGTGGGTCGAGTGAGCACCGGGGAGTCGCCCGCCGACGGCGCGATGTCCCGGGGCCGGATCGATGCCCTCTCCGACGGGGTGTTCGCCGTCGCCCTCACGCTGCTCACCTTCGACGTGGTCGCGGCGGCGAAGGGATCGGAGACGGCGGGTGGTCTGGCCGACCACCTCTTCGACCAGTGGCCGACGCTCGTCGCCTTCCTCGTCGGGTTCGCGACGATTCTCGTCTGTTGGATCAATCACCATTGCGTCTACGGCTACGTGCGCCGGGCCGACGCAGGACTGCTGTGGGTGAACGGGTTCCAACTCGCGCTCGTCTCGCTCGTGCCCTTCCCGACCGCGGTGCTCGCCGAGCACATCACCGGGGATGCCGGCGACCGGCGCACGGCGCTCCTGCTCTACGGCCTGCTCTTCTGGCTGATCGCGTCGTCGTTCTGGGGGTTGTGGCGCTACGTCGTCGGGCGCGGACTCGCCGACCCGACGATCGACCCGGTGCGGGCCCGGGGCATGGGGTTCAACTACGGGTGCTCGGCGGTATGGACGATCGCCTGCCTCGTCGTCGCCGCGGTGAGCGTCATCCCGGCGTTGGTGATGTGGGCGGTCATGTTCGTGGTGTTCGCGGTGCCGGCGTCGTTCGCCCGGTTCACCGGGAGCCGGTTGGTTGCGCGTGAGGGGAGCGGATCGTGAAGGTGCTGCTGCTGGGGGCCGGGTTCGGCGGGCTCGAGATCGCGTCGGCGCTCTCCGAGGAACTCGGCGACG
>JBJSXF010000113.1:0-9500 GCA_046086225.1 Actinomycetota bacterium | reverse complement strand
CGTTAGACTTCGACATATGTTGAGACTGCATATTGCTACACATACATGTCTACTTTTTCGTTTATTTAAAATTACAGTAGCACCTGCTTTCCCCGGGCGGGCGCGGCCGTGACCCTCGGTGAGCTGACCGAGCACTGCCGGACCGCGCTCGCCGCCTACAAGGTGCCGCGGCACCTCGTGCTCGTCGAGGCGGTCAGTCGCACCCCGGCCGGCAAGCCCGACTACCGCTGGGCCAAGGCCACCGCGATCGCCACGATCGGCTGAACGCTAGATCCGCACCTGGATCGCGCTCCGCGCCGCGAGCACGGGGCGGATCAGCTCGGCGATGATCCGCTGGTGCTCGGGATGGTCGCGGTAGGCGGCGTATCCCTCCTCGTCGGCGACCTCGGCCACCACGGCGAAGCTCGCGTTGCCGGCATCGATAGCCAGATCGCGTCCGAAGGTATAGGCGACGAGTTCGGGAATCCGGCCGGGCAGGCCGGCCAGCGCAGACTCGATCGCGCGGACCTGCTCGTCGGTCGTCGCTTCCGCGAACGTGAGGAGCGCGAGGTGCCGGATCACAGGAGCGCCCCGTAGGCGCCGCCGTCGACCTGGAGCGCGACCCCGGTGACGTAGGCCGCCGCGTCCGAGCAGAGGAACGCAGCGACCGCCCCGAACTCGGCGGCCCGCCCCAGCCGGCCGGCCGGGATCCCGGCGGCGGCATCGGGTCCGTCGACTCCGAGCGCCCGGAGCCGCTCGGTGGCGTGGAGCCCGGGGAGCAGGGAGTTCACGGTCACTCCGTCGGCCGCCACCTCCCGGGCCAGCGTGCGGAGGAAGCCGGTCAAGCCTGCCCGGGCCGTGTTCGAGAGGATCAAGTGCGGGATCGGCTGACGCACCGCGATCGACGTGATCGCGACGACGCGACCCCAGCCCTGCGCCTGCATCGTCGGCACGGCCTCGTGACACATCGCGATGGCGCTCCGGCAGCTGAGCTCGAACGCATCGAGATGCTGGTCGACGGTCGTATGCGCGAAATCGCCCGGGGGCGGTCCACCCGCGTTGGGGACGAGGATGTCGGGGGGACCGCCGAGCGCAGCGGACGCATCCCGGACGAACGCGATCGCGCCCGCCGCCGTCGACACATCGGCCACGACCGGATGGGCTCCGATCTGCTCGGCGGCGGCCGCCAACGCATCGGGATCGCGGCCGCAGATCGCGACTTCGACTCCCTCGGCGGCCAGCGCCTCGGCCACCCCGAAGCCGAGGCCCCGTGATGCCCCGGCCACGGCGGCCCGACGGCCGCTGATTCCGAGATCCATGAGCGTGTCTCCTCCCGGTCAATGAATGGGGCCGACGCCGTCGCGCAGCGAACCCGACGTGCGCCCGGTTCGGGCCGCGATGATCTCGGCGCAGATCGAGACGGCAGTCTCCTCGGGCGTGCGGGCTCCGAGATCGAGGCCGATCGGGGAACGGATACGGGCGAGGGCGGCGTCGTCGAGACCGGCGTCCCGGAGCCGCTCCTCCCGGGCGGCGTGCGTGCGGCGGGAGCCCATCGCGCCGAGGTACCCGACCCGGGTCGCGACCGCGCCGACGATCGCGGGCACGTCGAACTTGGCGTCGTGGGTCAGAACGCAGACGGCGTCCCGCGGTCCGAGATCGGGTCCGATGGCCGCGAGGAGACGGTCCGGCCATTCGTTCACCACCGCATCGGCCATCGGGAAGCGCTGCGGCGTCGCGAAGACGGCCCGGGCGTCGCACACCGTCACGTGATACCCGAGCACCTTGGCGATCCGGGCGAGCGCCGCCGTGAAATCGACTGCTCCGAAGATCACCATGCGGGGCGGCGGAGCGAAGACCTCGATGAAGACGTGGACGTCCTCGGCTCGGGCTTCCCCGTGGGGGCCGTACCGGCGGAGCGCACCGAGCCCCGCCTCCATTCCGCCCCGGGCGTCACGGGTGACGACCCGGTCGAGCCCGGGATCACCGAGCGTCCCGAGCGGTTCGGCGGCATCAGCCACGAGCAGCAACTTCCCGCCGAGGCCGGGTCCCTCGATCACCGTCGCGAGCGCGACCGGTTCACCGGCGCGGAGCGCATCCCGCAACGTGTCGTAGAGGGTCACCGACCGTTCACCAGTCGAGCGCCTCGACGAAGAGCCGGATCGTGCCCCCACAGGTGAGCCCGACGGTGAAGGCCTCGTCGTCGGAATAGCCGAATGACACCAGCCCCGCCGGGCGCTCGCCCGCGAGCACCGCCAGCGCCTCGGCAACCACGGCACCTTCGACGCAGCCGCCCGAAACCGACCCGGCGACCTCCCCCGTCTCACTCACGGCCATTGCGGCGCCCGGCTCGCGAGGACTCGACCCCTCGGTCGCCACGACCCGGGCGACCGCGACTCGGAGCCCGGCGGTGCGCCAACGGTCGATGTCGTCGAGGATCTCCCTCACCCGTCGGCTCCGATCCCCATCATCGGCCGATCTCCGCCACCACGGACTCGAGCGCCTCGAGGCTGTGGCCCGCGACGAGCGCGTCGACGTGCGGCAGCGCCGCAGCCATACCCCCGGCGAGCGGCGCGAATCCCGGAGTGGCCCGGAGCGGGTTCACCCAGATGATCCGGTGGGCGACGCGCTTCAGCCGAGCCAGCTCGGAACCGAGCCGCTCGGGGTCACCCCGATCCCAGCCGTCGGAGACCACGACGACGACCGCACCGCGGGCCACCCCGCGAATCCCCCACTCGTCGTTGAACCGGCGGATGCCGTCGCCGAGGCGCGTGCCCCCCGACCAGTCGACGACACGGCGGGCGGCGGCAACCACGGCGGCGTCGGGATCACGGCCGGCGAGTTCGCGGGTGATCCGGGTGAGGCGGGTGCCGACGGCGAAAGCCTCGACCTCGCGACGACCGGCGACCGCCGCCTGGAGGAACTGCACGTAGGCCCGGGCGTAGGGCTCCATGGAACCACTCACGTCGAGGAGCAGGACGAGCCGCCGCGGCCGCTCCGATCGCTCCCGGTGGGCGGGGCGCACGGCTTCACCGCCCGTGCGGAGCGCGCGCCGCGCGGTCCGGCGGAGATCGGGGCGGCGGGTCACCCCGGATGCCGGAACGAGACGTGCAGTGCGCCGGGTCGCGCCGGCCGACGCGAGTCGCGCCATGAGCCTCCGGGCCTCGGCCAGATCGGCGGGCGAGTAGTCGGCGAAGTCCCGGGTGCGCAGGACTTCGGCCCGACTCCAGCGGACCGCGAGCGTCTCGCCCGCCGCCGTCTCCGGGCGCGCACCGGGGTCCTCGGGATCCGCCCCGTCGAATCCGAGCGCGGCCGCCGCGGCCGGCCCGGTCTCGGTGCTTGCCGCCTCCGCATCACCGAAGACCGCCGCGAACGCAGTGGCGTATCCGGCGTAGTGCTCGCGGTCGGTGCAGCACACGGCCCGCCCGACCCGGAAGACGGTCGTCCGGTCACCGAGCCCCGTCAGGGACAGCGCGTCGGCGAGCACGACCGACGATCCGGTGGACACCGGCACGCCGGCCGCCCGGACCGCCTGCGAGAGCGCCACCGCGACACGGATCCCGGCGTCCGGATCCACCCCGAGACCGGGTTCGGTGGCCTCGCTCACGAACCGGTCCCGGCGATCAGTGCCGCGAGTCCGTGGGCCCGCACCCGTTCCTGATCCTCGCGGTACTTCACCACGGCCCCGAGCGTCAGGTCGGCGGTGCGGGCATCGATCGAGGCGCACCCGAGCGCGCTCACGGCCTCGGCCCAGGCGATCGACTCGGCGACTCCGGGCGGCTTGTAGAGGTCGAGGTCGCGGAGCTGCGAGACCAAAGCGGCGACCTCGGCGGCGAGAGCGGCGCCGGCCTCCGGGGCCCGTCGCCGCACGATCTCGACCTCCCGCTCCCGATCGGGATGGTCGATCCAGTGGTAGAGGCAGCGCCGCTTGAGGGCATCGTGCACGTCCCGGGTCCGGTTCGACGTGAGGACGACGATCGGCGGTTCGCCTGCCCGCACCGCCCCGAGCTCGGGCACGGTCACGGCCCACTCCGAGAGGAACTCGAGGAGGAACGCCTCGAACTCGTCGTCGGCCCGATCGATCTCGTCGACCAGGAGCACCGGGCGCGACCCGCCGCCGCTCTCCAGAGCCCGGAGGAGCGGTCGGCGCACCAGGAACCGCTCGTCGTAGAGGTCGGCGGCACCGGCGCCGACCCCCGAGCCCTCGACGGCCCGGAGATGGAGCAACTGCCGTGCGTAATCCCACTCGTAGACGGCCTGGGCTGCATCGAGGCCTTCGTGGCACTGCAGCCGGATGAGCTCCCCGCCCGTCCACCGGGCCAACACCTTCGCCACCTCGGTCTTGCCCACGCCGGCCTCGCCCTCGAGGAACAGCGGACGGTCGAGCCGGAGGGCGAGGAACACCACCGTGGCGAGCGAATCGTCGGCGAGGTAGTCGTGTGCTTCGAGCGCCGCGGCGACCTCGGCGACGTCGGCGGGGCGCTCGCTCACGACGGCGATCGTACCGGCGCGGCGTCGGTCGTCCCGACGCGAAACCCACCGAGGCCGCCGGTAGCATCGGGCCGTCCTCGCAGGGAGCCGCACGGGCGGCAGTCGGAACGGTTGGTGCCGCGGCGCTCGTGAACCAGACCCAGACGACTCCCCCGCCGACCACCTCGGGGCTCGGCTATCTCCCCGGGCTCGACGGGCTGCGCGCCATCTCGATCCTCGCCGTCCTCTTCTTCCACCACTACTTCATCTTCGGCGCGACCCGGGGCTTCATCCCCGGCGGTTTCCTCGGTGTCGAGGTGTTCTTCGTGGTGAGCGGCTACCTCATCACCGCGCTCATCCTCGCCGAGCGCCGCACGACCGGCCGGGTGTCCCTCCGGGACTTCTGGATCCGACGCGCCCGCCGACTCCTGCCCGCCCTCTACGTCATGCTTGCCGCGGTCATCGCGTACTCGCTGCTCTTCCTGCCCGACACGATCCCCACGCTGAAGGGCGACACCGTCGCGGCGCTCACCTACACGAGCAACTGGTGGCAGATCGTCGCCGAGCGCTCCTACTTCATCGCGGCCGGACGCCCCGAGCTGCTGAAGCACCTGTGGTCACTCGCGATCGAGGAGCAGTTCTACCTGTTCTGGCCACTGGTGCTCACGTTCGGCCTGCGGGCCCTCGGCCGGAGCCGCACGCTCGTCGCGATGGTGGTCACCGCCGCGATCTCGACGGTCCTCCTCGCCGCCATCTCCTTCTCCAGCATCGACTTCGCCTACTACGCGACCTTTACCCGGCTGTCCGGACTCCTGCTCGGCGGGGCGCTCGCCTTCTTCTTCACCCCCGACCGGATCCGGGGCCGGGCCGCACCGAACGCGCGCCTGGCTCTGAATATCGCCGGCGCGGTCGGACTCTTCGTGCTGCTCTGGTCGTTCCGCAACTACTCGTTCCCGGAGGGCGACCGCGGATCGGTCGACCGTTCGGTCTTCCTCGGTGGTTTCCTCCTCGTCGACCTCGCGACCCTCCTCGTGATCGCGGCCGTCGTGCACCCGCTCGCCGACGTCGGGCGGATCCTCGGCATCCGGCCCCTGCGCTACATCGGCACCCGGTCTTACGGCATCTACCTCTGGCACTATCCCATCTTCTGCATCACCCGACCGACCGTCGACTTCGATCGGTTCTTCGGGCTCAGCGGATGGCCGGTGCTCGTGCTCCGACTCGGCCTCACCTTCGGCCTCGCCGAGCTGTCGTACCGCTTCGTCGAGCAGCCGATCCGCCACGGGGCGATCGGGCATTACCGGGAGCGCCTGCGGACGAGCACCGGCGCCGTCCACGAGGTGCTCGTCCGTCGCGGGATGTTCGTCGGGGCCACGCTCACGGTCGCCGTGCTGATGCTCGGGGTCGGGCTCGCCTCGGCCCAGGGGAAGACAATCGAGATCGCCGGACCGACCGACGGCGGCGTCGCCGACCCGGCCGCGATCGATGCGCTCCGGAACGCGACCTCATCCACGACGACGACCCGTCCGACCGGTCCGACCACGACGGTGGCCCCGCCCCGGCCGGGCGTCACGACCACCACCGTCGCACCGCCGGCCGCCGCCCAGCAGGTCTTCGCAATCGGCGACTCCGTCATGCTCGGCGCCAAGTGGGCCCTACAGGAGGCGATCCCGGGCATCGTCGTCGATGCCGCCGTGAGCCGGCAGGTGTGGGACGCCCCCGGCGTCCTCGGCTTCTACAAGTCGAAGGGGCTCCTGCCCCGAACCATCGTCGTACACCTCGGCACGAACGGCCGGGTCACCCCCGACACAGTCGACCAGGTGATGCGAACGATCGGACCGAACCACACCGTCTACCTGCTCTCGGCCCGGGTGCCCCGGGTCTGGGAGGGTGAGACGAACGGTTCGGTACGCGACGCGATGAGGCGCTGGCCGAACGCGCGGTTCCTCGACTGGCGCACGTTCTCCACCTGCCGCAACGACTGGTTCGTCAACGACGGGTTCCACTTGCGCACGGAGGGCGCCCGGGCCTACGCCGGGTTCGTCAAAGCCGGGATCCGCGGCGCGCCGAACACGCAATGCCGCTGAGCCGACCCCTCGTCGGCCCGCTCCGCTTCATTGACGGATGAGCCACTCGATGCCTTGGAGCGCTCGCCATCCGAGATAGAGCGCGAGCGCGGCACCGAGGAGCTTCAGGTGCCAGGGAACGGCCGGCGCGGGCTCATCGGCCGAGCGGGTCATCCCCGGGATGAGCCCCCGTTCGACGATCCGACCGCACACCGGGCAGGTTGCGTCGGCGCGGACGGTCGACGGGGTGAGGAACTTGTTGCACGTCGCGCACCAGGGCACTCCCCCATTGGATCACGGCCCCGGCTGCCGCCGCGTCCGTCCTAGCCTCCGGCCATGATGCGCTTCGATCCACTTGACGAGCTGCCGATCCACCAGGTGCCGCTCCCGCTCAGCTACCCGGCGACCAGCGACCGCCACTTCTACGACCGCTGCATCTACCAGGCCGTCGACCACACCGGCGAGATCGAGCTCATCACCGGGCTCGGCGTCTACGCGAACCTCGGGGTGATCGATGCCTACGCCACGGTCCGCCGGGGTGACCGTCAGTGGGCGGTGCGCTGCTCCGGGGCCCGACCCGACGACCGCACGGCCCAGCGCGTCGGCCCGTACCGCATCGAGGTGATCGAGCCTTTCCGGGAGCTCCGGCTCGTCTGCGACACGCCGGAGCACGGCCTCGCATTCGACCTCCGCTACCGATCGGAGTACGGCCCGATCGCCGAGCCGCGTCACACCCGACGGCAGGGTGACCGGATCCTGCTCGACGCGGCCCGCTTCGCCGGCGTCGGCACCTGGGAGGGGACGCTGGAGGTCGACGGCACGAGCATCGCAGTGACCCCCGACCGATTCACCGCGACCCGTGACCGCTCGTGGGGCATCCGGCCGGTCGGCGAGCCCGAACCGGTCGGCCGCGAGATCGAGTTCACCGGCATGTGGTGGTTCTGGGTGCCGCTGCGCTTCGACGACTTCGCCCTGCACGTCATTCTCGAGGAGGACCGCGACGGCCTGCGGAACACCAACTTCGCCGTCCGGGTCTGGCCCGAGGCGACCGGTCGTCCGCCCGAGCAGCTGGGCTGGCCCCGACCGGAGGTCACCTACCGGCCCGGGACCCGCTTCCCGGTGCACGCCCGGATCCCGCTCACCGACCGGGCCGGTCGCACCGAGGTGCTCGAGATCGAGCCGTTGATCGGGATTCCGCTCAACGTCGGGTGCGGCTACGGCGGCGATCCCGACTGGACCCACGGCGTCTGGCGCGGCGACGGCTGGGTCGACGGCGCGGTCTACGAGCACGCCGATCCGGCGGTGCAGGGTCGGGCCGCGTTCTCGCTCTGGGATCACGGGGCCCGGGCCCGACTCGGGGATCACACCGGATTCGGGATCTTCGAGCACGGTGTCATCGGCCCGCACGCGCCGTCAGGCTTCTCCGACTACTTCGACGGCGCGCCCTGATCGTCGGGCTCAGTGCGGGGTCAGCCCGCCGTCGACGAGGAGCACTTGACCGGTCATGAAGCTGGCGGCGTCCGAAGCGAGATAGATCACCGGACCGACCATCTCGTCGGGATGCGCGGCCCGCCCCTGGATCGACGCCCGGGCCATGGCCGCCTGCGCGTCGGGCGGACTCGCCCGCACCATGTCGGTGTCGACCGTTCCCGGGGCCAGCGCATTCACCCGGATCCCGCGCGGCGCGTATTCGGCCGCCATCGACCGGGTGAACGCCATGAGCGCGGCCTTGGCCGCGGCGTACATCGCGACTCCGGACGAGAAGAGGAACGCGCCCGCCGAGATCACGTTCACCACCGATGCGTGCTCACTGCGTTCGAGATGCGGGAGCGCCGACTGGACGAGGAACACCGGGCCCCGCAGGTTCACGTCGAACGACTTCTGCCACGCCTCCGGTGTGAAGGTACCGAGCGGCTGGGTGAGCGCGTTGGCCGCGTTGTTCACGATGATGTCGATCGCGCCGAACTCGGCGACGGTCCGATCGACGAGGCGTTCGAGATCGCTGAGATCACCCGTATGGGTCGGGACCCCGAGCACCGACCCGCCGATGCTCCGCAGGAACGCCTCGGTCTCGACGCAGGCTTCGGGCTTCCGGCTGGCGACCACCACGTGCGCGCCCGCACGGGCGAAGCCCTCGGCGACCGACCGGCCGATTCCCCGGGTTCCCCCGGTGACGACCGCCACGCGGTCCCGGAGATCGAAGAGTCCGTCGAAGCGTGCTCGGTCCACGGCCCATGCTCCCACGTCGGCCGCTCCGGCCGGAGCTGATGCCACCCGGCCATCCGGGCGACCCGACCCGCCATCCCGTCCGATTCGTCGGATTCGACCGGACGCCCGGCACCGGGTCTCCCGGATGCGGAAGAATCCCGGCAATGGACCGCGCCCGGGTGACCTCGGCTGCGGTCGTCGGGGCGGGGGCGACCGGCACCATCCTCTTGCTCCTCGCGGCCGTGACCGTCTTCGGATCGTTCGAGGTCACGGCCGCCGACTTCCGCCGACCCACCCGTCCGCTCACCTACGAATGCGGCAGCGTCTGGAACCCCGACGACGTCCGGAACCTCACACCGCCGCGAGCGATTCGCGTCCCGCCGCCGCTCCTGAATGCGTTCCGGCAGTGCGAGCAGATCCGGACGAGCCGATCCCACCGGGCGATGGCCGAGCTCGTGGTGGGCGCGGCGCTGCTCATCGGCTCGCTCGCGGTGCCTGCGGTAGGTCGCAAACTCCATCGGCGGCGCCACCGTCGCAAACGGCCCTACACCGTCTGACCCGACGCCGTCGGCGGGTGCGCCCGTAGACTCCGCGGCCGTGCGCGGAATCGTGAGCATCGCCGGCTACATCCCTTACCGCCGCCTGGACCGGACCGAGGTCCCGGCCACCTTCGGCACCGGCGGGGGGCGGGGCACCCGGTCCGTGGCCTCGTACGACGAGGACACGACGACCATGGGGGTCGAAGCCGCCCGACTGGTCCGCCGTTCGGCACCGGAGGCC